>CAYYGM010000008.1:0-55021 GCA_964471555.1 uncultured Phycisphaeraceae bacterium
GCACGCCAAAGTTCTTTTCGCAAACCGCGCAAACCGTATCACCGCAGTGAAGACGACGGGGCTGAAAAGTGGTCCCCGTAGTCACATTGACGCGCGCGAGTAAGGGGGGCGCCGCATGGACGTGCGGTGGGGGGACCGTGATCGCACGGATCGCATTGACATGCGGTGTGCCGGCGTTGAGCCGGATTTTCGGGTGGCGGTTGCTTTCAAACAATTGTTTGATATCATTGTTTGAAATTGTCGCACCCCCTGAATTGATGACGTCATGACGGCGCGAAAGTCTCCAACCAAGCCAGCCGGCCGGGCTGAACCCGCACCAGCGCCCGGGGGCGATCACGTTCCGGGAAGCGGGGCGGAGGCGACGCGGCGACGGCTGCTCGATGCGGCCGAGCAACTGTTCAGTACGCGGGGTTTCGAGGAAACCTCGGTTCGCCAGTTGACGACGGCGGCGGGATGCAACCTGGCGGCGGTGAACTACCACTTCGGGGGCAAGGAGAAGCTGTATGTGGAGATGTTCCGCCGCCGGCTGCACGAGATGCGAGAGCGACGGATCGACAGTATCCAAGCCGCCCTGGTCCGCAAGCGTGCCTCGCTCGAATCCGTGCTGCGGGCGTTCATTTCATCATTCCTGGAGCCGTTGGCCGACCTTGATCATTCGCGTCGCATGTGCACGCTTTACAACTTCGAGCTTCTGAAGCGGCGATTGCCCAAGGGGATGTTCTTTCGGGAGATGATTCTGCCGGTGCAGGAAGCGATGAGCGAGGCATTCGACCGCGTTTGTCCGAAGCTGTCGAAGGATCAGCGCGTGGTGTGCATGAACAGCGTGGTGGGTCAGATTCTGCACACTCTCGAAGCGCGGCGGATGTACGCCGACGCCGGTTTGCCCTGCCCGATGGACGACACGGCAGCGATCGTCGAGCACATGGTGAAGTTCAGCGCCGCGGGGATTCGCCGGATTGCGAAACAATGATGAGGCGGGCAGTCGATTCCGGAATAAAAGATCATGTTGTCACGTTTTCCAATGTTTGAGATTGCACGATGAGCGGTACCTCTCACGAACATCATCACGGTCACGGTCTGATCATTGGCGTCATCGCGGCGCTGCTGGGGGTGGCGGCGGGCGCGGGCCTCGCGGTGCTGGTGCTCAGTCACATGCAACCGGCCGGGCAGAACGGCGGCGGCGATGCGGCGGCCCAGCAGGGCATGCCGCCGGCATCGGTGCGTGTCGGCGTTGTCAGCCGGCAGGAACTGGCCCGGCGCTTCGACGTGGTGGGACGTTTGCAGGAGATCCGCCACGCCACCGTGGCGGCTGAGGTTGAAGGTCGCGTGCTGAGCGCTCCGATCGAGCCGGGCGATCCGGTGGTCGGCGGCCAGACGGTGCTGGCGGAGATCGACGGGGTGTGGACCCGGCTGGCCCTGGAGCAAGCCGAAGCCCAGGTGGCGGCGGCGAAAGTGACGCTCGATCAATCGCAGCGCGATTACGAATACCTGCGCAAGCTGGCGAACGGCGGCTCGGCCAAGCCCAAGGAAGTCGACGACGCCCAGGCCAAGGTTGAAGCCAACCGTGCTGCGCTTCAGGCCGCCCAGGCCATGCGCGATGAGGCCCAGCAGCGCGTCGAGCGTCTGGCCATCGTGGCGCCTTTTGACGGCGCGGTGGTGCAGCGCCTGGTCGAGCGCGGCCAGTGGGTGTCGCCCGGCGCGGCGGTGGCCAAGGTCATCACCACCGGCCAGCTCGATGCCGAGGTTTACGTGCCCGAGCAGTACATCGGCCAGGTGAACGTCGGGGAGCAGGTTGAAGTGAGCATCGATCCGCTGGACGAGTCGGTCCAGGGCAAGATCGTGGCGGTGGTGCCGCTGGCTGCCAATGCGGCCCGCACCTTCCCGGTCAAGATCCGCCTGGACGATCGCGGCGGGCGACTGAAGGCGGGCATGAGTGTGACGGCTCATCTGCCGATTTCCCAGAAGCAGCCGCACCTGGTGGTGCCGCGGGATGCGGTGCTGTTTTCCGGCGCTGATACTTCGGTCTGGGCCGTGATGCCGTCAGACAATCAGAAGCAGCCGCCCACCGCTGCCCCGGTGCCGGTGCGCGTGCTGTTCGGCACGGCTGATGACTACGTGATCGAGCCGCTTGGTGACAAGGAACTGGCGGTCGGCGGCCTGGTGGTGGTGCAGGGCGGCGAACGGTTGATCCCCGGCCAGGGCCTGCTCTTCGAACCACCGCCGCCCCCGGAAGTAAAAAGCTGAGTTCCGTGTTCTAAGCCTGCTGCCTACCGCCAACTCCCAACCCCCTGAGCAACCATGGGCATCATTCGTTTCGCCATCGACAATCCGGTGAAAGTCAGCGTGGGCGTGCTGCTGGTCGTGCTGGCGGGTCTGATCGCGCTGGGGGCGATCCCCATCCAACTGACGCCCAACGTGGATCAGCCCATCATCACGGTGGAGACCAACTGGGTCGGCCGCAGCCCGGAAGAGGTCGAACGTTCAGTCATCGAGGAACAGGAAGACAAGCTCAAGGGCGTGACCAATCTCAAGAAGATGACCGCCACCGCCAGCCAGGGTCGCGGCATGATCTCGCTGGAGTTTTTCGTCGGCACGGACATGACCCGCGCCTTGCAGGAAGTCTCCGACAAGCTGCGCGAGGTGCCGGATTATCCCGACGACGTGGATCAGCCGGTGATCACGGCGGTGGAGTCCAGCAGCGAAAACGCCATGGCCTGGCTGATGCTGATCAGCGACGACGACAACTTCGACATGCAGGGCTTTTACGACATCGCCGACAAGCGGATCAAGCCGGTGCTGGAGCGTGTCGAGGGCGTGGGCGAGGTGAACATCTACGGCGGGCGCGAGCACCAGGTGCACGTGCAGATCGATCCGCGCCGCCTGGCCCAGCGGGGCGTGACCTTCGCCAGCCTGGTCAGCGCGTTGCAGGGTGAGAACGTCAACGTCTCGGCCGGGCAGATCACCGACGGGCGGCTGGACGTGCGCGTGCGCACGGTGGGTCAGTACGACGCGCTGGACCAGGTGCGTCAGACCATCGTCAGCTACGACGATGCGGGCCCGATTCGCGTGGGCGACCTGGGCGCGGTGGTGCTGACGCTGGAGAAGCAGCGCAGCTTCGTGCGGGCCAAGGGTCGCTCCTCGCTGGCGATTCAGATCATCCGCCAGACCGGCAGCAACGTCATGAGCGCCATGGCCCAGTTGCGCGAGCGCATTGCCTATCTCAACAAGGACGTGCTGCCGCAGATCCAGAGCGGCGTGCGCATCGAACAGGCTTACGACGAGACGATCTACATCGACGACGCCATCGACCTGGTGCGCAACAACCTGTTCGTGGGCGGCACGTTGGCGGTGCTGGTGCTGCTGAGCTTTTTGCGCACGCTGCGCCCGACACTGGTGGTGACGCTGGCGATTCCCATTTCGGTGGTGGGCACGTTCGTGGTGATGACCTTGATGGGGCGCAACCTCAACGTCATCAGCCTGGCGGGTCTGGCCTTTGCGGTGGGCATGGTGGTGGACAACGCCATCGTGGTGCTGGAGAACACCGACCGTCACCTGGGCATGGGCAAGAAGCCGGGCCCGGCGGCGCTCGATGCGGCCGGCGAAGTCTGGGGCGCAATCCTGGCCTCCACGCTCACCACGCTGGTGGTCTTCGCGCCCGTGATCGTGATGAAGGAGGAAGTCGGGCAACTGTTCCGCGATATCTCGCTGGCCATCGTGTCGGCGGTCAGCCTGTCGCTGGTCGTCTCGGTCACCGTCATTCCCAGCGCCGCGGCCCACTGGCTGCGCGAGCGTCATGCGGATCCCGACCATCACTCGCACCGTTTCCGCGAACTGTTCGGCCTGCCGGCGCTGATGGCCCGCGGCGTCGATCGCTTCGTCAACGGCCTGCACGCGCTCAGCCGCCCCACCACCGGCGGCATGTCCGCCCGATTCCTGATCGTGGCGGCGTTCACCGTCGCGGCCATCGGTGGCGCGATGCTGCTCATGCCGCCGACCACCTATCTGCCCAACGGTAACCGCAACATCGTCTTCGGCCTGATGATCAATCCCCCGGGCTACTCCATCGCCAAGCGCTCGCAGATCGGCCACGACATCGAAACCAAGTTGGCCCCCTACTGGCAGGCGACCAGCGCCGAGCAACTCAAGGATCTGCCGCCGGTGATGTCGTTGAACTTCCAGACCATGCAGATGGAGCAGGTGGTCAACATTCCGCCCATCGCGCAGTATTTCAACGTGGCCTTCGGGGACAACGCCTTCATGGGCGCGGTCAGCGCGGATAAGAACAACGTCAAACCGCTGGCCGGCCTGCTGTCGGGCATGATGTGGCAGACGCCCGGCTCCATGGGTTTCGCCCAGCAGATGTCGCTGTTCGGCCGCGGCATCGAAGGCACTAACGCCATCGATGTGGAAGTCAGCGGCAACGACATGGCCCAGTTGCGGCAGGTGACCGGCGCCATCCAGGGCGTGCTGATGGGCGCTTTTGGGCCGATGGCGGTGCGCAGTTCGCCGCAGAACTTCGATCTGCCCGGTCCGGAGTTGCAGGTGAAGATCGATCGCGTGAAGGCCGCCAACATGGGGGTGAACGTGCAACTGATCGGGCTGAGCGTGCAGGCCCTGGTCGATGGCGCGACCGTCGGCGATTATCGCTACCTGGGCGACAACATTGACCTGCTGCTGGTGCGCGATCCGGATGTGCCGATCACGCCCGAGACGCTGGGCGCGGTGCCGGTGGCGGTGAACCTGGACGGCACGGACGCCAGCCGCAAGGTGGTGCCGCTCAGTTCCATCGCCACCATCGAGCGCTCGACCAGCCCGCAGGAGATTCAGCGCATCGAGCAGCGCCGCGCCTTCACCTTGACCGTCAACGCCCAGGGTCAGCCCCTGGAGCAGGCCATGAACACCATCGACGGCATCGTGGCCCAGATGCGCGACAGCGGCGTGATCAGCGGCGACATCGAGGTCAACCTGGCCGGCACCGCCGATAAGCTCACGCAGGTGCGAAACGCGCTGCTGGGCGATATCCACCACGGCTCATGGTTGCAGCGCATCACCAGCCTCGGCACCAGCCGCATGTTCCTGGCCCTGCTGGTCACGTACCTGCTGATGGCGGCCCTGTTCGAGAGCTTCCTCTACCCGATGGTGATCATGTTCACCGTGCCCCTGGCGACCGTCGGCGGGTTTATCGGGCTGCGCATCGTGCACACTTACGTGCCCGATCAACAGCTCGACACACTGACCATGCTGGGATTCGTCATCCTCATCGGCGTGGTGGTCAATAACGCAATTCTGCTCGTGCACCAGTCGCTCAATTTCATGCGTGGCATCGAGGTGAATAAACCCCTGGGCCACCGCGAAGCGATCCGCGAGTCGGTGCGAACGAGAATCCGTCCGATTTTCATGACCACCCTGACCTCGGTGGCGGGCATGCTGCCGCTGGTGGTCTGACCCGGCTCGCGCAGCGAGCTTTATCCCGGCCTGGGCAGCGTGGTGGTCGGCGGCCTGATTTTCGCCTCATTTTTTACGCTGATCGTCACCCCGCTGCTGCTGAGCCTGGTGATGGACCTGCAGCAGAAATTACTGCCCTCGGCCATGCCCGAAGCGCGCGTCGAAGCCGGGGCGGTTTCGCAGGGTTGAAGAAAAGCCACCAGCCATCAGCCACCGGCCACGAGGGGTAAAGGCAGCCTGTCCTGTTCCTACCCTCATGGCTCGTCGCTCATGGCTGGTGGCTGTCCCCCCAAACATCGTTCAAGCGTATAACCAAGAAGGACGCGCCACGCGCGGTTTTATTTCTTCTTTCAAACACCTTGTGAAAGTCGGCCGATACAAACATCGTGCCGAGTGGGCCGACGTGTCCGCCGAGCCCAGGAGCGTGACCATGCTGCGTGACCATCTGATTCATCCCCCCCTGCCGGACAAGAAGTATTTCTCCGTCGAGGAGGCCAACCGCGCGCTGCCTTATGCTTCGCGCATCATCGACGACGTGCGCGAAGTCTATCGCCACATCGTCGAACTGCGGCGAAACCTCGAACACACCGAGCCCGGCGACGGCTCCAGCCAGCTTGAACGCGATTACGAGTCCTCCATGGATCGGCTCAGCAGCCTGATCGATGAGCTGCACACATTGGGCGTCGAGTTGAAGGACTTTGAAAAAGGTCTGATCGACTTCCCCTGCGTGCACGAGGATCGTGAAATCTGCCTCAGTTGGCGCAGCGGTGACAAGACCATCCGCTACTGGCATGAGATCGACGACGGCTACGCCGGCCGCCGCGACATCGCCACTTTGGCCCCCGCTCCGGCCAGCACGGCCGCATAACTTTTCTGAAATCTGTTCTGCCCGAATCAGTCGGGCGATTGCGCTTGAGCCCACGGTTCGCCGCCGTGGGCTTTTTTTGCGCTCGATCAGTCCTCGTGCTCGTGGCGACGGTGCAGCAGCAGTTGGTCGAGCATGTCGTACAGCGTGATCAGCATGCGGGCCGCAGCATTGACGAACAGACTGAGCACGATGCCCATCAGTCCCAGCAGCACCGCCAGCACACCCGTGAGGTAGTCGCCGCTCTGCTTGATGAAGAACATCAACCCCACCGCCATCGACAGCGCACCCAGCAGAGCCAGCAGTTGGGCTGTGGTGGCGGCCGTGCGATCCAGCAGATGGCGGGCCTCAAGCCCGGAGGGTTTGCGCCGCGGAGTCATGGATGCGATTATACGACGAAGGGGAAGTTGGATGAGGGATAAAACAATATCACAGAGAACACGGAGGCACGGAGGCACAGAGGACAAACCACAACGAGCACGCTATTGGATCACGCGGGCAATGCCGTCCTTGAGGGGATCGCACTCAAAATTGATGACCAGGCCGACGGATTTGTGATTCGCCTTGAGATACGCCACCGCCTGCCGGCAGTATTTGCGGGGGTTGTGTTCAGTGGCTTTCAGTTCAACCACCAACCGTTCCTCTACAAGAAAATCCATGCGACCTTCGCCGATGGAACGGCCTTTGTATTGCAGTTGAACCGGAACCTCTGTCCTGTAATGAATACCTCGTTCCTCAAACTCGATACGCAGGGCTCGCTGATACGTCTGCTCGGCGAAACCCGGGCCAAGGTGCCGGTGCACTTCAATGGCCGCCCCGATGACTGCCTCGGTCAGGGTATTGATTCCCTCTTCATCCATAGGGTCTTCCTCTTCGGCTCTGCGCCTCCGAGCCTCCGCGCCCTCTGTGAAATGTTTTGGCCGAAATCCGGAACGCACTTCAGTGCGTGGCTTGATACCAGGCCCACAGGTTTTCCAGGCCCTGCTGCACGGCCGTCTGTGGGTTGTAGCCGAGCAGGCGGCGGGCTTTGGTGATGTCTGCGAAGGTCACCGGCGGTTCGCTGGCGGGGGCGGGCGGCGTCTCGAGGATCGCTTTCTTGCCCACCAGTTGCTCGATGATGGTGACGAAATCGCTCATCAGCACCGGCTCGCCGCGGCCGAGGTTGATGATTTCGTAGCCGCAGGGTTTGTCGATCGCAGCCACCACGCCGGCGACGATGTCATCGACGTAGGTCCAGTCGCGCTTCATGTCGCCGGCGTTGAACAGCGTGATCTTCTGGCCGCGCACGATGCGGTCGGTGACCATGAAGGGCATCATGTCCGGCCGTGCCCGCGGGCCATAGACGCTGAAGAATCGCAGCGCGGTGAAGTTCATCTGGTGCAGGTTGTGATAGCTGTGCCCGAACATCTCCACCGCTTTTTTGGAAGCGGGGTACGGCGCCAGGGGCGTGTTGGACGGATCGGTTTCGATGAAGGGCAGCGTCTTGGTGTCGCCGTAGGCACTACTGGTGGAGGCGAAGACGAACTGGTGACAGTCGTGCTTGAGCGCGGCCTCCAGCAGGTTGATCGAGCCGGTGACGTTGACGTCGTGGTAGAGTGCGGCCCGACCGATGGAGTAGCGCACGTTGGCCATGGCGGCCAGGTGAGCGATGGCGGTGGGTTTGAACTCGCCGATCAGCTTGTCGATGCCGGCCGCGTCGCGGATATCCAACTCGCGCACGTGCCCCCGGAAGGATTCGATATTTCGGCGTTTGATTTGCGGGGGGTAGTAATCGTTGAAGTTGTCGATGCCGACCACTTCATCGCCGCGGGCCAGCAGCACTTCGCACAGATGCGATCCGATCAGCCCCGCGCAACCGGTGACGAGGATTTTAGATTTTAGATTTTTGATTTTAGATTGTTCTTGCATCGACCCTACCTACACATTCCAACCGCAAGTGAAAAATTGAAAATCTAAAATCTAAAATTCACTTGACCGGGTTGGTGTAGCGGTTGTCCAGGCGCAGGCCTTCACGATAGCGGCCATAGACGCCGGACTGGCTCTTGCGCACGGCGTCGATCAGGGCCTTGACCGCCCAGTCGTCGCCGTAGTCAGCCTCCAATGTCTCCAGCGCCTCGGCGGTGTTGCCGATGGCTGCGTCGTCGGCCAGGCGGAACAGGCGGCGGAAGGCGTCCTTGAGCTTTTCGATCTGCTGATCGTCGAAGTGGTGGCGCTGCAGCAGGATGGTGTTGACCTTGCGCACGCGGGCGGGATTGCCTTCGACGACCATGAAGGGGGCGACATCAGCGACCACGCGGGTCATGCCGCCGGCGTAGGCGTACTGCCCGATGGTCACGAAGTGATGCACGGCGGTCGCGCCGCCGATGGCGGCATGGTCTTCGACCTGCACGTGCCCGGCCAGTTGCACGGAGTTGGCGATGACGGTGTGGTTGCCGATGATGCAGTCGTGGCCGATGTGGGTATAGGCCATCAGCAGGTTGTGATCGCCGACGATGGTGCGATTGTGATCGTTGGCGGTGCCCTTGTGGATGGTGACCGATTCGCGGATTTCGTTGTGCGAGCCGATGATCAACTCACTGTCCTCGCCGCGGAACTTCAGATCCTGCGGATCACCACCCAGCACGGCATGCGGCCAGACGGTGTTGAACTCACCCAGGCGCGTGCGACCCAGGATGGTGACCGAACTCACCAGCTTGCAGCCCGGCCCCAACGTCACGGCCGACCCCACATGGCAGAACGGCCCGATCGCCACGTCGTCGGCGACCTGGGCTCCGGGTTCAATCACGGAAGTTGGATGAATTTGTGGCATGATTTTTATGGCAGATGGCAAATGGCAGATGGCAGATGTTTCAAAACGACTTTTTCCATTTGCCATTTGCCATCTACCATCTGCCATTCCCTTCATTCCTGGTCGTCGTCCACCAGCATGAACTTCACTTCGGCCTCGGCGGCCAACTCCTCGGCCACGAAGGCCCGGCAACGCATGTGGGCGATGCGACTGCGCACACGCAAACTCTCCGCTTCCATCACCAGTTGATCGCCCGGCGTCACCGGCTTGCGCAGCTTCACCTTGTCCAGGCTCAGCAGCACCGCCAGCTTGCCGACGTTTTCCACCTTCTGCCCGATCAGCAGGCCCGACAACTGGGCCATCGCCTCCACGATCAGCACGCCCGGCATGATCGGCGAACTGGGATAGTGGCCCTGGAAGAACGGCTCGTTGATCGACACGTTCTTGACGCCGATGATGCGCTGGTCGCCTTCGATCTCCAGCACGCGGTCGATCAGCAGCATGGGATAACGGTGCGGCAGCAGTTTGTTGATCTGGCGCACGTCGAGCGCAGTGCGGTGGATGGCCATGTCGCGGCGGGTGCGCGACAGATACTGGCGGACCAGTTGGCGGACCAGTTCGTGGTTGAGGCTGTGGCCGCTCTTGTAGGCCACGACGCGGCCCTGGATCGGGGCGCCCAGCAGGTAGAGGTCGCCGATCAGGTCCAGGATCTTGTGCCGCAGCGGTTCATCTTCGAAACGCAGACGGTTGTCGCCCAGCGGTTTGCCTTCGCGGCCGATCACCAGCACGTCATCCGGCGTCAGGTGGGCGCCCATGCCGCTGTCGCGCAGCTCGATGGCTTCGGATTCCAGCACATAGGTGCGGCAGGGCGCGATCTCATTGGCGTAGTCGCCGTTGGCCAGGTCGAACTGGCGGAACTGGCGGCGGATGGGGCCGGCCTGGCCGTAGTCCATCTCGTAGAGCAGTTGCAGCTCCGGATCGTCGCAGGGCATCGCAGCCACCATGGAGTCGCCGTCGCGCACCACCACCGGCTCGCTGATCACCAGCCGCTTGCGGGGCTTGTCCTGCGGCGTGATCTGGGCTTCCAGCAGGGCATCGATGTACGGCTTCGACGAGCCATCAAGGATGGGCACCTCGGCGGCGTCGATCTCGATCAGCAGGTTGTCCAGGCGCAGACCCGCCACGGCGGACAACAGATGTTCGACGACCTCGACCTCGGCTGGTCCATTCTTGAGGGCGGAACGGCGGGGTTTGCGTACCACGTGCTGGATCAGCGCGGGCACTTCCATGCGGTCGGCGTCGGTGCGGACGAACACGATGCCGCGGTCCGGCTCAGCGGGCTTGAAGGTCAGGTTGGCCGGCCGACCAAAGAACAGCCCGCGCCCCTGCAGACTGACCGGTTTGGCAATGGTGTGCTGCTGTTCCATACGACAAGCGGTGGATTTTAGCGTTTTTGTCCGCGGATCACGACTTGCGGAGTTGCTTCAACTGCTTGAGGGCGTCCGGCAGCTTGCGCAGGGCCAATTCCTGCCGGGCGGCGTCTCGGATCGGCTGACCCGGTGAGCCGGCCCAGGTCTCGCCCGCCGGCACGCTGTGCATCAGTTGCGTGCCGCCGGCCACCTGGGCCCCGGCCCCGATGCTCAAGTGATCGCCCACGTGAACCGCCCCACCCAGCACCGCGCCCGCCTCGATGGTCACCGAGCCGGCGATGCCGCACAACCCCGCGATCAGCACGCACGGCCCGATCACGCAGTTGTGCGCGATCTGCACCAGGTTGTCGATCTTGCAATGATCACCCACCACGGTGGCGGCGAACTTGCCGCGATCGACGCATGCCCCGGCTCCGATCTCCACATCGTTGCCGATGCGCACCGTGCCGATCTGCGGAATCTTCACCGGGATCTTTTTGCGGGGGTCGGGACGATAACCAAAGCCGTCCGCTCCGATGTTGACGTTGGGATGCAGAATGCAGCGATCGCCCAGCGTGCAGCGTTGCCCGATGACCACCCCCGGAAATAGTTCACAGCCTGCCCCGATCACACTGTCCGCCATGAGATTGACCGAAGCATGCAGGATGCAGCCGTCGCCGACTCGCACGCGCGGCCCGATGACGCACAGCGGCCCGATGCGCACGTCCTTGCCCAGCACGGCCGAGTCATCGATCACCGCTGACGGATGCACACCCACCGGCAGATGCGGCTGCGGCGCAAACAATTCCAGGACCAGCGCCATGGCCAGGTCGGCGTTCTCGACCTCGATGGCCGCGGCATTTTCGCGCGGGGGCAGCTCGATGCCACGGTTAACCAGCACGGCCCGACAGCGGGCGTTGGCCCAGCGCGGGGCATAGCGCGGATCGCTGATGAAGGCCAACTGGCTTTCGTCCGCCGCGTCCAGGTTCTGCACGCCGGACACGGCGATGTCGTCGGGGCCGATCAGGCGGCCGCCGAGAAGTCGCGTGATGGAGCCGGTGGTATGCAAGCGATCAGTTGGCTGCGTGTTCGTTGTTCAGGCGCTGAATGACATCGTTGGTGATGTCCACACTGTCAGCGGCATAGAGCACCTTGCGAATCTGAATCTGGGCTGAGAGCTGCTGGGGATTTTCCCACTGGAAGTTGGGGGCAGTCTCCTTGTAAACCACGATGTCGATGCCGCGCTCCTGGGCGATCTTTTCGATGGACTCCAGCGTGTAGCGATAGAGCTTCTCAAGGTTGACGCCCTGGTCGCGCATGAGCTTGGCGTTTTCGAACTGCAGCCAGTTGTTGTACTCCAGGGCCTTCATGGCCATGTCGTCCTGCATCTTGGCGTACTCGGGGGTGCCGACCTTCATGACCTTCAGATCCTGCTCCATGGCGGCCAACTTCTGCTGACGGTCCTTCTGCTCGGCCTGGAGCTGCTCGCCGCGTTTCTGCTGCTCGGCGCGGATGACTTCGCGCAGCTTGGCCTTGTCGAAGACTTCCTGCAGATCGACGGCGGCCACGGAGGTGGGCGGAGCCTTGAGCTGCTGGGCGAATGCCACGCCGATGCCCATGAGCAACACGGCTCCCAGCGAGATCAGTGCGGTGCGTTGACGAAGATGAAACATGGAAAAGTCTCCCTATGTGTAGATGGTGTATCCGGATTCTATCGTTGTAACGGCAATGACAAGTCGAAGCTGATGATCTGGCTTTCGTCGCCGTGCTGTTTGATGACCGGGACGGCCAGGTCCAAGGCGATGGGCACCGGTCCCAGGAAGGGCAGGCGCACGCGGATGCCGGTGCCGATGCTGACGCGCCATTCATCGAAGCCCACGTCGCTCTGCACGGTGCCCATATCGGTGAAGAACACGCCGCGCAGCAGTTCCTCGTAGAGGGGGTATTCGTATTCGAGGCTGGTCAGGAACATGAACTCGCCGCCGACCGGATCGCTGCCCAGCAGCCCGTTGTCAGCCCGGATGCCGCGGGGACCGACGCCGCGATAGGTGAAGCCGCGGAACGAGCGGCCGCCGGCATAGTAGCGTTCGAAGGTGGGCGCCTGGTCCTTCTCCAGGATCCAGCCGACTTCCGCCGACCAGTGCAGCACCGTCTTGCGATCGAAGATGTCCTGCTCCACGGTCCAGAAGTGGTCGTACTTGCTACGCGCGCGGGTGAAGTTGAAGTCGCCGCCCATGGCCCCGGCCCGTTCGATGCCCACTTCCAGCTTGCCGCCGCGGGTGGGGAAGATGTAGCTGTCGGTGGCATCACGGGTGACCGCGAAGCCCAGGGACGTCAACATGTTGCCGCCCTCGACGGCGAACACATCGACCGGCGCGTCCTGATCCACGCTGCTGATATCCACGGTGTAGAACCGGCTCTGCACGGAAGCCCGCCACACGTCGCCGAAACGCTGCCCCACGCCCAGCGTCAGGCCCGCGCGATCTTCATCGTTGTTTTCCAACTGGCGCGAGTACAGAAACACTGAACTATCCAGAAAAAAGTCGGACTCCAACAGGTTCGGCTCGCTGAAGTTGACCGCGTAGCGGCTGTAACGATCGCCGGGTTGCAGCGTCAGTTGGAAGGTCTGGCCGGCGCCGCGGAAGGCTCGGCCGGTGAACAGTTCCTTGGCGTTCTCCGGCGTGTCAGTGATGTCGAAGTTCTTCTGCAGCAGGTCGATGGCGCCGACCAGGCCCAGGTCGCTGCTGACCGCCGCGCCGAAGGAGATGCTGCCGGTCTGGGCTTCGTTGACTTCCACCAGCACGTCGCGCATCTCGTCCTCGGGCCCGCCCAGGATGGTCACCTTGCCTTCGTCGAACAGCGAGCTTTCACGCAGGCGGCGGCGAGTCTCTTCCACCCGCGTGCGATCGAAGCGCTCGCCCGGCGTCAGGCCTCGCAGGCCGCGCAACACGACCTTGCTCCTGGTCACCGAGTTGCCGCGCACCGCGATGCTGCCGACGGTGTAAGGCTGGCCCTCGTCGATCTGCACCATCAGGTCAACCCGCGGCTGATCGTCGTGGAACAGGTGCTTGATATCGACCTGGGTTTCGAGATAGCCGAGCTTGCCGTAGAGATCGAGAATCGCATCGCGCGACTTGGCGACGGCCGACTCGGAATAGGTCGAGCCGGGGTGCAGCAGCATGTTCATGGAAATCTGCGCGGTGGGAATCTGCTGGTTGCCTTCCACCACGACCTGACTGATCTGGTACTGGCGGCCCTCTGCGATCTGAAAGACCACCACCGCTCCGCGCTGATCGGGCGACAGATCGATGCGGCGGCCGACCTGGGCATCGAGGTAGCCGTGGTCCCGGTAGTAGCTGCGAATGGCGCTGGCGTCCAGTTCCAACTGCTCGCGGCTGAGCGACCCGTCACGGAAGATCGGGATATAGCTGTTGCTCTTGATCTGGGCTTTGAGCGTGTCGCGGTCGAAGGCATTGTTGCCCTCGAAGCGGAAAGCCCGGATCTTGACCTTCGGCCCCTCGACCACGCGGAAGATCAGAATGGCCGAGTCCTTGAGCACCTGGTCATCGACCGATACCGAGGCCATGAAGTAGCCGGCATCCTGGTAAGCCTCGCGGATCATGCGCTTGCCGCGGTCGATCAGGTACGTATCCGCCGGGTCGCCGGCCTGGAGCACCACCTTGGAGAGCAGTTCCTGGTCGCTGATGGCCTTGTTGCCCACCACCTGCACGTCGGCCAGCACCAATTGCTCGGCGCACTTGAAGATCAGGGTGACGGTGCCGTCGTCGTTGGGCTGGCCCTGGGCGGCCACCGATTCGAACACGCCAAGGTGGGTGATGCGGATCACGTCGTTCTCTACGACCTGGCTGTCGTAAGGATCGCCAACCTGGCTGCGAATCTGATTGCGGACGAATTGGTCGGAGACCTGGCGCAGGCCCTCGACGCGGATATCCGCGATGGGTCGGCCGTCCATGTCCACCACCGCCCAGGCCCCGGGGGCGGTCAGACACAACAGGAGTATGGGCAGAATCAGCCGCTGCATGTGCGGGCAGTGTAGCAGCATTAGGCAGTAGGGAGTAGGCAATAGGCGGTAGGGTGAGGCAAGCGGGGGCAGGACATTGAAGAGACGGATACGGCCGATAACCAAGTCGCCCAACGTGCTCGCACCCTAGTGCCTACTGCCCACTGCCTACTCCCTGATCCCCCTGCCTTCTCCCCCCAGTTGCCGTCCCCACGGTAAGCGCCCTACACTGATGGGCCCGACGGGTCGATGTGTGGAAGGCGACCTTCTGTCCCCGTCGGCCTACGATTCAACCAAGCCATGACCACTGCGACCCGACACAAGGCCGACGCCCACCGACCGTCCGATCAACTCGACGGCTCCGCCAAGCTCAAAATGCTGGCTGACATGCTCCTGATCCGCCGCTTCGAGGAGCGGACCATGCAGGCCTACATGCAGCAGAAGATCGGCGGATTCTGCCATATCTACATCGGGCAGGAAGCCTCGGCCGTCGGCGCCATCGCCGCCCTGAAGCCGGACGACCCCATCGTCGGGGCCTACCGCGATCACGGCCTGGCCCTGGCCAAGGGCATGGACCCCAACGCCGCCATGGCCGAGATGTTCGGCAAGGTCACCGGCTGCTCCAAGGGCAAGGGCGGGTCGATGCACTTTTTCGACAAGCCCCACCACATGTACGGCGGTCACGCCATCGTCGGCGGCCAGATCCCCCTCGGGGCCGGCCTGGGCTTCGCCATCCAGTACGAACAGAAAGATAACGTCGCCCTCTGCTTCTTCGGCGACGGGGCCATCAACCAGGGCGCGTTCCACGAGGCGTTCAACCTGGCCTCCATCTGGAACCTGCCGGTCATCTTCGTCCTGGAGAACAACAGCTACTCCATGGGCACCCACATCGGCCGCGGCACCGCCATGGCCGAAGACCTGCAGGCCAAGGCTGAGAGCTACGGCATCCGTTACGCCGAGTGCGACGGCATGGACGTGCTGTCGGTGTATGACTGCTTCGCCGAGCAGGTCGAGCGCACGCGCGGCGCGGAAAATCCCCAGCACCAGCGCGGCGTCATCCCCGAATACGCCCGCCACGGCCGCACCCCCGGCCCGGCCTTCGTCAACGTGCGCACCTATCGCTACAAGGGTCACTCCATGAGCGACCCCCAGAAGTACCGCTCCAAGGAAGAGGTCAGCCAGTTCGAAGCAGCCGACCCCATCCAGCGCCTGGTCAGCCACCTGATCGAAGCCAACCTGGCCACACAGGAACAGATCGACGAGCTGGACGCCACCGCCAAGAAGACCGCCTCCGACGCCGTGGCCTACGCCAACGCTGCGCCCGATCTTGATCGCAGCGAGATGTTCACCGACGTGTACAGCAACCCCTACGGCCCGCCGTTTGTCAAGGGTGAGCCGGTGGAAGGGTTCGGGGAGTAGTCGGGTATCGGGTATCGGGATTCGGGTATCGGGGGCAAACAATGGAAGACTCTTACAGACAGTTGGAAGTCTGGCAACGATCGATGGACCTTGCGGAACTGATTTACACCCTCACGGAGAAAATGCCTGACAGCGAACGATTTGGATTGATCAGCCAGCTTCGCCGGGCAGTCGTTTCCATCCCGTCGAATATCGCTGAAGGCTACGGCCGATCGCATCGAGGCGATTACCTGCGACACCTTTCCATCGCTCGCGGCTCTCTGATGGAAGTAGAAACCCAACTGACCTTGAGTGTGCGATTGAAGCTGCTGGAACGAGATACCGTCGTCCCCGTCTGGGAATTGACTCAGCGTGTCGGCCAAATGCTCACCAAACTGATCCAGTCCTTGTCCTGATGTCTTGACCCGATACCCGAACCCCGATACCCGATACCCGAACCCCCCATGCCCGACCGCAAGATTCAATATCGTGAAGCTCTCCGCGAAGCCATGACCGAGGAGATGTTGCGCGACGAACGCATCTTCCTCATGGGCGAAGAGGTTGCGGAATACAACGGCGCGTACAAAGTGTCGCAGGGCATGCTCGAGCAGTTCGGGCCTCGCCGCATCGTCGACTCGCCCATCAGCGAAACCGGCTTCGCGGGGCTCGGCGTCGGGGCGGCGATGTACGGCCTGCGGCCCATCATCGAGTTCATGAGCTGGTCCTTCTGCCTCGTCGCCGCTGACCAGATCATCAACAACGCGCCGAAAATCCTTTACATGTCCGGCGGGCAGTTCGGCGTGCCCATCGTCTTCCGCGGCAACAACGGGGCCGGCGGACAACTTGGTTCCACGCACTCCTGGTCCGTCGAGTCGATGTTCTCCAGCGTGCCCGGGCTCAAGCTGGCGGTGCCTTCCACCCCGCGCGATGCCAAGGGCCTGCTCAAGACCGCCATCCGTGATGACGATCCGGTCTTCTACCTCGAGTCCGAACGCATGCTCGGCATGGGCGCTCGCGGCGACAAGGATTTTTCGCCTTATCTTTCCGGGGGCCGCTGGGCTCCGCCGCCCGCGGAAGAGGATGATGATTTCACCATTCCTTTCGGACAGGCCAATGTGATCAAGCCCGGCAACGACTGCACCATCGTCGCTGCCGGCCGGCCTGTGCACTTCGCCCTCGAAGCGGCTGAAGCGCTGGAGGAACAGGGCATCGATTGTGAAGTGATTGATGTGCGCACCTATCGTCCGCTGGACATCGACACCATCGTCACCAGCGTGAAGAAGACCAGCTACTGCGTGGTGGTCGATCAGAGTTGGCCGTTCGCCTCGGTCGCCAGCGAGGTGGCTGCGCAGGTGTACGAGCGGGCCTTCGACTATCTGGACAATCACGTGGTGCGTGTCAACAACGACGACGTGCCCCCGCCCTACGCCCGCGGCCTGGAGCAGGAAATGCTGCCCAACGCCCGCAAGATCACCGAGGCTGTGCGCTCGGTGACCTACAACGCGTAACCCCCCCCCGGAAGTGCACCGTTAAATCGTGTCGCGACTCATCGCGCTTACAGCGGTGTTTCCACCAGACTTGACTCGTACGTCTCGCGCGGCGGACGATTGGGGTACGCTGCCAGCAGCAGCGTCACGGCATACCAGAAGAAATCCGTCAAGCGGAAGAAATCGCGCGGCGATGCGCTGCGCACCGCCGTGTTGGTCTGCCGCAGGTATTGGGCCACGGCCGATCGTTTTTCTCTGTTGCTCATCTGGTCGATGCGCTGGTTGACCGCGTTCAGCCGCTCCATCACCGTCGGCGGCGGATCGAAGGGCTCTTTGCTGGGCGGATATAGCTCCAGCATCACGGCGTCGTACAGCAGGGAAGGATCGACCGCGATCTCCGCGCTGCTGACGTGCAGCGGCCCGACCACAATCACCAGCACGCGCCCCAGCACCAGAACACCCAGCGTCAGCAGCACCGCACCGATGACGGCTGCGTGCGAATGATGGCGAATGTGGTAGCCGATCAGCAATCCGATCGCCGGCATCAGCCAACTGAGTCGGCTCCCGATGAACACGATGGCCAGGGCCCAGATCACGGCGGCGATCAGGCCGATCACCGCGGCGCGGCGCATGCGTCCGCCGGCGGCGACGGCTTCGGCGTCGATCGTCAGCGAGCGATCATCGGGTGAAACTTGTTGTGAATCCATTCGCCGGTTCCTGAGCCTGTGTAGTCGCCGCTGTCGTAAACATCTTCCAGGGAGCCGGGCTCAACGTGTCCGTCCCAGAAGCTGTACTGCGGGTGTTTGTCGTGACGATTGGCAGCGATGATGTAGGCGTAGGCCCCATATTGGGCGGGTGTGCCGAAACCGGCGGCGCTGATGAAGTCGCCGATGGCGGTCAGGCCGGTCTCCGAAGTTTCACCGAAGGCGATGGTGTTGCTGGGGCGCGGCAGCGACAGCACGTTGCCGTCGAAATCGGGCGTGGGCGGCCAGAGGCCGATGTTGGTGGAGGGGTTGGATACATGGGCGTTGATGCCGTAGCTGGTCTGGCGCAGGCGGCCGGGCATGTCGGGGCGCTCCACCGACCAGTGCAGGCTGTCGCGATCGCTGGGGCAGGTGGCGATCTGCTCGGTGTTCAGATAGTGCTTGAGCGTGTGCACCCAACTGCCCGCGGGACTCACCACGCCCAACTGGGCGGGGATCACCGGCATGCTCGAGCCCGGCGAGCGATGTTGCCCATCATCGTCGGCAAACTGCAGACTGGTGGTGGCCAACTGGTGGATGTTGCTGGAGCAGATGGCAGCCCGGCCGCGATCACGGGCATGCGACAGCGTGGGCAGCAGAATGCCCATCAGCAGCGCGATGATGCTGATGACCACCAGCAGTTCGATCAAGGTGAAGCCGCCTCGTCGTTGGATCATGGCGAGCCCTTCCCGAAAATGTGGCAACCGGCATCATACCGCGTGGTGGTGCTGACACAAGAATAAACGTGGTGATCGAAGTTGGATGAGCACGGAGATATGTCGCAGTTTCGGGAATATCATGTTTGCAACTGATGCCCCGGGGCGGTTGCTGACCGACGACGCCGGCCGGGGCTGAGAATCGACTGAAGACCCGACAAGGAACCACCATGTCCCTGCCGCCACGCATTCTGCTGAAACTGTCCTGCCCCGATCGCATCGGGATCGTTGCCGCGGTCAGCACGCTGATCGCCGAGCTGCGCGGCTGCATCGTCGAGGCCCAGCACCACAGCGATGTGTCCAACAAGCGCTTCTTCATGCGCCAGGTCATCGACACGGCCGCGATGGACCTGACGCTGGAGCAGATGCGTCAGCGCATGCAACAACTGGCGAAACAATTCGACATGCAGTGGTTGCTGCGCGATGAAGCGTTCAAAAAGCGCGTGGCCATTCTGGTCAGCAAGCAGGATCACTGTCTCAACGACCTGCTGTATCGCTGGCGCAGCGGTGAGTTGAATTTTGAATTGGCGGGCGTGATCTCCAACCATCTCGATTGCCAGAGCTTCGTGGCGTGGCATGGGGTGCCGTACGTGCACATCCCGGTGGACAAGGACGACAAGTCGGCAGCCTTCGCGGCGGTGCGCCGGCAGATCGAGCAATGGAACATCGATACCATCGTGCTGGCCCGCTACATGCAGATACTGCCGCCGGAATTATGCGCCGCTTATCCGGGCCGGATCATCAACATCCACCACAGCTTCCTGCCCAGCTTCGTCGGGCCGCGCCCCTATCACCAGGCGTTCGAGCGCGGCGTCAAATGGGTGGGCGCTACTTCGCACTACGTGACCGCCGAACTGGATGCCGGCCCCATCATCGAACAGGACGCCACGCGCACCCATCATGCCCACGACGTCGAACAGATGATCCGCATCGGACGCGACGTGGAAGCAGCGGTGCTGGCGCGGGCCCTGCGTCTGCACCTGGAAGACCGCGTGTTCGTCATCGGCAACAAGACGGTGGTCTTCGCGGCGTAAACACACACTCCCATGACACGCGCGCGGTAAAGCCCGGGGATAGCCATCCCCGGGCTTTGGGGTTTCACGGTGGAGAGCCTGCCGGCCGAGCCTCAATCCAGGAACTGGGCGTACTGCGGATCCTCCAGGGCCTGCTTGAGTGCGTCGATGTCGCGGCTGAGGAACTTCTGCAGGGCCGGGTAGTACTGCTCGGTGTAGAAGAAGTAGCGGGCGACGTCGGAGTCGATCAGGTGCACCTTGTCCGGCTCGGTGTCGGGCATCAGCAGCACGTGCCCGATGCTGAAGTTCTTGAGCGTCAGTTCGCCGCGGCTGGCGTTGAGCGTCACCGTGCGCTTCAACTGGATGGCGCGTTTGAGGCGCGTCACGTCCTCGTCGTTGCGCAGCAGAATGGTGCAGCGATCGTGATCCTGCTCGTCAGGCTGATTGAGCTTCCACAGCAGGTCGCTCCAGGTCTTGCTGTCGGGGCAGTCCACCAGTTGGATCAGAGGCACCGGCTGGCGCATGATGTCTTCAGCCCGATCGGAGTCGGGATTGAGGGTGAAGGTGATCTGCAGGGCCTTGCCCATCGATTGCAGCTTGTTGAACGGGCTCTGCAGCGGCAGCGTGATGCCCTTCTTGTCCTGGTCAACCATCTTCTCAAGCTGGGGCTTGAGGAAGGTGACGCTGAAACCGCTGGCCGATTCAGGCTGCGGCTTGAACAGGATCAACTTGTCCGGGTCGATGCTGTCAGCCAGATCCTTGCGCTTGATGACCTCGTACATCTGGCGGAAGACCAGCACCCACTCACCAGGGATGCGCCCATCGACGAAGTTGCGGAACGGATATCGATAGGCCAGGTCGGCGTTGTTGCTGACGACCTTGTCCGCCAGTTGCTGCATGTGTCGCAGTTCGTGGTTGCCGGTGAGGAAGCTGAGGTCGAAGACATCCTCGGTGCGGATGCGGTAAGCATCGCGGAACAGTTCGTTGTCGAAGCTGTCGAAGGCATCCTCATCCTGCGGCATGTTGCGGCCGACCAACTGATCCTCGGGCAGCACGTAGGGCGTGATGACGATGATGACCTCGCGCTTGAGCGTGTTCTTGGTGGTGTTGGAAAAGAGCTTGCCGATCCAGGGCAGATCGCCCAGCAGAGGGATCTTGTCGACCTGTGTCGTGTTGTCCTTGCTGACCAGGCCACCGATGATGAAGGGTGTGTTGTTGGCGATGCGGGCGTAAGTCTGCACGCGGCGGGAACTGATGCGCGGGGCGCGGCCAAGCTCGTCACCATTGTTGGTGCGGATGACCAGATCCTCGCCGGGCACTTCCGCCGACACCACGCCGTCAATCTGCATGGAGATTTCATCGCTGTCGGCACTGATGCGCGGCCGCACGTTCAGCAGGATGCCGACCGGGATGTAACCGAAGTCGAGCTGCACAGTGTCGCCGCCGGTGACGCCGCGGAAGCTCTTGGCGATGGGGATTTCCTCACCCACCCGGATGGAAGCGACGCGGCCGTCGAGCGTGAGCACGCTGGGCCGCGAGAGAATTTCCGCATCGCCGTCGCGTATCAGGGCGGCCAACTTGGCTGACCAGTGATTGACGATGTCGGATACGCCGATCTCGAGGGTGGGGATCTCATCGTTGCTGGATTCAAACCGCGGGCGGCGGCCGCCGCGGAGATAGTCCAGGTGCGTCAGTTCGCCCTGGTCCCAGCCGGTTTTCAGATTCCAGCGCACGCCCAGTTTGTTGAGGCCGGTCTCGGAAATCTCCAGCACCATGGCCTCCATGAGAATCTGCCGCGCGGGCAGATCGATGTAAGTGCGGATGGCGTGCAGGAGGTTGGCATACTGCTGCGGATGGTCGGGGTGCGAGAGCACCATCAGGTCGGCCATGGGCGCAGCGGACGTAAGGTTGGGCAGATCGGAGGCGGCGCTGGGCGAGCTGGTGATACCGAAAGAGCCGGCAGCCGTGGAGGCCGGTCCCACCAGGTCGACGCCCTGCGGCTGGGGCACTTCAATGACGATGGGAAGATTGTTGGGATCGATCTTGGCGGTGGGCGTGATCAGTTGATCTTTGCTGGGGACCACACTGTCCGCTTCCTTCTTGTGCTCGATCACCTGGTAGCCGAGACTCTTGAGCACGCCCAGGCAACGGTTGGTGTTGACGTAGCTGAGCTTGATCAGGTGCGAGTCGAGATCGCCGACGGTCATCGTCGCCGGTTTGTTGTCTCCCGGTTTACGGGCAGCATCCAGCAGCTTCACCACCGCGGCCATGTCGCCGTTGGTTTGGCGCTGGCCGTCCTTGATGGTGGCAGCGAAGATCCACACGTACGTGGGCTGACTGTAGAACGTCTGGTAGCCCAACTGAACCAGGCGCAGTCCGTCATCACCCTGTTTGGTCAGCGTGATCTGCTGATTCAACTGCGACGGCGGCGGCGGCAGCAAGAGGACTTGCTCCTCGTTGGCCGGCCCATAGCCCAACTCGGCCTGAACCTGAGCAGCCAACACCTGCAGCAGTTCCGCGGCCGCGTGGCGGGGCAGATCGTCCTGGGAAAGGAACAGGCCCTGCTGGTCGGCGGGAATTTCCTTGGGCGCGGGAGCGGGCGGTGGTGGCGGTGGCTCAGGAGCTTTTTCCGCCGGTGCTTCGGCAGGCTTGTCTTCGGGTTTGGCTTCGGCTTTGGCGGCCGGCTTCGCCGCGGGCTTGTCGGCAGGTTTGTCGGCCGCGAGGCTGATGCCGCTGACCATCAGCCACATCAACAGCGACATGCCGATCATCGCCAGGCTGCTGCTCGGCCGCCACCACGAGCCGGAGGAACTGGAACGGGCGCTGCCGCCGGGCTCCTCACCGGCCACGTCATCGACCATGTCGGCCCCGCCGTCGCGCGGCTGCGCTACCTCCTCGACCTTGCCCTCTTCGATCTTGACCACCATGTCCGCGTGCTTGAGCAATTCGGGTTTGTGCGTGATCATCAGCGTTGTCTTTCCGCGCATGAATTCAAGGATCGTCGGGATCAACGTGGATTCCCGCGTTTCATCAATGGACGAGGTCGCCTCGTCGAGAATCAGAATCTTGGGGTTCTTGAGCATGGCCCGGGTCAGCGTCATCAACTGCTTCTGCCCGCGCGAGAGACTGACGCCGCTTTCCCCCAGCACGGTGTCGTAGCCCTTGGGCAGCTTCTCGATGAATTCGTGTGCCCCGGTGCGCTTGGCCACGTCGATGATGCGCTGCGCGTCGGCGCCGGGATTGGCGTAGCGCAGATTTTCCAGCACCGTGGTGTTGAACAGGAAGCACTCCTGGAACGCGATGCCGATGGAGCGGCGAAGGTGCGACAACTCGATCTTGCGCACGTCAACCTTGTCGATCAGCAACCGCCCTTCCGTGGGATCCATGAAGCGCGGCACCAGGCTCGCCAGCGTGCTCTTGCCCGAGCCGGACGGTCCGACAATCGCGCAGACGTGGCCGGCCCGCACCGTGAAGCTGGCGTTCTTGAAAACCGGTTGGCCCTCGGCATAGGTGAAGCCCACGTTCTCGAAGCGCAAAGCGCCGCGAATCTGCGGGCGCAAACGCAACGCCACGGTTTCCAGATTGCGCAGCGGCGTATCGAGCACCTCGAAGGCTTTCTCCACGCTGGCGCTGACCTTGGTCAGCTTGGCGAAGCCGCTCATCAGATCCAGCACCGTGGGATAAAGCATCTTCACGTACCAGAAGAAGGCGATGAAGTCGCCGGGACGCAGCTTGTTCTTGACCACCTGATAAGCGCCGAAGAGCATCAGCAGAATCACGCCCAGCGAGATCAGCAGGTCGGCGAAAACTTTCTGCAACACGTAGTAGCGCTGACTGCGAATCTGACTTCGCCGCGAACGATCGATGGCTTGTTGAAACGCGAGTGTCTCGCGCTGTTCGCCGGTGAAGCCCTTGACCACTTCAATGCCCAGCAGCTTCTCGATGAGATTGCCCATGGCATCGGCCAGGTGGGCCTGGGCCGAGCGCGACGCGGTGCGCATGGGACGACGGAAGTAAACGTACGCCAGCACGTGCAGCGGCAGCACGATCATGGCGGCCGTGGCCAGGCGCCAGTTCATGTAGAACATCGTGCCCGCGACGCCGCCGAACAGCAGCACCGCCTGCAACAGCGTGGGCAGATCGTCCTGGATGAACTGCTGCAACGTGAGGCTGTCGTTCATCACCCGGCTGGACAGTTGCCCGGGCTTGGCGTTGCGGTAGTAGAGCATGTTCATGTGCTGCAAGCGCTCGAACAGGCGATTGCGCAGATTGAAGGCCACGTCCTCGCCGACCTTCACCGCGGTGAACTTGCTCTGGAAGTAGAGCAGGTTGCGCAGCACATACAGCGCCACCATCGAAGCCAGCAACACCCACAGCAGCTTCAGATCCCGGTTGGGAAACACACGATCGAAGACCATGGCGATCAACTGCGGCACGGCAATGTTGACCACCGTCAGGGCGATCATCAGCAGAAGGGCGATGGTCAGTTGCCGACTGTACGGGCGCAGAAGGCCGGCGACGCGGACCAGGGTCCGGTTGCTGGAGGCTGCAGAGCTGGTGGAAGATCGACCTGCCATGCTCTCGGCCCCTTTCCGCACGGCGCGGGGCCGAAGACCTATTCCGTTAGGCCCTGGGGTCGCTCCAAGCTAGGCGATCCGGCCAGGGTTGTCCAATGGTTTGTGGCCAGGCCCACCCGGCGCCTTGGGCCGCGGCGTGTCCTCAAAACACACACCGACGGCCCAGACTCCGACCGTGACCGCCGGAGCCAGCCGCCTCTGATCCAAACCGACATAACCTGTTCAAAAACAGGATGATACCAGCGTAATGCATCTCCCCGCCTTCCTTAAGCCCCCGCTTCTAGGTCATCGGCGTTCACGGAATGTTTTCATCTAATTTAGGCAGTTTCTGCCGGTTTCGTGAAGGGTTATGACACCTCGACGCCCAATCGGTTCATGATCGCGTCAAATTCGTCCAGCGAGTAGAACTCGATCGTCAGCCGACCGGCCCCCTTCTTGCGGCTGGGATTCAGATGGACTTTGGTGCCCAACTGCTGGGAGATTTGCTTTTCCAGGTCACGGAAATAGGCGGATTTACCAGCAATTGCCCCCTTGGGCAGTTTGGTCGGCCCAGCCGCCGCGCCATCGCCGGCAAGCTGTCGCGCCAGCCGCTCAACCTGCCGCACGCTCAACCCCTCACGCACCGCCCTGCCGGCCAGCGCTTCCTGGGCCTGAACACTGTTCAATCCCGCGATGGCCCGGGCCTGGCCCATGGAAATCAGCTCCTGGCGGACCAGCTCGCGCACGGATTGAGATAAATTAAGCAATCTCAACAGGTTGGTGATTGTGGCCCGCTCCAGACCCACGCGCTGGGCGATCTGCTCGTGGCTCAGGTGAAACTGCTCAGCGAGGTTCTTGAACGCCTCAGCCCGCTCGATGGGGTTCAGATCTTCGCGCTGGAGGTTCTCGATCAGCGTCCATTCGGTGGCGGTCTGCTCGTCGAGTTCTCGGACCACCGCAGGGATGCGATCCAACCCCGCCAGTTTGGCTGCTCTCCACCGTCGCTCGCCCGCCACGATCTGATAGCGGGCGGATCCATCACGTGTACTCCCTGCGGTAGCGCCACCCCCACTTCCGGGGGCGGGGGCGGAGGGGGAAGGGCGGAGGACGATGGGTTGCATCAGGCCGTCGCGGCGGATGGAGGCGGCAAGGCTCTCGATGGCTGCCTGCTCGAAGTGCTGGCGGGGCTGATGCGGGTTCGCAGCAATGGCGTCCAGCGGCACGTATTGCAGCCCGTTGCCGCCCTGCTGCCGGTCGCCGTCGCTATCCATCGTGGCCGCTGTGACATGGCCAGGATCTACGGAAGACCGGGGTTTTTGCATTTCCCGGTGATCCGCAGTGTCCGTTGTCCGAGGTGGTTCGGGGGTGGGTGGATGCACATGGACAGGGCTGGCGATGAGGCTGGAAAGCCCGCGGCCGAGGCGGGGCGTACGCTTTTTGGTTTTGTCCGACACGAGACCTCCTTGTCAGGGCAGAGGTGGTATTGAAAGTCCGTTCCCGCGGCAGTGTACCTGCGTGTCCCCGGATCGCCAAGCGTGATTCCGTCAGATTGCCCCTGCGGGGTTTCACGTGGAACATGCGGGCGGCACCCCAAGGTGTCAGCGGATGAGGCACCGCGAATGGTCACTCTGCCCGGGTGTCGTGCGAAGATTGGACTCAAACTCGAAGAATCGCCCTGCCGACTTGCGACGCCCGCGAACAGCCAATACCAGCATCCCCACAACACCGTACCCCGGCCCATCGGCATCATACGCAACGCACGCTGAACTTGCCTGTTTCTCCGCCGCTTGCCGCTTCGCGCAATGCCCCGCGAGATCGGAGGGTATCGCGAAGACGCAAGCGGCGGTGTGTCAGATTGAGAATGTGCTCCGTATAAGGCTCCTGAAATCGGCCCTGCGGCGACAGACCCGGTTGTTGAGTACGCGACACGTCCCGGCCACCCGCCAGCAGGTCGCCTGACCCCCGGAGAATCCCAGCCATGCTGACACACGGTCCCGCCCCGAAAATGCACCGCCACGCGCAACCATTCCGCCTGCTCACGCCCATTGAATCCCCAACCCTGATATGCACCACAACCCCCGATCTGCCGCCACATTCTCTCGCTCTCAACCGTCGGACTATCTCTCCTCCTGCCTCTCATCGCCGTCAAACCAGCCTACTCCCCGCAAACGACGAACCGCAGAGTTCCACGTGGAACAATCAAGTTTTTTATCGGACCAAGAGGCTTATTTTATATCTTTATATATAACAGTGGCTTAATATTTATAACAAGATTGCTTCCACTTTATCTCCCAACCAAGGTTGGACCATAAAAACGCCGATAGCTGCTGTATCCAGGTGTTCCATGAGGCAGGCATTCGAACCTCACATCGCAACAGACGCGGCTGTCGATCCGCCATTGGGCGACCCCTATGCCCTGTTGGAGCGGCTAAACCAACTCCAGCACCAGCTCGATCAGCTCCATGAGGGCCTGGCTCACACCCAGCGCCTGGCCACCCTCGGCACGCTGTCCGCCATCGTGGCCCACGAGTTCAACAACATCCTCACGCCCATTATCAACTACGCCCAGCTCGCCCTGGCCCGACAGGACGATCAGCCGCTGATGAAGAAAGCGGTGACCAAGTCCCTGGAAGGGGCTGAACGGGCTGCCCGTATCTGCGATTCGATCCTCGGCTTCGCCCACCAGGACGAAAACTCCAGCGAGCACACCGACGTCCACCAGATCCGCCAGATCGTCAGCCAGTCGCTGGAGTGCATGGCCCGCGAGCCGCGCAAAGACGGGGTTGACCTGGTTTTACAGCTCGAATCGCTCGACGCGGCCGAGTCCGGCTGCCAGATCCCCGTTGCTCCCGTGGCGCTGCAGCAGGTGCTGGTCAATCTGATCCTCAACGCCCGTCGAGCCCTGGGCCGAAAGGGCGGCCGCATCACCATCGCCGGCTCAATTCAGCCCGAAAACAGCCTGGAATTGACCATCCAGGACACCGGGCCCGGCGTTCCCGAGCACCTGCGCGACCGCATTTTCGAGCCTTTCGTCACCTGTCCGGTCAACAACGACACCCCGGACCGCGAAAAGTCCGGCACCGGCCTGGGTCTGAGCATCTGCCAGCAGATCATCCAGCGGGCCGGCGGCTCCATCCAACTTGCCCCCCCCGGAAGTGAAAATGCGGCGGCTGACTGCGAATCCACCGCCAAAGAGGCCCCAGCAGCAGCCAGCAGCAGCGGCGCAACCTTTCAGATTCGCTTGCCCATCGTTCAGGGCTGATCAAAGACGTAAATCAAAATAATTGATGACGCGCGGAGAAAACGCATTTTATAGCTATTAATGCAGGCTAACTGTAAACCAATTATTATGATTCTGTGCCCAATACCAAGGCCAGAGCGGGACCGGTGGTGCGTGCGACGGCCTCTGTGGTGGCGCGCATGCTGGACGCGGGCGAGTTGGGCGATCCTTTGCCGCCCGAGCGGGTGCTTGCTCAATGGCTCAGCGTCAATCGTCTGACCTTGCGCTGGGCCATCGACCGCCTGATTGCCATCGGCCGCCTCCAGCGCCACCAGGGCAGCGGCGTCCGCATTGCCAGCACGGCAGGCTTGCACCAATTTCTGAATCGTTCTGTCATCAAGCCGTCACCCATGGCCGCCGCGTCGGCACCCAACCACGCGGCGCCGGCGCTGGCATTGATCGCGGACGATCCGCCGCACAGGGTGGGCGGCTGGACGTGGCGCGCGGCCATGCAGATCGCGGGCAGCGCACAGCAGCGGGGCGATCGCGTCGTCACACTGACGGCCGGCGAATGTCTGCATCCCTCATCATCGCAATCTGCCGCAGCGCATTGTCTGGCCGAACCTTCGAGTCGCGCATGGCGCGGAGCGGTGGCACTGAGCGATCGTATCGATGCCTCGACGTTTGAGCGATTGCTTGCGTTGCCGCTGCCGATCGTCGGCCTTGGCCGTTGCCAGGCCCGCAGTGTCTGGAATGTGATCGACGTGGATTGGTCACCTGCACTGCACGACGCCCTGGATGACTTGCCGAACGATTCACGCGGTGGTGTGCTGATCCTCACCAGCGACGACAAGCTTGCGGTCGATCGCCAGCGCTGGTGTGAAGCGTTGGTATGCAGCTTGATTTCGCGTGGTTTTTCAGCGGATCGCCTAACGATTGTTTCAACGTGTGGTGGAGAAGGTGATGCTTACCTGGTAGTCCGTCGCCATCTTCGCCGAACAAAGGAACTGCCGGCCGCGGTGCTGGCGGATGACGATTTATCTGCCGCGGGCGCCCGCCGCGCCCTCGACTGCTGCGGCCGTGATGGATCTCATGTTTTTGTTCTGGGCTGCGGCGGCACGCGCGTCTCTCAATACCTGCGTCCGCGTCTGCCCACCTTGTCGCCGCCGTTGATGCAGATCACGCAGATCGTGAATGATTGGTTGACCGGCCGCGACGCCGGCCGGCGCTTTGCTCTTCAGATGTTGTCCGCTCGTTACATCAGGCGCCATGCTTGCGCGCCGACGACCGCTCGCTGAACATTTATCGTCTGCTGATTTTCAACAACGGCTGGTTGTCTGAACTTCCGATCACCAGGTGCCGCAGTGCGAAGCCAATCACTGCGCCCCAGTACAGCCAAGTGGGGAAAAGCTGTCGGCTGGGCGGCTGTGAATTTGGTGGACAGTGTGTGGGAAAGTCGGGCAAGTGGAAAAAATTCAAGTTTTGTGTCGCTGGGTGTTGCGAAGTGGGGTAAAGTGGGTAGAGTAATACCCCGTGAGGCAAGGGCAACCATTTTGGTTTTCACCGGCACCTTCGAGCACACGATCGACAGCAAGAACCGACTGGCCATCCCGTCGGAGATTCGCTCCCAGGTGCAGCGCGAAGCAGGCATCGGTGAAGGTGACCCGATTCGCCTCGTAGTGACCATCGGTATCGGGCGTAGTCTGAGTCTCTATACCGAGGCGGGATTCGAGCAACGGGCTCGAGAGCTCAAGGGCCTGACTGCCGACCGCCAGAAGTTAAATGCGTTCCGCCGGGTGATTTTTTCACTGTCCCAGCGGCAGGAGCTGGATCGCCAGGGCCGATTGCTTTTGCCGGCCGAGATGCTCAGGCGGACGGGGCTTTCGGGGCAGGTGGTGCTGATCGGCGTGGATGACCACCTGGAAGTACGCGACAGGGATGAATGGCGTCGGGAAGTCGATGCTGTGCTGCAGGAATCGGACGAACTGTTTTGAGAATCCATGATGGAGGCAGCCGCAGCGGCTGGGAAAAGCGGGGCGGCTGGAGCCAATAGCCGCGGCCGCGAGCGAATGTGGTGAAGGAGAAATATCGGGGTTTTCCCGGCAATGTCAGTGGTTTGCCAGCAACAAGCCTATTTTTAAGGGGTTGAAGCGGACTTCACCTCTGGATCAGCGGGCCAGGCAAGCGAAAGCGAAAGGGGCCAAAGAACCTAGCAACGGACAACAAGGGAACCTGACGGCGGCGGAAGCTGTTTGCCTTGCTGGATTGTCGGCCCGCGGTGCAGCCGCGAGCGCCACGATCGCTGGAAGAGATGAGCAGAGGATCCTTCGCCGGCCGGCAGACATGTTGGCTGACCAGGGACGGTCCGTGCAGCAGGCTGCCGGCGCTCAGATCGTGCGGGTTGCGGCCCGCTCGATATCAGCGAAGGGAAGAACGGATTCGGCTGTCGCGGCCACCGGCGCACCATCCCGCAAGCCACGGTCGGCTTCACGGGATGACGGCCATGCATCAGTGATCGGATGTCCCCATTCGACCTGTTAGGCGTCGCCGGTCAAGCAAGTGACGGCACCTTCGCTGATTTTATCCCGTCCCCCGGCGGCTGCGTCCCAATCCACAGGCCCTGCACAGGGTCCGCACCACCGGCCCAATTTGCCCCCAAAGCGGCATTCTTACCAGCGGTTCAGGCTGCTTTGGATTATAGGACGTTGCACGGAAATGCTTGCCAGTGGCGAAAATAGGAAAAAATTGGTGTTGGCTATAGAACTGAACCGATCAGAAATCGTATAATCAACATGGGTCATGCGGTCGAGGTGCGATCGCAGGGCCCTGTCAATTTGATCTTTCTCCTCCGCCGTGCCCCACGACTTAGCTCGCTGGGGTGCGGTTTTTTTTATGGGCTTGTTGTTTGTTGCCACCACATGCGGCGCGAACACTGATCACACACCGCGCATCACACGCACCCTCAGCCTCGCGCCTCGCCGCTTGCGGCTTCGCGCAGCGCCGCGGCGTCTCACCAACTTCCCGTATCAACACACATCGCCCCCGCTCAACTGATCTTCAGCAGAGACGCACAGGTGTCGAAGCGATAACGCTCCAGCAGCATCTTCAATTTGCCGGCCGTGCTGTGCAGTCCGACATAACACTTGAACCGCCGGTGCAGCGGCATGGGCACGCGCGGGCACTCAGGCGCGAAATCGCGCGGATGCAGATAGACCACGGCCGGGATCCCCTGGGCGTTGAGCTGATCGAAGCCGCGCCGGATCAGCCACGGCGGCAGCAGCCGCACATAGCCGCCACCGGAAAAAGGTAGCGGCCTACCCATGAAGCGCATCACGCTCATGGGCAGCTCCGGCATGCTTCGCCCGGACGGCGTCTTCTCGAACACATGGGCCCGCACCGGACACGGATATCCGCCATGCCCGCGCCGAGCGGGGAACAGACTGGCGTCGTACTTCAACCCCAGGTCCAGCAACACATCAAACACCCATTCGCTTCCGGGGGTGATGGAGAACGACGGAGCGCGAAAGCCCAGCACCTTTTTGCCCGCTGCCTGTTCGATCACATCGATCGATTGCTCGAGATCCTCGCGCAGTTCCTGTTGCGGAAGGTCATAGCACTTGCGATGCCAATAGGAATGCGTCGCCACCTCGTGCCCAGCCTCCGCGATGCGCTGGACCAGTTGCGGGTAACGCTCTGCGATCCAGCCCAGAATGAAGAACGTGCCCCGCACCCCCGCATCGCCGATCGTCTGCAGGATCCAATCCGTGTGTCGCTCCACCAACGATTCGTAACCGTCCCACTTCCGCGGGTCCGCCACCGCCTCGATCTCCACCATGTGGAACCAGTCCTCGATGTCGAAGGACAGGGCGTTGATGATCGGCGAAGCGTTCGTGTTGGCGTTTTGCGTTTCGTTCATGGCTCGTCAGAACGCATCGTGGTCGCTGAAGGTGAACCGCCACTGCTTCAGGTCCGCGCCGGGCGACGGGGCGGTCAGCAGCGTCTTGGGCCAGACCAGAACATAGTAGGTCTCCGACGACATGCGGTACCCCGCACCGCGCAACAAATTTCCGGTCGCTGCCCCGGCGCCGTCCAGCCAGCACATCAGGTCGCAGTCAGCAACAATGGCGCGGCGTTCGACTTCACCCAGCAGCCTGCGCGCCTCGTCGGCCGCGCCTGGCTTGTGCAGCACATCCATCACCACGCCCACGTTGATGCCGCTGCGTTCCGCCTGCCGCCACAGCACCGCCGCTGCCGGCGTTTGACCGTCACGCGCATCGCTGGTGAGCAGGTGATATTTCCAACCTTCGATCGTGCCGGCAAAGCGACGTGCGAACATCTGCGGCGACCACACCATGCTGACACGCCCATCCGCCTGTTCGTTGAGCAACTGCGCCACATGTTCTGCCGCGTCGCCGGTCGGATCCATATCCTGCGCATTGGCATCGCTCGGCCGGCGCAGAGCGAGCGCAGCGCGATACAACGGATCAACCAGTCCCGCCATCGACTGCAAGGTGTGCGACCAACCCTTGTGCCGCGCCACCAGTCGGCCCGGACGCAGCGGCTTGATCAGCACCGGCAACGTGCCCACCTGCACGCTGCCCAGCTTCACGTGACTTTCCGCCACGTGCTGCCGCCGTGTGCCGGTGTAGATCATGTCCAGGCCCAGCTCCTTGATCGAGCGCAGCATGGTCAGCACCAGTTGCGGATACACCATCGCCTTGCGATACGCCTCTTCCACGAACAGGTGCGCCCAATAGCCCGCCCGCAGCACTTTGTCGCCCCAGCGCAGTTCGCGCAGGTACAGCGTGTTCAGCGCCACCGGCCGCTCGCCGTCGTACGCCACCCAGCCGACCAGCATCTGCGGATCGAGCCGAAACACGTAGTCGATCACCGCTTGGGATGGATGCTGCCGATCATCGCGCGAGCGCAGCAGCGCCGCCACTGCGGCGAAATCATCGGGGCCGGCCTGACGAATGGTGATCGGGTTTGACGTCATCGCTAAACCACCGGTCGCGCACCGGCATCAACCCAGCTTGCGGCCGACGCACTGGGCGATGTTTTCCACGCTGGTCAATTCGGGAATCTCTTCCGGCGAAAAACTCACGCCGCACTGTTGCTCCAGCGCCAGCACCAGATTCAGATGGTTGATCGAGTCCCACGCCTCCACCGTCTGCGGGCTGGTGGCGGCATTCACCTGGGTGATATCCAGGTTGAACACGTCGGCCACCGTCTGGCGAACCTGGTCCAGTACGTCATCGCTCATGAAGAAGTCTCCGTCAGGGCGGCGCGGCAATCGATCCACGTCGGCACTTTCAAGTCAGTCGTCGTCAGGTCCAGTTCGTAGCGCACCGCCTCGCCGTCGCGTTCAGCTTCGACAAAGCCGTGGCTGGTGTACACATCCTTGGCCGGTGCGTTTTTGGCGGTGGGGATGAACCAGCCGCTCAGACTGGTGGCGCCGTGCTGTCTGGCGTAATCGCTGATCGCCGCCAGCATGGCGGTCTCCACCGTGCGGCCGATGACGCGGCAGCTCAGCAGCAGGGTGTCCAGTTCCCACATCGGGCCGTCAGCGCGGGTGATCGCCAGGCCCACGATGCCGTTGTCGCCGAAGCGATCGGTCACGCGCACGGTGAACACCCGGCAATTGGCATCGGCGGCAAACTCAGCCATCTGCTGCTCGCTGTAGCGGCGCGTGGTCATGTTGAACTGATTGGTCTTCTGCGTCATCTGGGCGGCCCGCTCGAGTGAGGCGTCGTTGACCAGCGCGATCTCCATCACCTGTTGCAGCGAGCGGTAGTAATCCTCCAGCGTGGCGGCACTCTCACGCACCGCTTCACGACTGCGCTGGGCGGCGTACATCTGTCCGCGCCGGCGATCCTCCTGCGACATGGTCAGTCGCTCGAACACCGGCTGACTGCGCAGCAGGGCGCTGTAGGTCGTCGGATCAGCAGGCAGCTCAATCACCGTAACCTGCGGCAACTGCTGGCGCACCAGTTGGCACTCGGCCGGGTTGTCATCCATGAACGCCAGGGCGTCGATGCCGATGTTCAACTCTTTGGCGATCTGGCGCAGGTTGCCCGCCTTGTCTTGCCAGTTGATGCGCATGGCGGCAAAGTCATTCGGGCGCAGCAGCATGTGCTCGTGCTTCTCCAGCACTTCCATGGCGTCGGCCGGGTTGTTCTTGGAGCAGATCGCCAGCAGGATGCCGCGACGGGAAACGTCCAGGATCGCCCGCTGCAACTGCACGTACAGTGCACCGGGATATTCCACGCCCAGGCGAATGCCCGTCGGCCCGTCCTCGCCCACCACGCCGCCCCACAGCGTGTTGTCCAGATCGCACACCAGACATTTGGCGACACGCCCGGTGATCGGATGCAGCAGGCGCAGCCACGCAGCGGCGACGGCAGGCAACGCTTCAGCCCGCATGGGCAGGCGCACGGTGAGCCACTTCTGGGCGTCGTACCAGTGGGACCGGCCGTGCTCAGCGATCACCGCATCAAAGTCCAGCAGGTACACGCCGTGGCGATCCTGCGCCAGTTGTCCGAGCGCTTTGTTGATGCGAGCGATGGCCCGGCTCTGCGAGTGATCGATACGCCGGTCCAGTTCACCCTGGCTCAGCGTCGGCGGCTGCTCCAGGCTGTGCACGATCAGGTGGGCATCGGTGCGCGTGCGCAGGGTGTCGATCCACGTGGTGAACTCGCCGATCACCCGTACCGCCACCGCGTCCGCCTGCTCAGCGGACAGATCAGCGAAATCAGACCAAAGCTCGGGCGCGATGTCGCGCGTCTGCACAGCCAGCACCACCACGTTCGGCTTCTGCTGTTGCCAGGCCGCGTTGGGGTCGAGGATTTCCTGAGCGTAGGCATTGAACTCGCCCAGCGTCACCTTCAGATCGATGCCGCCGACGATGGCGCCGGCCTGCACCAGCGGCAGCACCGGCTCCAGCGTGAATGATCGCAGCACCACCATTGAGCAGGGCGTCGCTGTGACATGCTCGCGCAACTTGGCAAAGCGCGAAACCACAAACCCCGCCAGCGCGGCACTGGGCTGCGTCTGCCAGGCGTGGCGCAACAGGGCCCAGGCATGATCGAACTCGCCGTCAGCCAGATGGCGATCGATCTGCGGGCGCGGGTTGGCGAGCGGTTGTTGACTCATGCTTCGACCAACTCCGTCAGTTGGCGGGTCGGGGTGTAGAACCACGCGATGCGCCGGCCGTCGTACGCCACAGCCGGGGCCGGCGGACGCACGATCAGACAACGCTTCTCGCGCAGCATCTGCAACACGGCGTCCAGGTCGTCCACTTCGTAACACACGTGATACGCACCCACGCCCTTGGCCAGCACGGAGTGCACGTGCGACTTTTCGTGCAGCGGCGCGATCAACTCCAGCACCACGTCGCCCGGCTGACCGGTGCCGATGAACGCCACCGTCGCCTGTTGAATCGGATCATCGTATGGCCCACGCAGCAGCTTGTAGCCGAACATGTCGGCGTAACTCTGCTGAGCGGCCGGCAGGTCCGCCACGGCAATGCCCAGATGATCAAAGCGAAAGGCGGTCATGACTGTTTCGATCCATCCGTCTCCGCGCTTTTGGCTGCACCCGGCTCGGCCATGGCGGCTTCGATGACATTGCAAAATCGTTCACACAAGATACGGCAACTCAATCGACTGTCCACCGCCTGCCGGGCCTTCTGGCCCATGGCTCGCAGCGTCGGCTTCGGGGTGGCGACGATCTGGTTGATCACCTTCACCGCGCCGTCCACGTCGCCCTCGGTCACCCGCCAGCCGATGCCTTCAGCGTTCACCAGCTCCGACAGGTGCGACGGATCCGGCGCAAACAGCAGGATCGGCCGGGCCACCTGCATCGCGCCGTAAATCTTGCAGGGGTGAATCACGCCCACCACCTGCGGCAGCATGGTCACCACGTGCACGTCCGCGGCTGAGAGCGAATAGCGAATCTGATCCAACGGTTGATACGGCAGCGAGATGATATTGTTCGGGTGATGCTGCTCGATGGCGTCATTGACTTCTTTTTTACCCATGCCGCCGCCGATGAACATGAACAGCAGATCGTTGCGATCCTGTAAGCGCAGGGCAGCCTGCAGCAGCGTGGTCACCGGGGTGGAGACGCCGTGATTGCCGCTGTACATGATGATGAACTTGTCATCGGGGTTGTGACGTTTGCGGAAGGGATTGTCGGCGTGCTCGATGCTGTCGAGGTGTTCGCCGTGCGGCCAGGGCGGCATGATCTCCAGCTTGTCATCGACGGGCAGCTTGCGGTTGAGACGTTCAGCCATGAAGCGATCGAGCGCCACCACGCGCTTGGCCCGGCGCAGGATCATGCGGTTGAGGGCGTTGAACACCCGGGCGGGAAATGAGGTTTCGGTCAGCCGGCCCATCTCGATCATCTGGTCGGGGTTCATGTCCATCACCCAGTGGGTGATCGGCGTCCCGCGCAGCCTGGAGATGAGCACCGCCCCGATCGAGGCCATGGGCGGCGAGGTGCTGACCAGGATGCCCTTGAGGTTGCGCACGAACAGCCCGCGCACGGTCGCCTGTGCGATCAGCAGCGTCCCGGCCAACAGGCGCAGGGGAATGGATGCTTTGCCGAAGCTGGACAGCGGCAGGCGGCGGATGATCACGCCGTCGCGCACTTCGCGTTTGGGATATTTCTGTGAAGGATCGTCGTAGCCGCGGTTGGCGCAGTAAACGATCACGCGATAACCACGGCGGGCCATCGCGGCGGCCGCATCGTGAATGTGCTGACCGACGCTGGCGGGGTCGGGCACATAGACCTGCGTCAGCACCAGCAGGGTGCGGCTGGTGTCGCGGCCCTTGTTGGATTCAGGCGGTGGTGATAGAGCCATGAGCAGTTTTCGTCTGACGTTTGGGCCAGGTGAACAGGAAACCGAGTCCCAGGCGGCGCAGGAGGACGACCAATCCCAGCGTTCCGAAGACACCCACGATAATGACCAGCGTCAGCGCCGCGTAAGCGTTCAGGTGCAGGATCCTCAGCGCCAGCAGTCTGGCCGCGACGCTGGTCAGGGCGTGGGCCATGTAAACCTCCAGGGAACAGATCCCAAGCAGGGCAAGGCCGGTCACAGGCGGCAGCACCGCGGTACAGCGGGCCAGCGCCAGCGTGCCGATGACACCCAGGGACGAAGCGATCAGATGTCCGGGCGGGGTCGCGGTCCAGTCCGCGGTGAACATCCACGTCATGCCCGCCAGTCCCGCCCCCGCGATCAGGCCGCAACACCATAGCGGCCAGCGCGACATCCAGGCAATCCAGGGCCGACCCGCCACAACACCCAGGGCGAAGAAGATGCCGAAGCGTGCCAACTCCGACAAGGAGTCCCACCACTGCGTCCATCCCGCCAGTTCGGCCGCCAGCAGCAGCACGAACACCGTGAGGATGGTCAGTTGGCGATGGTGTTTGATCCCCATGGCCGCGGCCGTGATCAGGTACATCAGAAACAGGGCGTACAGGAACCACGTGTGCATCATCGGGCTGTACACCGTCTTCAGCAGCACATCGAGCGAGGCGACATTGTTCGCCGCGCTGCCCAGCATCCTGACCGCACACCAGGTCACCAGCGTCCAGACCACATAGGGATACGCCACGCGGCGGACCTTGTCCTGCAGATACTGGCCGATCGGCCGAACATCGGTTGGCAGAGCGAAGAGACCGGCCATGAAGAAGAAGGTCCGCGTGTGGAACAGATACATCCAGTCGTAGATCGCATCCCAGAGTTCGGCCGGCGCGAGCAGGGCCCGATCCTTGAACCCACCGATGCAGTGACTGGCCACCACCAGCACCATGGCCAGGCCCTTGGCGTGGTCAATCCATAACAGCCGACGGGAAGGAACAGTTGCGCCAGTCATTCTTTCGCCGTCCGCTTCAGGTCGCGCAGGCGCCCGGCTCAGCCCGCCCGCACCGGTCAGCGGCCGTACTTGGCCACGTACTCGTCATAGATCCACTTGTAGGTTTTTTCCATGCCGTCGCGCAGACGGATGGAGGGCGCCCAGTTCAGGTACTTCTTGATCAGCGTGTTGTCGCTGTTGCGGCCGTTGACGCCCTTGGGGGCGCTGAGGTTGTAGGTGCGCTTGAGCTTGATGCCGGCAATGTCCTCGACCATATCGACCAGGCCGTTGATGGTGACCAGCTCGTCAGAGCCGAGGTTGATCGGCTCGGGCACGTTGCCGTGCAGGATCATGTCGATGCCCTTGAGGCAATCGTCGATGTACATGAAGGAGCGGGTCTGGTGGCCGTTGCCCCAGATTTCGATTTCCTTCTTGCCGCCAAGCTTGGCCTCGATGACCTTGCGGCTGATGGCGGCTGGGGCCTTTTCGCGGCCGCCTTCCCAAGTGCCGTGCGGGCCGTAAACGTTGTGGAAGCGGGCCACGCGGGTGTACATGCCGAAGTCTTCGGTGAAATGGCGGCACATGCGCTCGGTGAACAGCTTCTCCCAGCCATAACCATCTTCCGCCATGGCGGGGTAGGCGTCGGCTTCCTTCAGGGGCACCACGTCCTCGTTCTTCTGCTTGTCAGCGTTGTAAACGCAGGCCGAGGAGGAGTAGAAGTAGCGATCGACCTTGGCGTCGCGGGCGGCCACCAGCATGTGGGTGCTGATCAGGACGGTCAGCATGCAGGCAGCCTTGTGGGTCTCGATAAAGCCCATGCCCCCCATGTCAGCGGCCAGGCAATAGACCTCCTGGGCGTCCTGGCAGGCCCGGCGGCAGTTGGCCAGGTCCTTGAGGTCAGCCACGATGTTTTCCACGTCATCGAAGCATTGGTACCACTCGCTGGTGGGCTTGATATCGACCGAGCGGATCGGCCCGAGGCCGCGGCGGCGCAGATCGGCCACCAGATGCCCGCCGATGAAGCCACCGCCACCGGCGACGACGTAGTAGCTGTTTGCCATGGTTGATTCCTAAAACGTTGTTAATTAGAAGTTAATGGTCAAAATCCGCCCTCGCCCCCTCCCTGGAGCCCCCCGGTGGCGCGGCGAACGCTAGCATAACCGGACGTTGCGGCCTTTGCTCATCCTGCGTCTATCATCGGCCCAGCCGGGCCGCCGCGTCAGTCCCGCCCGGTCCTGAAAAACCAGGGCGGGGTTTGCCAGTTATACTGTCCTCAGCCGCCCGGGGATCGCGGCCGGGAACTGGAATCTGCCTGCAGGGAAACTTGGCGGGGGGACTACCCATGATCGGCGGCGACTGTTATAATGCTCTAGCTTCCTGCAACGCCCAGCGGGGCTTGGTGGGTCAACCCATTGCACGTCCAGAACATGCAAGATGTTCGTCCAGATGTGCAGGAGTTGTATCGCCTTCGAGGAGAACCTTGCGTCGTTAACGGTGATCCATTACGGACAGGGTGGATATCGTCCTGAACTCGTTCATTCAGTATTCGTTGTGTGCTTCAACCAGTGAAAGGGTTTTTCCCATGCAGAAACGTGTCAAGCAATTTGGTTTTACGCTGATCGAGCTGCTGGTGGTCATCAGCATCATCGCGCTGCTGGTGGGCATCCTGCTGCCGGCGTTGGGAGCAGCTCGCCGGGCCGCTCGCCAGGGTCAGAGCAATACGCAGGTCCGCGGTATCCACCAGTCCATGGTGATGTACTCCCAGGGCAATCGCACCTGGTACCCCGGCTTCAACAGCCGCGGTGAAAACGCCGCCGCCGGCGCCGCCACCGATCCAATCGGAACGATGTCGGGTGGTGCTGTCGAGCACCGCTACGGCGTGATGCTGGGCAATGCCTACTTCACCGGAGAGTATGCCATCAGCCCGGCGGAAACTGCCACCAAGATCATCTGGACCACGCAGCAGGTCACTTCGGCCAATTACTCGTTTGCCATGATCAAGGTCTCCGGCCAGGATGTCGCCGGTCCGGTCACAAACAACATCGGCCGCCGCGAAGAATGGCGACAGACGCTTAACGGCCAAGCGGTGATCATGACTGATCGACTTCGCTCTTCGAGTCTAGCCGACAGCGTGGGTGGCGCAACAGCGGCGCCAATCGATCTGTCCAGCATTCACACGGATCTGAACAGTGGCCAATGGAATGGTTCGATCGGCTGGAACGACAACCACGTGAAGTTCTCGTCAACCCCCGAAGTCACCACCAAGTACACCGCCAACAAGGGTGTCATCGAGGGTGACCAGATCTATGGATTCCAGCAGGGAACAGCAACTTATAGCGGTAACTGGGCTTCGGATAACATGAACGACTACAACTGCTTCATGGTATACCGCAACGTGAACATCAATTTCACGGCTGATTGATGCGTTGGGGATGGATTGTCTGAAATCGCCTACAGGCGAAAGCCCAGAACAAAATGAGGTCGTCGCCATTATATGGCGGCGACCTTTTTCTTGACTTGGTCAACACGAAACACATAGTGATTTTGTTGTATTGTTGACTTGTCACCTGACGTATCGGCGCTGGCAGCCCAATCAAGCTGAGGCTGAATATCATCGATAACAATGCAATCGTCGTTCGTCGCACGGTGATAACGAGAGTATCCTTATGCTCTTATGGACAGCTCGTGGAATTGCCCGAGATACGTCTGCCGAACATTCAGTACGGGTCGGCTGCCAGCAGATGGAATGCATGAGTAATGAGTGACCCGCACATTCAGCACCGTCTTTTCGTCGTCGGATGCCCCCGCTCCGGCACCACACTGCTCCAGGCGATTCTGGCTGCCCACAGCCAGCTTCTGTCCTGTCCGGAGACCGATTTTTTTCGGGGACTGTTTCACAGTTCGGAGTTCATCGAGTTCGGACGGAAACCGCCGACGCTACAGGGCCGCTATCGCCTGCTTCGCCGCCGAATCCTGCAACGGATGGGGATCACGAGCGTCCACGGTTGGCTGAAACTGCGGGATCTGATGCACGATCTGGGGCGAGACGATCTCGAGCGGTTGCTTCCTAGTTGGCGGCGCAGCATGGGCAGCAGCGTGCGGGCTTTCCGCCTGTTCCTGGACACACTGGCCCTGGAGGCAGGCAAAACCGGCTGGATCGAGAAAACCCCCGATCATGTTCACTACGCAGCAGCCATCATGCGCCATATCCCCGGCGCCCGATTCCTGCACCTGATCCGGGATCCGCGGGCTGTCATCGCCTCTCTGCACGACGCCAGCCAGAAGTATCCGGACGAACACTGGAGAGAAAACTATTCTGACCTCGATCGCTGTATTGACCGTTGGCGGCTGGCAGCCGTCGCCTCATTGAAGTGGTCACAACATCCCAGTCACATGCTGGTCGATTATGAGCGTTTGACAGACGAGCCGCAGCGCGTGGTGCGCGGCATCTGCCGATTCACGGGTCTGCCTTTCGAGCCCGCGATGCTGTCGCAGACACCGGGACAAAACACGAGCATCATTCGCGAGAATGAGGCATGGAAGAGCGCCGCGCTGTCCGGCGTCATCCGCAAAGCTCCCAGCAAGTTCACTACCGCTTTATCACCACAACAGCAGTCGTATGTATTGGATCGCCTTGCTGCACTGAACCGTCTATACGCACAGTCCCAGCAAGCCGCCGAGCGTCTGTTAATCCCTGAATGAGCCGCTGCCAAGGCAGACGCCCCCTTTACCTGCTTCGTGCTATGCTGGTCTGGTGGTTGATAAGGACGGCGTTCCAGCCGATATTCCGTGACGGATCGCTACTGATTCGATACCGACGATGCAGTTTATTACTCGAACCCGGAGGGCCAGTTAATGAACGGCAATAAGGATATTACCGGTCTGCTCGCTTTGCTCCTAAATGAGAGTCCCTCGTTCCATGGCATGAAGTTGCGCGAAGACACGGTGGGCACGAAGAACTGGATGATCAGGCCGGAAGTGCTCGAGTGGATGTGCCACCACATCAAGCCGGGTTCGCAAACGCTGGAGACCGGCTGCGGCTACACCTCCGTGCTGTTGTCGGCCCTAAGCAGCCGACACACAGTGATTTCACCCCTGGTCCGCGAACACGAGTTGATCAAGCAGTGGTGCGCCAGCCACGACGTGGCGACTGACCACGTCAATTTCATGGCATCCAAGTCTCAGGACGTGCTGCCCGGGCTTGAGGTGGAGAACCTGGACATGGCACTGATCGATGGTGACCATGCCTTTCCGGCCCCATTTCTCGACTGGTATTACTTGGCGGATAAGGTCGCGGTGGGCGGCCTGGTGATCGTGGACGACACACAGATCAGGACCGGCGAGATTTTGCGTGATTTCCTCAAAGCGGAAACCGACCGCTGGCAAATGGTGGAAGAGATCGGCAAGACGTCGATTTTCCGTCGCATCACGGAGGCGGCTGTCGCGTATGGCGTCGGCTGGATCGATCAGCCCTGGTGCCACGTTGAGCGCCCATTGATTCGTCGTGTCCTGAGCCGCGTACGCCGGATGGTGCAGTAAATCGAGGGAACCATTACCCCCATGAACCGTATTGAATGGATCAGCGGTGCAGCGATACAGCCTGTACGTCAGCCTGCCGCGTGGTGGATGAGCACGACTGGTCGATAACGAGAACGGTTCATGGCGACGCCCGATTCATCATTGCCCCCTACCGATTCAGACCACCATCTGTTCAACGCGGAGGATTTGAGGCATAATCTAAAGTCGCGTGCCGTGCGGGGCGGGGCGGCCACACTCACAGCCCAGATCATCAACTTCCTGATCACCATCGGATCGCTCAGTGTGCTGGGACGCCTGCTTGCACCGGACGACTTCGGCGTGATCGGCATGGTGGTCGTGCTGACCGGCTTCGTCGATCAGTTAGGTAACCTGGGCCTGTCTCAGGCAACGGTACAGCGCGACGACATTACGCCTGGGCAGGTGAGCAATTTGTTTTGGCTCAATGTCATATTCAGCTTTCTGGTGGCATTGCTGTGCACGGGCCTAGCCCCGTTGCTGGTCTGGTTCTATCACGAGCCGCGCGTGTTGTGGGTGACGATAGCCCTGGCCGGCGTCATCGCGGTCAAGGGTCTGGTTGTTCAGCACCAGGCATTGCTTCAGAGGCGCATGCGATTTCATCGCCTATCAGCCATTTCCGTCTGCTCCGTGGCGGGAGGAGCGGTGCTGGCGATCGTCACGGCGCATTGGCTGGCCTACTGGGCCCTGGTGTTGCAGTATTACACTGTGACGATCATCACCCTGTTAGGCGTCTGGCTGAGCGTGCGCTGGATGCCGCGCCTGCCCAGGCGGGGCGAGGGCACCCGTCGCCTTGCCCTGTTCGGCGGCCACCTGACGGTGGTGGGGCTGGGTGGATACCTTGCCACCAATGTTGATCGCCTGCTGATCGGGCGGCTCTTTGGTACGGAAAAACTGGGCCAGTACAATAACGCCGTCCGTCTCATCCAGTTGCCCCTGCGCCAAATCATGCCTCCGACGAACGCCGTGGCGTTGCCGACTTTCAGCCGCCTGGCGTCGGACCCTGTCGCTTATCGCCGCCATTTTCTGAGTCTGTTTCAGTTGATCGCGCTGGCACTGATGCCGGCCGTGGCGGTGATGATTCCCTGCGGCGACTGGATCATCCGACTGGTGCTGGGCCCGCAATGGCGAGAGGCGGGTTGGATCTTTCAGGCCATGAGCCCCATCATGATGGTGCAGGTGCTCAACAGTGTTTTGACATGGTTGTTCGTCACGCAGGATCGCACCGGCGCATTTGTGCGCTATTCACTGGTCAACAATTTTATTGCCATCCTCTCAATTGTCATTGGCTTGCACTGGGGCCCGATCGGCGTGGCCCTGGGCTATACGATCAGCGGCCTGCTGATCCGCACACCTTATCTGATTTATTCCGTGGGACGACTCGGTGTCGTGTCGATGGGAGATCTGTATCGCAATATGTTGCCCGCGGTCTGGTTGGCGGTATGCGTGCTGGCGGTGACGTTGCCGATCCGTCTGTATTGCGGGTTCGAGCACCCCATCGCGGGCCTGTTGCTGGCCGCAGCCGCGGCGGCGGTGGTGCTTGTGTCACTGTGGGCGGCGATCCCCGACTATCGTCAGCGCCTGGGCACCGTCAAGCAGTTCGTCCGACTTTACCGTTCGCGATAAGATGGGTTGTTCGTGTGAAACGCATTATCTTCCTGAGCAAATCACCTCCGTATCCCACCGACAGCGGCGGACGCCAGCGCAGTAACATTCTGTGGCGAGCTTTGAGTGAACTGGGACGCGTTGAGCTGCTGTTGATCGGATACAACGAGCATCCGAAGGAGCAAGATTGGCCGGTCTTGCGTCGGGATTTCGCTCTGGCCAACCACATGCCCATACCCAGTCGCCTGAATCGGCGGCCCTGGCGATGGATGCGATTTATTCCCGATGCGTGCTTGCGCGTGGTGGCGTCACAACTGGAGCCGCGCGATATCACCTACCGCCGTAATCCGCGAGCGGCCACCATGCTGGCCCAACTGGCGCAGGACGGGCCGCCGGTTGACCTGATTGTCTCGCGCTACCTCACGCCCTTGGCTCTGACCGGGTTTTTGCCGGGCGTGCCCGTGATTTTGGATGTGGACGACGTCGACACCCAGCACTACACCTCGCGGCTGGAATCGCCGACCACCGCAGCATGGCGACGGCCGTTGCTGCGCCTGCATCGAAGCCGAATTGAGAAAGCCATTGTGCCCATTTTCAACCGCTGCGACGCTTTGTGGGTGACCAAGGAAACCGATCGATCACTGCCCGGCCTGCAACGGGCTTCGTTATTGGAAAATATCCCGTTTGTCGGGCGCGACAAGGCGCTGCCGCAGCCGCTTGCCCCTTCGCCGCAATCGCAGCACATTCTGTTCGTCGGTTCCTTGCGCTATCGTCCGAACCTGGATGGATTGCGATTTTTCATCAAACAGGTCTGGCCCCGAGTGCGCGCCGCGGTGCCGACCGCGGTGCTGCGGATTGTCGGCACCGGTCTGCGCGAGCGGAATCGCCGAGCATGGTCCGCGGTGGCGGGCGTGCAGGTCGAGGGCTATGTGGCGGATCTGGCTTCGGCGTATGCGGATTGCAGTTTCTGCATCGCGCCGATCTATTTCGGGGCTGGGACGAACATCAAGGTGCTCGAAGCGATGTTGTACGGCCGCACGGTTGTGACCACGCCCCAGGGTCTGGAGGGTCACGAGTCGGTGCTGAAACCAGGCCGCGATTTGTTGGTTGGCCGTACACCGGATGAAATGGCAAACTGTTGTATCAGCCTGCTTCATGATCCGGCTCGATCCGCAGCTTTGGCGTCCTCGGGCCGAAGTGTGGTATTGGCGCATCATTCCTATTCGCGTTTTGCCGCCGAGGTGCACCGAACCATCGAATCGGTGTTATCGTCAGGTCGTTCAACCTAGTCGCAATCCTGGGCGCTTGCATGCGATGCCTTCTGATCACCACTTCACCGACCCAGCCGCCCGTGACGGGTGATCGTCAGCGGACTGCGCTGCTGCTGCGGGCCATGCGCTCGGTGGCGGAAGTGGATGTGCTGCTGATCCCGCCGCTGCCCGTGCCCGATGAGTGCCTGGCAGCCGAGGGCGCGGCGCATTTCACCCACGTGCTGCGGCGCTGGCCGGAACATCGCGGCCCGTGGCGCGTGTTGCAACTGTGGGGTGGGCACTGGGCTCGGCGAATTGCACACAACCTGCTTCCCTTGTCGGTGGATCAATCGCCCGATCCGCTGGTTGAGGCTGAGTTAGCGCGGATGGTTGAGCAGCGCCGTTATGACGTGATCGTCTGTCGCTACCTGGAATCCGCCCTGTGGAGCGGAGCGGGTTGCTACGCACCCAGCGTGCTGGATATCGACGGCATCATGTGGCAGAAATACCACAGCCGCCGCGAAGCGGACAACGGTTCGGCGCTGGGGCGGCTGCTCTTGCGCTGGCATGAAGGCGCGTATCGTCGACTCGAGCCGCGGGCGTGGCGCAAGCATGCTCACGTCTGGATCGCCAACGAGCAGGATGTGGATCTGGTGGATCATCCCGGTTGCAGCGTGTTGCCGAACATTGCCTTCGGCGTGGATGAGAAGCCGCAGCCGTCGCCGCCGCCGGACTCGCGCACGTTGCTGATTGTGGGCACGATGCTTCATCCGCCCAACGTGCAGGGAGTGGTGCATTTTCTGGAGCGTGTCTGGCCAGGCGTGCGGCAGCGGGTGCCGGGGGCGACGGTGCGCCTGGTGGGGGCGGGGATGAGCGAGGACCAGAAGCAGCGCTGGTCGGCGCAGGCGGGCGTGGATGCGGTGGGATTCGTGCCGGACCTGGCGCAAGCGTATGCCGACTGCGCCGCGGCGGTGGCGCCGATGTATCACGGCGGCGGCACCAAGATCAAGGTGCTCGAAGCGCTGGCGCACGGTCGGCCGATCGTGGCCTCACCGCATGCCCTGCGCGGTTACGAGCGATTACTGCCGCATGGTCAGGGCGTGTGGGTGGCTGGCGATGATCAGACCATGATCGAAGGTTGCACGCAGATGCTGACCGACGCAACCTTGCGGCGACAGTTCGCCGACGCTGGGTTAGCAGCCGTGCGAGAGCATTTCTCCTTTGCGGCGTTTGAAAAGCAGGTTGCTGATGTACTCAAGCAGTTGGCCGAACTGGGCCCGGTGCGGGCACGGGTGTGAACAGGTTGATCAAACCGCGGCGGCTGGGGCGCTGCCGGTGATCAATCTGCGGAAGAGCGCCTGGTGCTGATCGAGCACGACTTCCACACTGAATCGCCGCTGGATCAAAGCGCGGCCGGCTTGCCCCGCGGCGCGTAACGCGGACTCATCCGAAAGATAATCGCGGATCGCCTCGGCAACTGCTGCCGCTTGTGGCGCGACGATGCGGCCGCAACGGCCGTCATCCGTCAGTTCCTCGGCACTGGAAAAATCAGTGAACACGCAAGGCAACGCGCAAGCCAGCGCTTCGAGGGCCGCGTTGGGCATTCCCTCATTGGCTGACGGCAGAGCGAACAGGTCGGCGGCCTGATAGTAGCGCTCGATCTGCTCGGTGTGGCCGCGCAGGAACACGCGCTGCTCCAGGCCCAGTCGGCTCACCCGATCGTGCAGGGTTTGTGCGTAGTCCGGCTCGCGCACCGGGCCCACGAGCACCAGTTGAGCTTGCTCGACGTCAGCCAGCGCTTCGATCAGCAGATGCGGGCGTTTGCGGCTGCCGATTTCACCACAGAAGAGCATGGTGGGGCGATCGGGCAGTTGCAGTTCCTGTCGGGCGGCGGCGCGTTGGGTGTCGTCGGCAGGATGAAACAGAACATCATCGACGCCGTTGGGGATGTGGGCGATTTTTTCTTCGGGCAGGCCGTAGCCGCGCAGTTCCTGCACGATCTGGCGGCTGGTGGCGATCACGGCATCGAGCTTGAGGACCGCCTGACGTCGTCGCCGCGGCAGGGCCAGCAGGGCTTTGAGTCCGCCCTTGTCGGCCAAGTCGCTGTGGGCGTTGGCGATTTTGATGACGGCGGGCAGGCCGAGACTTTTGGCGGTGACAGCCGGGGCCACGGTGCATTGGAAGCCGGTCAGTCCATGGAAGATGTCGTACTCGCGGGCATGCCGGCGCAGCCAGGAGCGGCTGCGGGCCAGGAAGCTGAGGACGGAGCGCATGCCGGTGGGGAACGGGGGGATGTGGTGAATGGCCTCGAAGACGTCGGCGGATTGCTGCTGCGGGTTGCCATAGACCAGGCTGACGCGGAAGCGGCGGCCGGCGTCGCGGCGGTACATCCGATAAGCGGTGGTTCCCGCCCCGGCGTAGTGCATCCCAGCGCCCTGGGGGGACCACAAGAGCACGTGCGGCGTGCTGGGCGCATGGTCTGGCATCATCAGCGGCAAGTATAATCGACCGATGAATAGGGGGGTTCCAGGGCGAACCTGCGGATACGCTGCGGCCTGCTGCACGGCGACCGGGAAAGGCAATGTGAACAGCAGGCGGTGGATGGCCGTATAATCAATCCTGCCGCGGTGGTGGGCGTTCGCCGGGGGCCCCTTGGGGATCGTGGGGCAATCCGTGTCGGCCGTCGATGGGACCGGTGGGCCGCGGTAAACCGAAGGATGCGAATTTGCTAGCTCTGCTCCTGGTTCTGTTCCTGCTGGCGGCCATATGGGTCGCGTTTCGTCCGCCGGTGGCGGTGGCGATCGTCCTGTGCATGTTTTCCATCGAGCAGTTGCTGCAGACCACGATTCCCTACTTTGGTCAGCATCGACCGGCGGCCAACCTGTTCGTGGCGGGTCTGGCGGCTGAGGCGCTGATCGTGGCCCTGTTTCGCCGGCAACTGGTGCTGTTTCGCCATTACCCGCGCGTGGGATGGGTCATCATGGCCCTGTTCGCCTTTGCATTCATTTCCGGCCTGTGGACCATGTATGTGCCCGGCTGGAAGCACCAGTGGATCTCGCAGGGGCCGTACGTGCTGCTGATGATGATCAGCATTCCCCTGCTGGTGTACGACGAGCGCTCGTTCCGCACGGCCCTGGTGGCCATGCTGGTGGTGGGCATCTTCATCGTCCCGCTGCTGCTGTTCAAAGGCGACTGGTTTGGCCGCAGCCTGCGCGTGGCCGGGACGGGAGGCCTGGCCTGGAGCAAGAAGAATCTGTTGTACGCCAACGAGTTGGCCAACACGGCGACCCGCGTGCTGTTGATCATCGTGCTGATGAACTTCCGGGGCGTCAGTCGCTGGTTGACACTGTTGCGCTGGCCGCTGGTGGTGCTGTGCCTGATGTTGATCGTCAAGGCCCAGTCGCGCGGGGCGCTGGCCGGTGGCATACTGGCGGCGATCGTGATGTTGCCGATCAGCAGGCAGTTGCTTCATCAACGGCGGGTGGTCTCGGTGCTCTTCGGCGTATCGGTGCTGGCGATGTTGTCCGCGTTTGTGGTCATGCAGTTGGCTACCCAGAAGCGTTGGAATCTGCAGGACATGTGGGCCGACATGGTGGGGGTCCGCATTGCGCGATCGGTCACCGTGCTGGACACCTGCCTGGAAGGCGGGCCCGTGCGCTGGGTGGTCGGCATCGGTCAGGGCGCCGCGTGGTCGCCGCAGGTGGTGGGGGACATGACGGAGATGGTCTATGCCGAAACCCTGGCCGAGGAAGGGATGATCGGCTTCGCCTTGCTGGTCATTGTGATGGTGATGACCGCCAGGGCCGTGGTTCGCTGTGCCCGCGCCACGGTGCACATGCCGTCGGCGCGCGCCATCGTGGCGACGCTGGGGGCTCTGGCGCTGTTTGATTTTCTATTGATGGGTAAGGCCCACACCCTGCTGGGCAGCGTGTCCGCTTTCACCTTCGCCATCATGCTCGGTCGCTTCGAGTGCTGGCTGCGCGATCAGGCGGCGGCGTATCCGTGGCTGGCGTACTCCACCGGCCAGCCCATGCTTCCCTCGGCTGCGTAATCCCGCAAAATCGAACCTTCCGGGCCCTTCGACACGCCAAAACACCGCTCTTTACCGGCCTGGAACGCGAATACTTGTTCCGCTTGAGGACGAGCCATATAACTTACGGTCTTCTCGTGGGCCTGACGACATGAGCGCTGGGGGGCATCTACAGAGCGCCAAGCTGATGAAGGAATGGTGTGGCGTATGAAATTCAAATCGCTGGTTCGATCATCAGTGGGAGCAGTCCTGGGCACACATCTCAGGGCCCATCGCATTCCATTCGGGCCGATCCGCGGGCAGATCATTTATACGTCTCCGCAGATTTCTCCTCGTGTGTGGTTCGGCATTGATGAACCCTGGATCGCCCGAATCAGCGCCAACCTGGTCAAGCCGGCCGCGGTGATCTACGACATCGGAGCCAACATCGGTTACACGACCGTGGTCTTTGCTCGTCAACTCAAGGGCATCGGCGTCATCCATGCTTTTGAGATTCTTCCCTCCACCGTGGAATTGCTGCGCAAGACGGTGGAACTCAATGGCCTGAGCAACGTCACCATCCATCCCGTGGGCCTGGCGGCCGAAGAGGCCACTCTCGAACTGCCCGTCGGCAGCACCGCCATGACCAGTCTGTATTACCAGAAGCACGAGCACAGCCAATGCGAGCTTTGCCGGGTGGTGACGCTTGATGCGTACTGTCGGGATGAAAACCTGCCCTTGCCGGACCTGATCAAGATCGACATCGAGGGCGCGGAAATTGACTGTCTCCATGGAAGCCGCGAGCTGATTGACAAGTGCCGGCCGACCATGATCATCGCCTTTCACTCCAAGAGCCTGCTGCAGCGGGGATATGAGTTGCTGACTTCGCTGGATTACGAACTCTACAGTCCGCGTGGTCCGGTGACGGAGCCGTCCATCGCCCGCATCAGGGGCTATTTCAACGACAGCATTCTGTGCAAGCCGCGCGAGCAAACCGCGTGACTCGGCTCGGCTTAGAGCAGTGTGCAAAAAAATGATTGACCGCCATAGCCGGCGAGCTACGTCTCGCCGGTTCGGCCCGCCGTGCAAGGAACCAGGCACTGCCGCACGCGACAGTGGCGCCCAACGGCAGTTGATGGAGCAAGCGACCAACGTTGACGCAAACTGCTCCAGGCTTCGATCAGCCGGCACGTTCGCGGCGAGTTGTTGCCTTGTGAATCACTGCCCCGGCAGCGCCGCCTGCTCATAGCCCGGGGGCATTGTCACCTGATTGGCCGGATCCGCGATGAACTTCTGCAATTCAATCCACCACGGCGCCTGCGGCTGCCAGGTCATTTTCACTTCCTGCACCACATCCCAACCATCGAAGACGTAGATGCCGTCGGTCAGTTGCCGGCAAAGTTGCAGTTGAAAGCGCCAGAAGTCCATCGAGATCAGCTTCATCCGCAGGCCGCGCTCGTTGTCCGGGTCGTGAAAGCGGGGCCACAGGAAGGCATACACCGGCTTACCATACTGCCGGGCCGCTTCGATCTTGGCCCGCGCCATCCGCTCCCACAACGCCTGATCATCCGCATAGGCGTACAGCGACGGCAGAATGAAGTCCACGTGATCAGCAATGGGGCGCAGGCGCTCATTGGCCCGCTGCCAGTCCAGGAAGTGGCGGCTGTCGTGCGGCTGCGACGGCCCATAGTCCACGTTCACCGGCGGCATCCCGTAAAAACCCAGCTTGATCCGCGGCTGGATGGCGTGAATCGTGTCTGCCACCAGAATGAACTTGCGAACCGTCTCCTGCACTTGCGCTGGATTCCCCATCGTCGGCCAGTGCTCGATGTTGACAAACACCTGCACCTCGGGGTCCAGCCGATAGGCCCACCACTGGATGTAATGCAGGTTCGGCTCGTCACGTCGCTGGTTGCGGGCCCACAGCACCGAATCCATCAGCCGCTGTGTGGGCCACAGGCCGAAGCGCTCCAGGTGCTGCGGCTCCGGATCGAAAACCAGGCAGGGAAATACCTTGAACGTCTGGCTGACGAACGGCTGGGCCCGCTCTTGAGCCGGTTCGCCGTCCCGGCCCACGGCCGACATGGCGCAGGTGATCATCACGGCGGTCGCAATAACCTGCAGCCGAAAACGCCCACGCCATTTTCGCGGCTGGTGAAAACCCATCGACCTTCATCCATCATCAGGGTGACAGATTCAGCGAGCGGAAGTACGCTTCGATCGTCTCGACCCAATTGTCGATGTCTGCCACCATGATATGCGGCGAAGGTGGAATGTCATTACCCTCGATGCCGAAAGGTGTGGCGATGAAGGCCGCCCCGGCATGCATCAGATCGCCCACCTTGATCTTCACGCCGCCGCCCAGCAGGTCGGGCACCACGAACAACCCTTCGCCCCGCTCCGGCAGATCCTCGCCTTCGTAGAAGCCGTGGCCGAGGATGCCTTTGTCGGGGTTGTGGAACACTTCCGTTCCCCAGCCCCACATGTGCAGTTCGAACCCCGGATGGCGGCTGCGCAGCGGCGCGAACACGTGGCGGATGAAGTAGCTGACCGAGGGCTTGGTGTGCGTGGCCATGCTGCCGAACCAGATCAGCTTCATCTGCGTCGGCGCCGTGGCGGGGCGGGTCTGCGGCGGGCGGATCAGCCAGGTGTCGGTGGGCCTGTCGCGCACGTGCATGTGGAAGAAGGCTCGCTCCTGCTGGCTGATGAAGATCACGTGCGTGTTGGGATCGCGCGTGATCAACTTCTCCAGCCGGCTGAACATGAACATGTTGAAACGGAACACCCAGTCCGTGCGTCGGCGCAGAAAGCGGCGGCGACTGTCGGCCAGCGAAAACAGGTTGTGCAGGCGCACGTACAACAAATGGTGCGGATAGAGCTTGCGCAGGGCCCGGTAGAAGGCGATGTCGCCGCAGAAGATCACATCGAAGTGCTCGTTGCGATTCAGGTGCGGCCGCAGTTGATGCACGCTGACTTCGGTGGAGATGCGCAGGCGCAGGCCGCGCACCAGACGCCGCCAGGAATAGCGGGCGAAGCGCGGGATCAGCCGGGCGTTGGAGATCCCGGCGTCGTTGCTCTGCCAGTAGATGACTACCGTGTCCTGATCGTTGAGCTTCAACCGCTCGACGTCAGCCGCCACCGCTTTGTGATAGCCGGAAACCTGGCCCGGATTCACCGGCAGCGTGATCAATCGCCGCAATCCCGGGCGACACAGCGCTTCCTGGGCATCCGTCGGCGGCGGTGAGACCCGCGTGATGTCGAAAAACGCCGTCTGATGGCGCGGCCCGGTCCTGATTGCCGGCGGAGCGGCCGCTGCCTCCGGCTGCACATGGTCCGCCAACTCGCCTTCCGGAATCGCCAGCCCCGAGGTCGGGCCGCGATTGGAAGTGATCAGTTCTTCCAGCGGTCGCCCGGCCAAATGTTCGCGATACAACGTGCGCAGCTTCATCGCCACCATGCCGTCATAGTGGGCGATGAACGTGCAGAAGTTGTACCCCGCCCGCCCGTCAAGAATGCCCAGCCGGAACACATACATGTACAGGAACCGCCACAACGAAATGAACGGCACGCTCAGCGTCAGGTGACTCTTGAGCCAGCGTCGCCGCCGCGTGTCGGGACTGACGTTGGCCTCGCCCGGCTCGATGCGCCCGGTCAACTCCAGCAATTGCTGCTCGGCTTCCAGCGTCGAGTAGCGATTGTGCTTGCCGTAGTAGTGTTCCAGGCTCCGCCGATCGCGGTGCTGCAGCGGCGGCTTGAGATAGCCGGTGGGGTCCGGCAGGATCAGATGTTCGTGCACCAGGCGTTTTTCATATCGGCCCAGCTCGCGCTTGAACAGGCGCAGGTGCCAGCTTGGATAGTACCCGCAGTGGCGAATCGGTTGGCCGCAGAAAAATGAAAGGCGGTTGAGGAAGAAGCCGTTCTCACGCGTCTCGGAGGCCGGCTTGCTGGTGATCTGCTCGATCATCTGCCGCAGATCGGGCGGCACCGATTCGTCGGCGTCCAGCACCAGAACCCATTCCGAGTCCATCGCCAGATTGTCCAGGGCCCAGTTGCGCTGAAAGGCATAGCCTTCCCAGTCGTGATGCACCACCTCGGCCCCGTGCTCTTTGGCGATCTGCACCGTGCCGTCGGTCGAGCCCGAATCGACCACCCACACTTTGCCCGGCCAGCCCGCCAGCGATCGCAGGCAGTAGCCGATGTTGGCCGATTCATTGAATGTGATGATCAGAACATCAACCAAGGATTTCACCATCCCGTCGCTCATTGTAACATTCATCGGCTCAAGCCCGATGCCCCTTGCGGCCGGCCACGACGCGAGAACATTTAACAAACAGAAAGATTCGCCACGAAGACACGAAGGACACGAAGAAATAGCCTGTTCAAATCATCCTGCCTTTGTGTTCTTCGTGCCTTCGCGGCTTATTTTGTATTCAATTCTAAGCGTCCATGATCAATTCCCTCGCCGCGATGCGATCAATTGGCGGTACATCTCGATCGTTCGGTCGATCTGCATGCCCTGCGTCAGATTCTGCCGCACGTGCGCCGCCGCCCGCAGCCCCATCTGCCGCAGGGCCGCGCGATCCGCCAGCATCTGCCGCGCTTTGGCGAGAAATGCCGGGCGATCCACCGGCGTCGTAGCGCCTGTCTGACCTTCGATGATCTGTTCCACCGCCCCGGCCGTCATCGTGCGCAGCACCGGCGTGCCGCAACTCATCGCTTCCGTGGCCGAGAGCATGAAGCCCTCCCGGCTCGACGGCTGCAGCATCAGGTCCGCCGCGGCATACACCGGGCGCGGATCGCCATACGGCAGCAACATCACCTGCTGCTCCAACCCGCGCCTGGCGAACTCCGCCTGCAACTGTTCGAGCAGTATGCCGCCGCCCATCATCACCAACCGCCACTGCGGGTGCGGCTGATCATCAAACAACTCCGTCAGCCACAGGGGATTCTTGAAGGGATCGAAGCGACCGACGAACGCCGCCACCGTGTGCTGCGGCTCCAGCCCCAGCGCCTGCCGCGCCGCAGCCCGCGCCTGATCGTCAGCCAAGGCGTAGTGCTCGACGTCAACGCCGTGCGGAACCACGCGGATTTTTTTGGCCGGCACGTGCGCCACTTCGATCAACCATCGCCTGGCTTCCTGACTGGGCGCGTGAGCGCAGTCGCCCATGACGGTCAGTTGCCGCTGCAGCCAACTCATGGCAATGTCCGTCACGTGCAGCGTGCCCACCAGCGGTACGCCGCAGCGCCACGCTACCAGTCGTCCGGCCAGCATCGGCTTGCGATAGTGCCCGTGCAGCACCTGCACCTGATGCTCGCGCACAAATTGCGTCAGCCGCCCGGCCGTGTTCCACAGCGATCGTGCCCGCCCCCGCATCGGCACTTCAAACCACGGCCACGGCGCATCCTGAAAAAGCTCGTGCCATTCGCCATGCTCGCCCGCGATCGCCACCCAGTGTCCACGCTTCTGCAGCCCCTGGCACAGGTCGTACAGATAGCGGCTGACTCCGCCCGGCCGCGAGCCTTGTGTCAATTGCAGTATGCGCAGCGGTTGCTCAGCCGATTCGCTCACCGTAACAGTGTAGATGATGCCCCGGCAATTGCAGCCCCCCGTAACCCGCGTGCAGAACGCGGCTTCAAGATCAACAGGCCCTCAGGGATTTGAACCCCGACTAACTGGACCAGAACCAGTCGTGCTACCGTTACACCAAGGGCCTAACCAAAGCGACGCGATCCTACGAGGCGAACCTCGCCGCGTCAATGCCGACGACTGGACTCGAACCAGTGACACGGGGCTTATGAATCCCCTGCTCTACCAACTGAGCTACGTCGGCGTCGAAACGGCCATTGTATTTCGGATCGGCGGTTCCATCCACCCGCGGCCAACACGGTCGCACAACCGACCCCACACCCGCAACCAGGGGCCCCTAAACCCAAGGCGGGCCCGGTTCAAGCCCAGCCTCAAAAAGCCACAGACTTCCGTCCAAATGGTGGCTGCGCCCCCCATGGCAGGCAGGGCATCGAGCCCGAACCGTACGCTGCCGATGCGTTCAGGCCGCGTCACAACTCAGCAACACCGAATAGAATA
>CAYYGM010000009.1:0-11421 GCA_964471555.1 uncultured Phycisphaeraceae bacterium
AGGGTTTGGGCCTTCCGGGGGTGGGGATTCCGGGGGTCAAAGCCATCTTGCAGCAACTGCAGTTGCGTGCCGTCGGGGGCGGGGATGGTCAGTTGCACGTCGTGGTTGGCGGTGAGGGTCCAGGTGTTGTCGCTGGTCTGGTGCAGCACGGCGAAGGTGGGGATGGTGATCCCCAGTTGCTTGCACACCTCGGACACCTTCAAGCCCTTGCCCAGCTCCACGTCCGCCTGACGCAACTTGGACACGATCTACTCGGTGCTGTGCTACTTCTTCATCCATGAATCCTTTCCGGTCTACGGACGGTTGGATTCTTTCATGACTTCTGGCTCAAGATCAGGAGCGGGGGTTATTGCCCCGCGAAGCGAGTATCCAGCCCGGCTCCTCCACAGCAAAAATGCACAGAGTCTTCCGATGGCACTGCGTTGGATTGCGCAACGATGAGAATCAATCCGCTTTTCGCGCAGGTTCTTGCATATCCGCAAACCTAACTGTATCTGAGAACCAACAATCACAAAGGTGAGATCACAGGCCAGTTCAGTTCGACGCCGTGGGTGGTCAGCAGATTCTGGAAGTCGCGCAGAAGGTTGGCGTTCTGTCGCACGGCGCTCGGCTCCAGGTTGTGTTGCAGGCAGTAGGCAGCCAGCGTGCCGGCGGCTTCGCCGATGTTCCATTCCACCGGGTGCAGACGGTAGCAGCCGTTGGTGATGTGGGTGGTGCCGATGTTCTTGCAGGCGGGCAGCAGGTTGCGCACGCGGCGGGGAATCAAGGCTCCCAGCGGAATCTGGAAGGGCAGGCTGGAGATGTCGATGTAGTTGCGGCCGGCGGTGCTGGGGTGCAGATCGATGCGATAGGCGCCGATGCCGACGCTGTCGGGGAATGGTTCACTGGTGACGCCGGCGAAGGAGCCCTGGTCTTTGTTTTGATAGACCATGTGTTCGCTGGAGATGTAGTTGCGGCCGCAGCGAGCTTCGGTGCCGACGTGGTTTTCGGTGACGGTGAACAGGGCTTTGATGCGGCGTGATTCGCGGATGTAGGGCGACTTGGCTAAGCCGTCGGGTGTGCCGGTGATATCGGGGCGCAGGCACAGGCCGGGGTAGCCGACGCCGCCGTCGGGGCGCGGGGCTTCGGTCTGCAGCCAATAGAGGACACTGAGCGACAGTTGGCGGGCGGCTTCGAGGTGGCGTGCGACTTGTTCAGCCGGGGCGTCGATGATGTTGGCTTGCCAGTAATCGTTCATGTGCCAGTTGACGATGGTGACTTCGTCGGGCTGGGGATCCTGATAATGATGGGCAGCCAGGATGCGACGGAACAACCACAACGCCTGCCTGCTCTGGGCCGGCGTGCCTTCTCCCGGCATTAACACGCGATGGGCGGTCTCCAAGGTCTGGGGCAACTGGTGCGTCCAGCCCAGCAGCTTCATGGGCCAGGCCGGCACCAGTTGCGGCTGGTAATCGCGCCAGAATTCATATTGTTGCGGCTTGTCGATCACGTGCTCGCCGTCAGGATCGTAGCCCATGGCAAAGCACCAGGTCAGCGACTGCACATCGTCAGGATTCGCCGGCCCATCCAGGGCGTGCAACTCGCCGGTGTCACGGCGCGACTCAGCCCCGCTGACGTACTCCACGCCGGCCAGCGGCAGCAGGTCGCCCAACTCGGTGGCGTCGAGCATGTACGGCGCGCTGATCGTCAACTCATCACCGCTGTCCAGATCACGCAACGTCACGCTGCGCACACGATCGCCGTCAGCGTCAGCACCGATCGGTTCGTGTCGCAGCAACACCGTCAACCTTCCGCTGCTGCGGTGTGGAGCCAGCATCTGCTCGATCACGGCCAACCCCACGCGCGGCTCGTGACACAAGCGCGAGACAAAACCATCGCCCGGATTCAGTTGCCGATTGCTTCGAGCGACGGCGGTTAATGGATAATGCCTGCGATAGTACGCCCGTACCTGTTGTCGGAACTGCCGGTAGCGGCGCGTGCAGCCGAAGGACTCGATCCAGCGATGCTCATCCGGCGGCACGGCCTGGGCGGTCAGTTGCCCCCCTAACCAGTCGGTGGCTTCCGTGATGATCACGCGCCGACCCAGCGCCGCGGCCGCCAACGCTGCGGCCACAGCCCCCACGCCGCCGCCGACGATCAGAACGTCCGTGTGATTTTGCTTCATGGCTTATCTGCCGGCCGCCAGGGGTACGTCATCACGCTCCGGAACAATGGCTAACTCGGGCCAGACCTTTTCCAGATCACGCAACAGCGCGGCGATGGTCTGTTCATGGATCTTCCTGGCCGGCGGTCGAGCCGGTCCGCAATTCAGACCGAGCAGACGCATGGAGGCCTTTAACACGGGGATGCCGCCACCGTGCTTGCGCAACGTCACCACCACGTCCTGCAACTTGCCCAGCATGCGCTGAGCTTCGGGCAGATCATGAACGCGCAACGCATCCCGCGTGCCCAGTGCCAGGGGCAGGGTGAGGTTGTAGCTGCCGCCGATCAAGCCGTGCGCTCCGCCGATCAGGCCGTAGAGCAGCATCTCGTCGTAACCGTAATACACCACGCCGCGCTCGCCCATAGTCGACAGAGCCTGACTGAGATCCATCAAGTCACTGTGTGTGTACTTAAGTCCGCCGAAGTTGGGTATGCGCTGAAGGGCCAGCCTGCAGTAGTCCGCCATTTTGATGTTGAAGGCGGCAAAGTGGTAATGCAGGAAGGGCAGTTGCGGAGCCGACGCCGCGATGGCCGCGGACCAATCGACGATCGCTTCCAGATCCGACGCGGCGGAGGCCGGCCCCATGGAGGACACCGCCGCCGCACCCATGCGCTGGGCATGAGCCGCCAGCGTGCAACAGTCCTTAAGGCACTGGCCGCCCACGTGCACGATCAGCGGCACGCGATCGGCCACCACCTCACGCCAGCGCTGCACCAGTTGCATGCGTTCATCCACGGTCAGGCGATAGCCCTCGCCGGTGTTGCCGCAGAGATAGAACCCCTCCGCTCCGCGCTGCAGCAACAGATGGGCCAGCCGCTCAACTTGATCCAGAGCCAGCGAGCCGTCCGCGTGCATGGCAGTCACCGGTGCTACAAACACGCCCTGTGGTAAAGCAGTCATGAGTTGTTCACTTTGCATGTTCAGTCATTCGATCAGATTCGTCCGCCATCGCAGCACGTTCAGCTTCAGCTTCCTCATGCCACCATTGACGGAAATCGGACGCCAATTGATCAGCCAGGGCCTGCGGCGCCGGCTGGTAAGGAGAGCGCGTGTAGCCGGAATCCTCCAGGAAACCCGAGGCGGCAACCCGGATCTTGCCGACGATCCCGTGCAGATAACCCTGGGCAACGATCGGTCCTACGCAGCGCGCTTCCCAATTGTTGAACTTCACCTGCATGGCCATCGCTTCATCCCAACGCTTGTCGCGGCAAAGGTCCAACAGCCGGCGATGCCAGCGTGGGAGCGTGTTCACCCAGAAGCTGTATGACCCGCGCCCACCCAGCATCATGCCGGGGACGATGGTGAAGTCGGTCAGCACGTGAGCGATGTGCGGGGTGGAGGTGATGACCTGCGACAACTCGTGGAAGTCTTTCGTGCTTAGTTTGGTGCCGATGAACTGCTGGGGAAAATCGTCGGCAAGCCGGCGGTACTCGGCAGCTCCCATGGCGACGTGGCCGCGCGGCGTGTTGTAGTGAACCCAGCGTGCATCGGGTGCGGCGTCAGCCAGGTCAGCCCAGAATCGCTTCACATCCTGGCGGTTCAGCGGCATCCAATAGGGATAACACACGTGCACGGTGGAAATGCCGTGGTCGAGGCAAACCTTGATGCGGTCAATGATGCCCTGGGTGTTGGTCCAGGTAACGCCGACCTGAACGCCGCAATCGACAGATCGCATGCAACGGGCGAAGACGCTGACAAAGGCGCGGAACTCATCCAGCTCCAAGGCGTAGAACTCGCCATCACTGTCCGTGCTGTAGATGCCGTCCACGGGCACATCCGCCAGGCGGGCGATGTTCCGTTCGAGCATGCCCGCATCCAGTTTGCCATCGCTGGTCCAAGGCATGGGTACAGCAGCCCACAGCCCGAAGATGTCATCTGCAACCCGAATATCCCTCATGATGGGTGTCCTGCAAGATTACATCGGTCGGCAGATGGTGAAGCCGCGATCCTGGGCTTCAGGTTTACCGACGCTTGCATTTCCGTATCAGCCGGCCATTACATCAATACGCAGAACAAGTTTATAATATTTTTAATATAAATATTTTATAACCACAACTGTGTGACTGCCGGGTATATTCCCACTCCTGCTCCCAGTGTCTGGTAAACTCTTGACACTTTGTTAGTGCTATGCTATAACACTGCAATCATAGCGTCAAGCGTGTTCTACGCATTTCGTCAAACAGGTGGTCTGATCTGATGCCCGTCACACTGACCCAACAAGCCCGGGATTACATCTTCAACAAGCTGGTTCGTGGCGAACTGGAGCCGGGCCAACGGCTGTCCAATCGGCAATTGGCCAAGGAGATGGGCATCAGCTTCATCCCCGTCCGCGAAGCCATCCATCAATTGGCCAGTGAAGGTTTGATCATGCACCGACCGAAGCTCGGGGCGTTTGTGGCAGTGCCCAATCGGCAGGAGTTGGCTGAGCTGTATGACCTGCGTGAAGCCTTGGAGTGTCACGCGGTGGGCTCCCCCGCCATACGGCCTGCTGACATTGACGAAATGCAGCGACAGAACGAAACGATCGGCGAGATCGGGCAGGCGCTGGCCCAGGCGACTGATCAGAATGTCATCATTGAATTGAACGACCGCTATGCCATGACCGATGCCGCGCTGCATCTGACCCTGTTGCGTGCGGCCGGCAACACGCGCGCCATCAAGGTGCTGCGGGATCTGCGCATTATGACCAGGATTTTCGGACATCGGCGCAAAAATCGGCCGACTCACACCATCGAACGTGCATACCAGGAACATGCAAACATCATTGACGCCCTGCGACAAAATGACCGTGGCCGGGCACGTGAGTTGATGACGGCGCACATCCGCCATGGTTGCCAGATGGCTCTGGAGCTTTTCGATCGGGTGCGTGCTCACACTGTTGCTTCTCAAGACAGGGGGCAATCGCATGCTGAGTACGCCCCTGATCTGCAACAGCGCGTCCAGGATATGGAACAACTGTAATTTCCCATCAGGATGTTTTGGTTTGTCAAATCAAAGGATGAGTTTGCCATGATCAAACACCGCGATGCATTCACGCTGATTGAGTTGTTGGTAGTCATCTCCATCATCGCGCTATTGGTCTCAATCCTGCTGCCGGCATTGGTGCAGGCTCGCCAATATGCACGCATGGCCCAATGCGCCACCCAACAACGCACCCTGGTCCAGGCCAATATGGCATACGCCGCCGACGAGGACGGTTGGTTCATCCCCGCCGTGGCTGGCAGTGTCTCCGGCACGAGCATTCGCTGGATGTACCCACACTATCTGATGTACCAATCCGAGCGAGCGGGTGGTAACGGCCTCAACGGCGGCTGGCTCGGTAAATTCATGCTGCCCTACATGTCTGACGGCTCGGTCTTCTTCGATCCCATGTATGACTTCCCGACCCGCTACGCCTATGAGGCGTATAAGACCGGCATCGCCCGAACAAAGGACGGGAATCCGACGCACTGGGAGCAAAGCAGCTACTCGATGCTGTGGAACTGGGGCGGCAGCGCCCACCAGGCGCCGGACTTTGAAGGGCCGAAACGCTGGGAAGACGCCCAGGCCGATCTGCCGCTGACCTGCGACACGCTCAACCTCCCCAACAACAACTCTTATCTGCGCTGTTCACACCCCATGCCTGGTGCCGTGGCCGTGGATTACGGCCATGGCTTCTCGAAATACGGCGATCTGACCATACCTACATCACTGAGGCTGAACGTCGTGTACACCGACGGTCACGCGGGCATATGGACGCCGTCCGAACTCGCCCATGCCTATCACACCGGATACGACGGCTATTCGGCCAGCACGCAAACGTACTATTTGCCCACCAAGGATGTTGGGAACTGATTGGATTGAACATCGGATCATGAACAGCCAGATAATGAAAGGAGAAGAATCGAATCGATTGCAAATTGTGTATCGGGCAGAGAAAGCAAACGCCTTCGCTATCCGGTCAATCTGAGATTACTGAATATTTTTCGTTGCACTTCTAGGAGGACAGACATGCGAGCGAGATTGAGACAAACAGGCATCTTCATCACAACCTTTGCCGCCCTGCTCACGGCCGGCAGCGCCATGGGCAGCGTTTTGGTGAACGGCGATTTCGAAGACACCACCGGCTGGGGCGCCATCGGCAGCACCGCTAATCCCTTGGGCTGGCCTTCCACCAGCGCCTCTCGTTTTAATCCTGCTTCACAGCAAACGGGCGCTGACGCCATCGGCGGCTCAGGGACATCCGCTTTCATGTCGGATGTGCCCACCAACTGCGACATGGCCCAGGCATTCACGGAGTCCGGCCCACAGTGGAGCGTTGCATACGACTTCGCTGCCGGTGATGCCGGGTCATCGACACAAAGGTCGCTCAGCGGCGCCATCAAAGTCGGCGCCAGCCAGATCATCTACCGCGTCAACGGTGAAGGCGACTTCCAGGTCTATGGTAAGACCACAGGCGGATGGCAAACCCCGACCGGCCTGGAGGCCAGCGTGGTGATGGACAGCGATGTGAGCACCTCTCCGCTGGCTCATCATATCGTCTTCAGTGCCGACATGAGCAGTTCCGTGTCCTACGACATCACCATCACGGATTCCAACAGCGTGGTGCATAGCGCTACCGGCATCGCACACTGGGGAGTCAATGACGCACCCGTACTAGGCGACGGCGTCTCCGAAGTCAGCTTCATCACCACCGCGGCCACGGCGCCATTCGTCCTCGACAATGTCGAGGTAGTTGTTCCTGAGCCGGCATCCCTGGCCTTGCTGATCATCGGCACTGGACTTCTTTTAAAGCGGAATAAGCAGTCATAAATTCATATCGAGAGTGTGTCGGTCGGCCCGATCGCCCGCCGGCACATTGTGTCCGATTTTCAATCATTCACTTTACTCAGGAGGTTCAAAGTGACAGGTAACATCAAACAAGTGAGCATCCGGCGACTGGTTCTACCAGCCTGTCGGGCATTGGCCTGCGCGCTGCCGCTGTTCATGCTGACCGCGTTAACAGGTCAAGCGGCGGCACAAAACCTGTTGACCAACGGCGACTTCGAGGATCTCACCGGTTGGGGCGACGTGGGAACCACTGACAACCCGGCCTACTGGCCTTCCACCAGTGCCACCCGATTCAACCCCGCCACGCAAGTGACCGGCTCTAATGCCATCGGCGGCTCCGGCACCTCCGCTTTCATGTCCGACATCCCCACCAATTGCGACATGCACCAGGCCTTCGTCGAGACCGGCCCACAGTGGTCTTTCGAGTTTGACTTTGCTTCCATGAACCCCGGTTCATCCAGTGCCCGTTCCCTCAGCGGCGCCCTCAAGATCGGCGCCAGCCAGATCATCTACCGCGTCAATGGTGACGGCGACTTCCAGGTCTATGGCAAGAATTCCGGCGGCTGGCAGACCCCGTCCGGTCTGGCGGGCGCGGTGATCTTCGATGACAACGTGCTTACCACGCCGCTCGTTCAACACGTCGTATTCAGCGGAGATTTCAGCACCTCGGCCTCCGTGGACATCACCGTCACCAATTCCGACAGCACGGTGTTCTCCGCTACCGATGTCCAGCACTGGGGCGTCAATGCCGTGCCCGTGCTGGGTGACAGTATTAGCGATGTAAGCTTCACCACAGGTCTGGCTGCAGCCCCATTCGTCCTCGACAACGTGGTGGTCACCGTCCAGACCCATCCCGGTGACGCCAATGGCGACGGCATGGTCAACCTCGCTGACCTGCAGATCCTCGGTGACAACTGGCAGGCCACCGAAACCAAGTGGGCCACCGCTGATTTCAACGGTGATTCCATCGTCAACCTGGCTGACCTGCAGATCGTCGGCGACAACTGGGGCTTCGGCGTCGGCGCCGATCTTGCCTTCGATCAGGCCCTCAACCTGGTCGGCCTGAGCATCCCCGAGCCGACCTCGTTAGTCCTACTCAGTATGGCCGGCCTCGGTCTGCTGCGGCGCCACCGCCACTGAGGTCGAAACCTCCTTCGTCGTGAGGGCCGCCTGATCGCGGCCCTTGCGCTTGCCTCGATATGCTCCGCCAACCACACCGTCGGCAACGCCGGGCCTTCGGCGATTCCCCGACACCACGAATCACTCGTTGCGCCAGGGTCATGCGTCATGCGTAAGGCACCAAGCCGGGAATCAGACACCGCAGCCCAACTGCGTCGCCAACGAAACCAGACTCTTTTCTGCTTCGGCGGCATCGGCAACGTCGCGGTTGGGCAGGGCAATCTATCCGTGCCTGCTTCGATCAAGTCACTGCCCATCGCAGACCTCGAGTTGGACCACGCAGCACAAGAAGTGGGCCGACCTGCACGCAATCTGTCGATCACCGGCAAGCCATTGAACATCGCAGGGCGTTCGTTCCAGCGCGGCCTGGGCGTGTGCGCCTTCAGCAGGATCGACATCGCACTCGCCGCCCAGGCTCAGCAGTTCACGGCATGGGTCGGCGTGGATCATGCTGTCAGCCAGGGCCCGCAACCACTGCCGCCGCCCGGCGTGCCGCGCTGGGATGCCAGAGTTGAGTTTGTGATCGTCGGCGACGATAAGCTGCTTTGGCGCAGCGGAGCCATGACGGTTGATGACCCAGCCAGACAGGTGAATGTCAATCTCCGCGGCGTGCATCGCCTTGTGCTGATCGTCGAGCCGACCGAACAGGGTGGCAAACACAACAGTGCGGTGTGGGCCGAAGCTGAGATCGCGTATCGCGGCCAGGCACCTGTGATCGTCACGATGCCGCGCCCAACGCAGGTCACCTCTTCACCGATGTCGGACAAGCAGCCGCGCATCAACGGCCCGCGCGTGATCGGCTCACGACCGGGGCGGCCCTTTCTTTTCAGCGTTCCCATCTCAGGCCAACGCCCCATGAGATGCTCGGCCGTGGGCTTGCCGACGGGGTTACATCTGGATCAACAGACCGGCCGAATCACCGGCACGTTGGATGAATCGCTGCGCGGTGTACACGAGGTGACATTGCGGGCTTCCAACGATCAGGGCGCCGCGGAGCAGACTTTGAAGATCGTGGTCGGCGACCAGCTCGCTCTGACGCCGCCGATGGGCTGGAATAGTTGGTCAGTCTGGCACGATACGGTGGATCAGGAGAAAATTCTGGCTGCGGCACGTGCAATGGTCACCAGCGGCCTGGTGAACCACGGCTGGTGCTACGTGAACATCGACGACGGCTGGCAGGGAATCCGCGGCGGAAAAATCAACGCCATTCAACCCAATGACAAATTCCCGGACATGAAAGCCCTCTGCGATCAGGTTCACGACATGGGTCTGAAGATCGGCATTTACTCGACACCCTGGGTTCAGTCCTACGCCGGCTATATCGGTGGTTCGGCGGACAACCCTCAAGGCCACTGGACTCAACTGACCACCGGAACAGCTCAACAACGATCTGTCGGCCGGTATGTCTTCACCGAGAACGATGTGAGGCAATGGGCGGATTGGGGCTTTGATTATGTCAAGTTTGATTGGAACCCCAACGATGTGCCCAACACCCGCCTGGCGGCGGAGGCCATCGCGCGCTGCGGGCGGGACATGATCCTCAGCCTTTCCAACAGCACGCCGTTCGAGCTTGTGTCCGATCTGAGGAAGTACGCCAACAGTTGGCGCACCACCGGCGACATCCGCGACAATTGGTCGAGTATTCACAACATCGGCTTCAAGCATTCACACTGGGCACCCTATGCGGGGCCCGGCCACTGGAACGACCCCGACATGCTGGTTGTCGGCTGTGTCGGCTGGGGCAAGCCTCGGCCCTGCTACCTGACGCCGGATGAGCAATACACTCACATGAGTCTGTGGTGCCTCCTGGCCGGTCCGCTGCTGTTGTCATGCGACTTGACACAACTTGACGCATTCACCCTCAGTCTGCTGACCAACGATGAGGTGCTTCAGATCAATCAGGATCCCCTGGGGCAGCAGGCGGCGCCGGTGGCGCGGGATGATCGGACGGAAGTCTGGGCCAGGGATCTGGAGGATGGCGCCAAGGCGGTCGGCCTGTTCAATGTCAGCTACGAGCCACAGGTGGCGACCGCTGCATGGTCCGACCTGAACATCCAGGGCAGACACCACGTGCGCGATCTGTGGAAACAGAAGGATATGGGCGCTTACGACAGCCAATTTACCGCAGAAATTCCAGCGCACGGCGTGGTGCTCGTGCGGCTGACCGCTGTGCATCGGGCGACGGTATAGTTACTCACAGGATATCCAGCGAGATGATCATGAACCCACCCCTTCGATCTCTGCGAATTCGTATCACCATCATATTATTGGTTGCCATCTTGGCTCCACATTGGGCCCTATGCCAGTCTGAGTTGCCGCCGATCACCGCCCTGACCTACAACCATGATCGCGATCTTCCGATGTCTCTGGATTTCGCGTCAGCTTCCGATGGCGCATTCCTCGACTGGGATCATGACGGCGACCAGGATCTGCTGGTCATAGGCAAGTACAACTTCACCTTGATTGAAAACATCGGCACCGCACAGAGGCCCCATTTTGCCAACACCTATCACGATCTGAAAGTGCTGCTCGAAGATGAGCATATCGGCAGGTTCATGACGCTCATTCATCAGCCCGGCACAGCAGGCTACGAGCAAGGCGCCCCTTCCATCCTTTGCTTCACCCGACACGCCAATACCATGGAGGTCGGCAAGGTCAGCCTGCACTTGAATATGTTCGTCCCACGCCGCGACGACGAGCAACTGAAATGGGATGTCGTTCCGGCTTATGACGGCAGCGGCAAAGAGATCGAATCGTTTGCTGACACCTGGATGTGCCCCACCATCGCCGCGGGCGATCTCAACGGTGATGGCAAAGACGACATCGTGGTCGGCACCTCACACCCCGGGAACCAACTGAAAATCGGAAATATCAAGGACGGATACAACAATCCCCCGGAGAACTACGACCCGTACACCAGCCGTCTGTATATCATGTACAACATCTCGCAGGACGACAAGCTGGCTTTTGCTGATCCTGTAATGGTGGAAGCGGACGGGAAGCCGATTGCGCCGTTCGCCTATGTTTATCAACGGTTGATTGACCTGGATCGTGACGGTCTGCTCGATCTGGTCGTCGGACAATCCAAACCCGGCATGACCTGGTATCGCAACACCGGTACCGCACAAAATCCAAGTTTCACGGATATGAGCCTGTTTTCAGATCAGAACAATCATCCCATTATGACCATTTTTGCCATTCGTCCTTACTTCGGTGATCTGGATTGTGAC
>CAYYGM010000009.1:11431-25910 GCA_964471555.1 uncultured Phycisphaeraceae bacterium
CCTCCGAAATCCGCTACCAGAGACGTTGGATTCGGATGGTGACGGCCGACCTGAGATGATGACCTCGACCTATTTCGGCTGTACGAGCAGGCTGCTTCGATACGACCAACTACAAGCCACTGGTACGAACCCGGCTTCAGGTTGGAAATATCAGGGCGAATTGCAGATGGCCGGCAGTGCTGATACGCCGGTCACCGCTCAGAGCATTTCCACCATGGACCCGTACGATTGGGACCACGATGGCGATCTTGACATTGTGCTGGGGTCCGAGCCCTGCGCCCCGTCGGTGCTGATCAACGAAGGCACAAATGCCGTTCCCGTGTGGGCGTCTCCTCGCCGGTTGCAATTCACCGACGGCAGCCCGGTAGAGTATTACAGCATCGAAGTCGGCCGCGGGTCCGTTTGGGGACCGGGTGAATACTACATGGAGCGCACACAACCGCGCATGGCTGATTGGGATGGTGATGGCACCATTGACATTCTGACCGGCTCAATGGGGCTGCGCCAGTTGTGGCTGCGAGGGAAAATGGTCGATGGCGAGTTGCGCTTCGAGCATCCCGTGGCGTTCAAGGTCGATGGCAGGCCGGTGGACGCCGCCCATCGTGTGCAGCCGGCCGCGATTGATTACAACGGCGATGGGCACCTGGACCTGATCGCTCTGGACGATCAGAACATTGTCTGCCTATGGCAGGGCAATGGCACAGATGAACTGAGTCAACCGCAGCGAATGCTCAATCTTGACGGCACACCGCTGCAGATGAGCAAAAACATCCTGAATACCAACAGCGGACGCAAGGCACTTGATGCGGTGGACTGGGATCTCGATGGCGAGATCGACCTGGTGGCCTACCGAACGTTCACCACCGGGGAGTTGCCCGGTGTCATCCTCTTCCGTGGGTCGGACCAGCCGTTGCGATTTGAAGATCCTGTGCAACTGCATCCCAAGATTTCGTATCACACGGCCGGCATCGGCCTGGCGGATTGGAACGGCGACGGCTATCTGGATGTGTTCATGGGTGGTGACTGGAAGGCCCTGAGTTCAGATTTCAGGCCACGTGGACAACTCTTCGTTCTGTCCGGCCGCGATCTGCCTGTGCCGCCGGCCAAGCGGTAACACGCAATGAGATGCTTTGATCACAGACCTCGCTAACCTGGAGCAATCAGGTGTTACTGAGAATCATGAGAAGCGTCACCATTGCCGCGATACTGTTGTCATCACTCATGTGTATGCCAGCATTGGCCACGTCATCGCCGCCGGTCACCGCCGGCCTGATCTTCGCCGCGGACGCCGATGATGTAACGCTGGCGAAGGGTGGTGTCCAAAGGTTGAATGACCAGTCAGGCCATGACAACAACGCCGCCCAGGCCCATGCCGAACGCCGCCCCGCGGTACAAACATCGGCCACACCCAGCGGTCTGCCAGCACTGGTGTTTGAAGGCAAGCAGTGGCTGGACATTCCCCCGATGCCGAATGATTTCGATGTCAAGCAGTTGACCTGGTACGTCGTGTATCAATCCAACGGCGGCGACAGCTTGCGAGCGATATGCAGTGCCTACGAAGACATCGACCCAACACCTACACAGACTTTCAGCGGTCAGGCATGGTCCACGGTGGTCCACTCCGATGACCGTCGCAACAGCGAATCGATGCGGATCATCGCACGTGATGCAGCCAACGGCTTCAAATCGACCAACATCAGCGGAGCTGACACCACCGACTTCTTCATTGCCGGGGCTGTGTGGGACACCACCGACAGCAAAGGCTCCAATCTCAAGTCGATGCTGATCGGGGCGGATGCTATGCGCAAGACCAACAACACGTTGACTTACGGCCCTGCCCCGAATCCCGTGCTTAGCGGGCATCTGGTGACCCGTATCGGGGCCGGTGCTCACTTGACCGATCGCTCCAAACTCAGCCGCCCGTTCGCGCCGTTTACCGGCCGCATCACTGAGATCCTGATCTACAACCGCGCCTTGAGCGATGCGGAGCGCGAGCAGGTCGAGGGATATTTATACAGCAAGACATTCGGCAGGAAGCCGGAAACCGAGGATGATCCCAAGGAAGACGAGAGTGCCGACTCGGCTCATTTCAGTTCTGATGTCTATGTCAGCGGTGAGGACGGCTACAACACCTATCGCATTCCATCCATCGTGGCCACCAACAAGGGCACATTACTGGCGAGTTGTGAAGGGCGCAAATGGTCGCGCAAAGACACCGGTAACATCGACCTGCTGTTGAAGCGATCAACCGACGGCGGGCGCACCTGGTCGCCGCAGCAGGTTCTGTGGGACGACGGCGAAAACACCTGCGGCAACCCGACGACAGTGGTGGATAAAACCACAGGAACCATCTGGCTGCTGGCGTCGTGGAACTCACCGCAACAGCGCAGCACCAACACCGGCTACGGCGATGACTCACGCCAGGTGTACGTGCTCAGCTCAAGTGACGACGGCCAGACGTGGACGCCACCGCTGAACATCTCTCGCCAGGTCAAGCTCGAATCATGGGGATGGTACGCCACGGGTCCGGGTGCGGGCATTCAACTGGAGCGCGGTGATCACAAGGGGCGGCTGGTCATCCCCTGCGATCACAAGGAGCCGACGACGGATCGCGGCGTGCTTTACCACTCGCACGTCATCTACAGCGACGACCACGGCCAGACCTGGCAGATCGGCGGCTCCTCGCCGCGCGATCAGGTCAACGAATGCGAAGTGGTGGAGCTTTCCGACGGACGGTTGATGCTGAACATGCGCAACGCAGACAAGAACAACCAGTGCCGGCAGATCGCATTCAGCGATGACGGTGGTGAGAGTTGGCACGACCAGGGTTTTGATCCCGTGCTGGTGGAGCCGATCTGTCAGGCCAGCATTCGCCGGTTCAGTTGGCCGGAGAATGGCAAACCGGGTGCGATCCTGTTTTCCAATCCCGCCAACGTCGGCCGGGACGTCGGGCTGCATCTGCCGGCCGGCCGCGCCAACATGACGGTGCGTTTGAGTTATGACGACGGGGCAACCTGGCGTTATGCGCGGGAGTTGTATGCCGGACCTGCTGCATATTCATGCCTGGTGACGATTGGCGACGGCCGGGCAGGCTGCCTGTATGAATATGGCGAAAACCCGGAGAAACTGGTATTTGAAGCGATGACACTGGACTGGATCGAAAGCACCCCACCGCCGGCGACGAACTGAAAGTCACGACTGATGGAATCGTCATGAAGCAAATGGATCACATGCCACGCAGTTGTATCGGGTGCCACGGCCGCGCGTCGGCCGTGCGACAGACCCGGCACTGCCGCACGCGACAGTGGCACCCAACGGTCAGCTATAAAGTTTCGGCATGTGAGCTAGCCCATCGCATGATTCGATCGTTCACCCGAATGCCGGCGCTGGCGGTGCTTTGTCTTGCATGTTTCGCGGTGACGGCCGCGGGGCAGGGCACGGATGAGCCGACCGTGGCCCATCCCTGGCTGAACTGGCGGATGATCGAAGCGGCGGCAGCGCCGCGACGGGGTGCGAGCATTGCAGCCATCGGCAAGGTGATTCTGCTGATCGGCGGCATCGAGCAGGTCGATGGTGTCGATCGGTCCAGCGATCGCATTGAGATGTTGCGCGTCGATACGAAAGGAACCCCGCAATGGCAACTGGTGGGCAGATTGCCGCAGCCGGTGGCATATGCGGCGACGGTCACCACGGCAAGGGGCGTGTTGTGCCTGGGCGGTGAGAATGAGGATGGGCCGACGGATCGTGTGCTGCTGGTGTCATGGGATGAAGGGGCGGATCAGGTCGTGGTGGTCAGCGATTGCACCGCCTTGCCGCGAGCGACAACCAGAGCCGGCGCTGCGGTGCTGGCAGGTCGGGTTTACGTGGCCGGCGGATTGGTCAACGGGGAGCCGACGGCGCAAATGCTGGCCATGGCGGTGGATGAGCTGGTCAGTGCCGCGCCGGCGGGCACGTGGCAGGTCTGTGCTGACTGTCCCGGTGCAGCGCGCCGTGATACAGCCCTGGTGCGGCAAGGTGCAGCAACCGGCGATGGGCTGTTTCTGCTGGGAGGCCAGTCGGCCCAGGGTGCGCTGCAGGATACTTACCGCTACGAACCACAGACCGATACGTGGCTCGCGCTGGCCGATGCGCCGGTGACGTTGTCGCACCCGATCGCTGCGGCCATGGGCACGACGCACCTGCTCGCGATCGACAGCGAAGCTGAACACGGCCAATGGCTGGCGTATCACACGATCACCAACACCTGGGTCGCCGCGCCGCTGAATCGGCCGGAAATCTGTCAACCGCGGGCCTTGGTGGAAGTCGGCAAGGAGTTGGCGCTTGTTGGTGAAAGAGACAGCGGGCTGGCTGTGGCGGTGGGACAACTCAGTTCCGCAGCCCGGCACTTCACGGGCATTGATTACGGCGCGCTGCTGATTTACATGCTGGCGATGGTGTTGATCGGGCTGTACTTCACACGCCGCAACAAGACGACGAACGACTACTTTCTGGCCGGCGGCAGCGTGCCGTGGTGGGCAGCGGGACTGAGCATGGTGGCCACGGGGATCAGCTCCATCGGCTTCATGGCGGTGCCGGCCAAGAGCTTCGCCACCGACTGGGTGTATGCCGTGGGCATCGTCACCTGGTTCGTCGTGGTGCCGCTGGTGTCGCGCTTCTACATCCCCTGCTTTCGCAAGTTCAACGTCACCAGCGCCTACAGCTATCTCGAGCTGCGGTTCAACGTGCTGGTGCGCGTGTTCGCGGCCGCGTCGTTCTGCGCGTTGCAGATCGGGCGGCTGGCGGTGGTGCTGCTGCTGCCGGCATTGGCGCTATCGACGGTGACGGACCTGAGCCTGGCGGGTGCGATCCTGCTGATGGGGATCATCGCCACGGTGTACACGGTGACCGGCGGTATGGAGGCGGTGATCTGGACGGACGTGGTGCAGGCGGTGCTGCTGCTGGGCGGGGCCCTGGCGACGGTGCTGGTGGTGCTGGCCCGGGTCGATGGCGGGCTGGCCCAGTTCAGCTCGATCGTCGCGGCGGATCACAAGATGCAGTTGGTGCTGCCGACCATGGACATCGGCGCCACCGCGCTGTGGGTGATCATCGTGGGCAATATCTTTTCCCGGCTCAGCGGCCTGACCGCCGACCAGGCCATGGTGCAACGCTATCTGACCACGCGCGACGTGCGGGCATCGCGGCGGGCATTGTGGCTGGACGTGGCGGTGGCCATCCCCTGGGCCCTGATCGTCTTCCTCATGGGCACCGCGCTTTATGTCTTCTACAAGGTCCATCCTGAGATGCTGCACCCGGCGATCAGCACCGACGGCGTGGTGCCCCTGTTCATCGCTCAGGCTTTTCCGCCTGGACTGACCGGACTGATCATCGCGGCCATCTTCTCGGCGGCCATGTCCAGCCTCGATTCCTCCATGCATTCGACCTCCACCGTCCTGGTCACCGACTTCTACGTCCGCTTCCTGCCCCGCAGCTCCGAGCGCTCCCGCGTCAGGCTGGCCAAGCTCATCATTCTCTGCCTCGGCCTGTTCGGGACGTTCACCGCCATCTACATGGCCAACGCGGGCATCACGTCGCTGTGGGATCTGTTCATCACCATCTTCGGGCTGTTCGTGGGCGTGCTGGCGGGGTTGTTCATCCTCGGCATCTTCACCTTGCGCACCGACGGGTGGGATGCCCTGCTGGGCGCGGTGGTGGGCGCAGTAGCAACGTATTGCGTGGTCCGCTACACGCGCATCAATTTCTTCCTCTACCCGGCCGTCGGCATCCTCGTGTGCGTGGCGGTCGCTTACGCAGCCAGCTTCATTCCGCGCACGCGAATCCTGTCGCCGCAACTGACCGCCTTCGCGGCGCAAGCTGAACCATCGAGTCCTGCGGCATGATGATGCGTTCACCATGTTTTCGTCCATGGTGATATCGCTGCTCAGCGCTGATGCCAACTCAGGCGAATTTCGCTTGCGTTGACCTTGGCCGGATCGATCACCACCTGCAGCACGCCCTGCTCATCAGCGGCTGCCAGAGTTTGCGGCTCCTGGTCACCCACCTGGCCTAGCAGTTGCTGGCCCTTTGCGGCGTGGCAGGTCAGCGTCACCGCCGCGTTGGTGCGCAGCATGTAGCTGCCGTCGTCACGTCGCGTCAACGTCACGGTGGTGGGCATGACCAAGCGGTCGTTGGGCTTGGCGGTGTAGACATCCACATCATCGCCCACGCGGAAGGAGTCCGCCCGCAGCACCTGCACATCGCGCTTGACGAAGTTGCGGATCAATGTGCGCCGCTGCGGCTGCTGACGGGCCGCGATCATGTAGCCATCGAACTCATGCGAGCCCGGCTGCGTGGCCAGTTCGTTGGGCCATTCGCTGTGCAGCACATGCCCGTCCGTATCGACTGATCCAACGCGCAGCCGCGTGGCGATAAGCGTCTGGTCATGGAAGACGAGCGTACAGCCGCTGCCTTGGTCGGCGGGCTTGATCGACTCAATCGCGTAGTAGTTGCTGTGCGTGTACGGCACCGCGGCCCCGGGAGGGGAATCGATCAGCACCATCGAGCCGGCCAGCACAGCCCCGGAAGGTAACGCCTGGTCAATGGTCAGTCGGCTCTCATCCCAGCCAGCCTGCGCCTCGCGCACCACAGCCTCGAAGCGATCGCGATCCGTCTCGATCCTCCAGCCGCCGGCCTCGATCAACGTGCCGTCCTGCAGGGCCAGGTGAACCAGCTTGCCATCGGCATCGACACGGGCGAAGCCGCGACAGCCCTGCACCGTCAGGCCATCAATCGACATGCGCTGCCCCATGCGCGAGGCCAGCATCTGGTCACACTGCCCATCAGTCAGATCCACGCGCACTGCCACGGCATCCGCTTCCCGTTCGGCTTTCAATGCGGGTTTCTGCACATCCTTGACCGGCCAATCGTCCACTGCCCCGACTTCCACCACGCTGACGAAGCGACTGCGTAATGGGGCGCTGACTTCCCGGGATTGGGTGCGCCGCTCCACGATCAGGTGGTGGTGTTTGTCCATCAGCAGCGAAGGTGATCGGGCGGTGACCGCGGTCATGCCGTCGAGATTGAGCACATGATTGCGCAGGTAGTGCTTGCCGTCGACCAACTTCCAGGTGGCGGACCAGTTGTCGTCGGTCTGCTGGGTCTTGACGTCCCAGATCATGCCATAACCGTTGCCGGGCGGGGGATTCCATTTGTAAAGCTTATCCTTGGGCGGCAGGTCGCCGAGGCCGATGTCGCGCACCTGGCCGTCGCCGGCGCCGTTGAGCCGTTCGCCCCAGCTTTGCTTGGGCTTGTTCCAAGTGGCGTTGCGGTTACCGCCGTCGAGTGAAGCCAGCGTCCAGACATCGGGCTGCGACTGCGGGTCGAGGCCGGTGAGGTTGAACGTGTCGGCACTTTCGTGATTGTCGTAGGGCGCGTTCCAAGTGTAATCGTGAACCTGGCCGCCGACGATCTGCAAGACATCGATGAAGTAGTAACGCTGGGCATCGACGTCGATCAACCAGGAGAGGCGGCGATAGTCCTGAATATCCTTGGCGGCAGCCTTCCACATGGCGGGGTTGCGCATCTCGAAGCATTGTGCGGGCGGCGCGGGGAGGTAGCCGACGATGTCGGAAGGCGGGGAGGGGATTTTGTCGCTGGTGCCTTTGTAGAGATAAGGGGCGGGCCGATCCTGATTGACGGTGGCGGTGAGGTGGGCGATGGCGCGGGTGCCCCAGCCGACGTGATCGCTGGTGCCGGCAAAGTTGTAGCCGTATTCCCCGGTCAGCACCATGCCGTTGCCGTAGGGCACGATCGCCATCTGGTCATCGTGTCCGTGTGAAGTGTTGACGCCGCCGCGAATAAACAGGGCCCGCTTGTCCACGCCTTCGCCGCTGCGCAGAATGATGATGCCCTTGCCCGGCATGACATCCGACGTCCGCCCCACCATCGGCTCAGTTGCCTTAGCGGCCGCAGCCTTGACTTGTGGGGGCCACTGACTGAGGCCTTGCAACAGCACATCCTTGACCATCGGCTCCTTGCAATCCGCCGGTCGAATTGATGCGTTGAGTTGCTGTACGTGCTCGCGCCAATCAGGCCGGGTCACCGACTGCTCAATCATGCTCAACGACGTGCAGCGCCGCCAGGCCAGCCATGTGTACGTTTGGTCGAGCAGGATGCTGCGGTCGCACTTGGCATCGCCGTATTGCGGATCGCGCCCCAACACGGGCAGGCGAAACAACATGTCGCTGCAGCAGGTGTACCAGCGGCGATCGTCGCCGAACTTCAGTTGATGCGGATAGTCAGCGGGCCTGGGCAACTCGGCGGCGTTGTCGTAGCGGGCAGGATCGTACCGGCTCAGCAGCGTGGTCATCACCGCACCGTAGGATCGGCCGAGGTGCCCATATCCGCCTGCAATTTCATAGTAATCACCGTCACGATTGAACGTGCCATCGAGAAAAGCGTACGTGCCGTCGATGGCTGTGCGCAGATAATCCTCGCGGCCGAAGAACAGGCCCTGCACTGTCATGTTGGCCAACACCATCAGGGCGTGGTTCTGCAGCCCGGACTTGTCTTCGATGTACCACTTTTCGTACACGTCAAAGTAGTTGCGCAGGATGTTGTCGCGCACAGTCGTGGCGGAGTCGAAGCAGGAAGGCTGCGCAGCGTAAGGCGCGTTGGCCAGCAGGTCGAACGACAGGCCGGTGTAGACCGTGCGATCATTAGCCAGATTGCCCATGTGGCTAAAGAAACCTTTGCCCGGTTGAATTTCGTACACCCAGTCCGCGACGCCGTCGGCTTCGGGGCGCTGGGCACGCATGGCGGCAAAGTGGTCGAGAATCACCAACGCCCGGCGCGCGATGGCGGGATTGCCGGTCAGCATGTAACCGATCGCCAGGTTGTCGACGGCATCGTGCAACTGGTGATCGATGTAAGCGTGCCAGACGCCTTTGAAGAAGAACTTTTTACCGTCGCTGGGACGCACCCAGCCGTCGCCGGGGTCGTAATACTCTTCGCCTGGTTTTTGAATGCCGTAGATGTCGCCGGTGTAGGGGCTTTTGACTTGATAAGGACGATCGATGCTGCACATGTCGTCGGAGCGTCCCCAGCGCGGCCAGGCCTTGCCGGTCTTGGGGTCGCCCGCTATGCCATACGCAAACGAAGCGTCGGGCGGAGGTATCAGGGCCAGCAGTTGCTCATCGCTGAGGGCCATCCATCGATCGCACTCGTTGAGAATCTGCTTGACCAGTTCGGGATTGGCCCCTTGCCGCGCCCGCCGGCGAACCTCCGCGACATCGCTGGCCGAGTACGCCAATTCACGCAATGGCACGACGGCCGGGCCCAGCTCATCACTGATTGAAATCACCTGGCCCGTGGTGGCATTAGCACAAACACCCGCTGCCAACACAACGATCCACCGCATCCAAAGCCATCCCGGTCGCTTCATCATGATGATTCGTATCCCTTGCATATCCATGGCAATCGCCGTTGCCTGCGAAGATGACGATCAACGTCTCAGTGCTCTGCACTCTTGGGCGTTCAGTGGCGAAACCGTACGAGGTCGATCTCAGGCCGGGGCCAGGTCCGTACCGTGACCCGACACACAGGCTTGCCGACGAGCCTGCTCCAGGATGCTGATCTGCCGACGAACCTGCTGCGGCAGAACGATCGGGGGCCTGCCGTGACGCAGCGTCTCATACATATCCTCGTAAAATCGCTGCCTTGTCCATTGAATCGACTTCTGTTGCTCGGGCACCGTCCACTCATTGCGCGTCCAGATGAGCGTCTCACGGTTGTATTGACGCTGCTCGGCTGCTCCGCGGTGAATCTGTCGCGGCGGCTGCTGATTGAAGTCGGTCACCTGCCACTGCAAGTGCTCCGTCGTGCCTCGCAGCGTGCCGCGGTCACCCATCACCAGCCAGAAATCCTGCGGCAATGAACAGACACTGGTGATCTCCAACTGAATCAACGGCGCACCGGGGGCACGCAGAATCATCAGCACGTGATCGTCCGTATCGCCCAGCGTCAGTGCCGAGTCGAGATGACAGAACACCTGCGGCTCGGCCGGCCCAAACAACTGCAGCGCCTGATCCAGGAAGTGCGGCCCGGCATTGTTGAGCGTGCCCCCGCCGAATTCACTGAGCGTCTGCCAGTCCCAACGTCGGTTGAACATATGCCAGGCCATGCGAATCTGCACGATCCGACCCAGCACGCCCGATTGGATAATCGAACGCACCTTCTGAAAGTGCGGGTCATAGCGGCGATTCTGAAACGGCACCAGCATGCGCTCGGCACGCTGCGCAGCGTCAATCATCGCATCCAACTCTTCGAGATGGCAGGCCACCGGCTTCTCGATCACCACATGCTTACCCGCCCGCAACGCAGCGATGGCGTTGCCAGCGTGCAGGTGATTGGGTGTGGCCACCACCATCAGCTCGATGGCGGGATCCTCCAACATGGCGGACACGCTCTCGTAGGTTCTGGAGCCGAACTTCTGCTGCGCTTCGAGGCAACGCTGCTGATCGGGATCAGTCACCGCCACGATGCGGTAACGATCCGCCAACGTTGACATCACCGCGGCGTGAATGTTCCAGCCGCTGCGTCCCAGTCCGGCCAGCCCCACCGCGATGGGTTGCTCGTCTTGGTTTGTGTTTCGCATGGCACTGCTCATCCCTCACCACCTTCCAATTCTTCGCTGTCGGCTTGGCGTCGGCGGCGCTGGCGGCAGATCGTTGCGCAGCCAAACCTGAAGTAACGATTCGACTGCCGCGGACCCCGGAGGTCTGGGCCGGCAAGTCGTTTCAACACCGTCGAGTATACACGCGATAGCCATAACGTCAATACATAAAGAGCGAATTACAAATTGGTAATTTAAATCGTAAAATTCTGTTTATTATAGATTTAAGTTTTTAATACGTCGGCGCGGCCATAGCAAATTTGTCAAATCTTATACATTTTGTTTGACTAGACTCACAATACGTGTTGACATATAGTGATCAACAGGTACGATGGAATCAGCGATGTGGTTGATGAAGGAGAACGAACCACCTCTCAGCACACCTCGCCCATGACATGGATGCAGGGTTCCAAGCTATTGACATCATGCAAAGGGAGCACGGCATGCGTTACATCTACCCCAATCGCCGCAAGGGTTTTACGCTGATCGAACTGCTGGTGGTGATCAGCATCATCGCCCTGCTGATCTCCATTCTGCTGCCTGCCCTGCGTGCGGCCAGGGATAACGCCAAGGCCATGCAGTGCTTGAGCAACCTGCGCCAGATCGGCGTCGCTCATGCTCTCTATCGCCACGACTTCGACGGCACCTGGACCCAGACCTGGTACAACGCCGAGGACAAGCCCGCCGAGTGCTGGCCGGGGTATTTCAAGAAAGCCGGCTATCTCTCGACCTACCTCATTCAGCGCTGCCCCGCCACGCTCAACACCACGAGCACCGCTCGCAACTGGAATGAGATGGGCGACTGGTTCTGGACCGACAACGCGACGCACTACCTGGACTACGGCTACAACTTCTTCTACCTGGGCACCAGCCGCGGCCCTGACGGGCAGTGGATACCCGGTAAAAACGGCTCTCACTACCACCCGGCACGAGAGTCTGAAGTCAAGCGGCCGGGCCAGACCATCGCGGTGGTTGATACATGGTGGTCCACCGCAAACAGCGGCTTTTACAACGTCTATGCTTACTGGTGGCACTACCCCGCTGCCCCCGCCACCTACCAGGCCGACCCCAGGCACCCAGGCTACTGCGTCAACACCGTCTGGGCCGACGGGCACGCCAGCATGGTCATGGCCCCTTGGGATCACGGCGCCCAGCGTGCAAACCCATATCTGCCTGAAGCCCTCACAACCTACACCGACGTTAACACGTACTGGGATCGCGACTGAGTTCGCATCGACCGGACATCTGCAACCTGACATCTTCGCCACAGGAACGACGAACGATGACGGGCTGTACGTACAGATCCGGATCGCTGATGCTCTCGTGATTCAACCCACAAATCTCAAAGGGCACACAATAAGCAACCATCTGACCACTGCTCCAACCGCACTGATAACATCTCGGCAGAAGGTAGAGGTAGCAACACACAACCGCAACCCAGACTCAAGCGTCTCAGTCTTCCGATTCCTGCGAATCCGGCGCGTCGATCTGGCGATCGTCCACGGTGATGCCGAGTTCGCTGAACCAGGGGGTGAGGTCTTGGCCGGCTGCCTTGCTGAACGCTCGGATGTGATCGGCCATGGTCAGCTTGACTTGCCTGCCGTTGGGCAGCCGTTTCTGCCCGGGGCCCGTCAACGTCACATTCTGTCGAAGTGCAGCGAGGTATTTTTTGATGATGTCACGGCCGTACTTGTCCTGGAGTTGTCCAAGCATCCAGATCCACTTGCCCTGGCAGGCTCTTCTCTGCCGGATGACGGTCAGATCGTCGGCAATGTCCAGCTTGTGGCGATCGGGGTCGGCCTTGAGAAACATGGCGGTGTAATCGTCAATCTTTTCGCGTGATTCCTTCGTGAATCCTACCGCCGCCAGGCCGCGGGCGTTGATCCACTCGGCAAAGGCCTGGGAAACACTGTCGTTGCAGCCGCCCAGCAGTTTGTGGCCGACTTCGTGGCTCAGGACGCCGATCATGCGCCACTGCTCCTGGTTGAGGCCGGGGATGGAAATGCTGATGCCGCCGGAGCGGCCGCCGGTCCTTGCAGTGCGCAGATAAACCTGGAGCTTGCGGTCAGTGGTTGCGGCGGGGATCAACTCCAGCGGGCTGGTCAGTCCGGTGTGGGCTTCAAGCTCCGGCCAGACGCGCTGCCAGTTGCTGACCAGCGTCCTGGCCTGCTCGCCAAGTTGTGGGATGCAATAGACGTCGATCTGGTCTGTCTCCAGGTGCATGCGGCCGGGGATCGTCGGCGGCAGATCGCTATCCGTCACATTTCGAGCCGGGCTTTTCTCCGCAAGCCACATCACCCACGTGACCAGCAGTGCCTTCTGCTGCGCGATCACATCGACCGTCTGCGCCTGCTTCCTCTGTGACTCCGTTCCATACTGAATGAACAGCCGGTGGGCCCCGCACACGATGACGCGGCCGTTGCCCGTTGCCAGAGCGGCAGCGACAGGCAGATCGTGCCAGTTCATCAGAACCTCAGCCCCGGCCGAGGGCAGCTTGACCAGGGCCAAATGCTGCTTGAAGTTCAGCCGATCCACCTGCGTTTGGCCGTTCACCTTCGTGCTGCCGGGAAACTGCGGCACGTCCATGCGCGATGCGTTGGTGAAAGCTGCGCCGAAAAGGGCTGCGATCTGGTTCAGCGCGTAGTGAGATACCGGTGCGGGCCGGATGTCCTCGAATCTGCCTTGCCGCAGTCGAAAGGGCGCACGTTCGGATTCATCCAGATTCGGCGTACCGAGCATCAGCAGCCCGCCGCCCTGTGCCACGAACTGCCGCACCGCGTCCAGTTCTTCCTGCGAATAGGCTATATCATCAACCTCGTTCCAGATGATCAACACGTCATACTGGCGAAGCCTCTCATACGTGATCAGATCCATCACCCGGGTCTGAACGCATCCGTCCCGCCGGCCAAGATGCTTCCACAGGGCATTAGGAAGTTGAAGCGATCTGGACTCGTCCACGTAAATCTTGATCGGCGCCGCAGCCAACTCACCCCGATCCGCAGCAATGGCTGGTACAACACCGCAGACTACCCCTACCAGCAACCACGGCGCCAACCTATACCTACACCGTCTAGCTGGTACAACACCGCAGACTACCCCTACCAGCAACGATGCGATCACCACCCGCCACCCCTTCCCCATGCCGATCGCGCATGGGGCGTTCCCACATCCCGATGATCCAAGTGGTTGTCCTACCCTCGGCACGTTAGTGGACATTTCAGAAATGGCCTCCGCCCGGCTACGCCGCCGTGCCTTCGAGTAACCATCCTACGTCAAACTCCGTCCCACGAAAAGGATTTGGACTCACGTGTGTCAGAATTGGGGCATCGCTGACGTCTCAGCGCAATCGCTGTCAGCAGCAGGCGGATTCAACCTGCCCGGCTCGGAAACGCAGCGACAAACGCCAGGGAATCTGTAACCGCTCCGTTCCGGTCGTTCCTTCGCTCTGCAGGTTCGCCCGGCTCACCGAGCCAGCGCCGGTAAAAATCGCCGCTCACCCAACTGTGGTCGGTCAAGTGAGCGGTTTCAGTATTGAAGCTGATATGGCAACTGAACGGCAGAAGAGCAAACCGGGGCTGAGCCATCAAGCCCAGCGCCGGATAACCATAACGAACAGTCAGCGTTTGCATCTGGGTGCCAGGATCATGACCAGCCCCAGTCCCAGCAGCCCCAACCCGGTGGGCTCGGGTATCATGATCGAGAAGTCATCCCAGTATGCCGCGTAATCGTCGCTGGGCCAGGAGGAACTGGTCGAGTTGTATTTCAGAGACAGCAGGCCGAAGTGGGTGCCGGTGTTGGCGTTCAGATCGGTGACCGTGGTCTTGGCCATCT
>CAYYGM010000009.1:26010-52969 GCA_964471555.1 uncultured Phycisphaeraceae bacterium
CGCTGGCGGTGTAGAAGTCGTCCGCATCGGAGGCGTTGTCGAAGTTGTTGAAGTAGGACAACGGTACAGTAGCCGCCAAAACGCTGCCGCTGCTAAGAGCCAACACGGCCACAGTTGTTAAGATCACTCTCAGGTTCATCATCTGTTCTCCTCCAAAAATGGCTTGTCCATGGCATAAGGGATTCCATGAAGAGACCATGATTCCTTCGCCGCACAAAAGTAGTGTGGCCGAAATGAATCGCAGGGCTCTAGCTTTCAGTATCCGACTCTCATCTCCAATCACTGCCGGGAGCGGCGGCGCGTCCTCAGCAGCCCGCCCACCATCGGCAGAGCAAGCAGAACCAGCGACGTCGGCTCGGGAATGGTGATCCCGACCTGCGCCAATGCTTCATCGAACGAAAGATCAGAGCTGGTGCCGTAACCCCAGTTGTCACCGATGATCTGAAGGTCGGCCAGGTTGACGGTCCCGTCATCGGTGAAATCGGCCATGGCCCAGGTAGCCACGCTGGCTTGCCAGTTGTCGCCCAGGATTTGCAGGTCAGCCAGATTGACTATGCCGTCACCGTTGGCGTCGCCGTCGTGACGCAGGATCAGCGAGAAGTCATCCCAGTAGGCCGCGTAATCGGTGCTGGGCCAGGAGGAACTGGTCGAGTTGTATTTCAGAGACAACAGACCGAAGTGGGTGCCGGTGTTGGCGTTCAGATCGGTGACCGTGGTCTTGGCCATCTGCACCAGGCTGGAGCCACTGGCGTCATAGACGGCGAACGTCAGATCAACCAGGTTGCTGTCGTGGTAGTGGGCCGACAGCACGAGTTGAACAGGACTGTTGTTGGTGTCCCAGGCATCGGTTATGTTCTGCCCGATGACGGGATTGTTTGCCGCATCCGCCAAGTCATAGGCGCTTGCGGATGAGTTGACATTGTCGCCGCCCCAGTCCTGAATATAAATGCGTTTCTGACCTGCATTGGCCAAGGAATAGAACATGGCAGCAAATCCGCTGTCGTTGTTGCCTTCGGGGTTGCTCCGGGTCGGGACGTAGTCACTTCCGGTCGTCACCACTGAGCCTGTGGCGAAAAAGCCGTAGGCGGTGCCGCTACCGGCACTGGTGGGCGTGACGGTGCCTGACATGATCCAGTCATCGACGCCGTTCCAATCGGTGTTGACATAGGGGATGGTGATGCCGCCATACTTGCTGGAACGAAGGTGTCGTGCGTTGAGGACTTTGAGCAGGCCGTTTTCCACCACGGCGTCGGGGCTTTGTGCGTACTGGGAAGCCGGGGGATAGGAGTTGGGGAAGCCGCTGGCGGTGTAGAAGTCGTCCGCATCGGAGGCGTTGTCGAAGTTGTTGAAGTAAGACAACGAAACTGTGGCCGGGGGATAGGTATCGGTGGCCCAGGCCGTACCACCGCTCAGAGCCAACATAAAGATGCTGACCACAACACGCTTCAAAATCCTCATCTGCTTCTCCTTTCGAGTTGAGTAGAACATGAACCGGATCGTTTCGCCTTAGTCTGGCGACTGGGGTCAGCAGACCCCAGACATCCCGCCATATAGAACATAATGTATCAACTTTTAGCATAATGATGTATTGCCAGAATGCAATACACAAAACACAAAATATGAGTAAATACTTTATGTCTATCCAGAACTGTCGGAATCGACTCGTACATTCTGGATTTATATTTATAAGTTATTTAATAATATCAGATTGAGTTATAATACATTTCGTTCATTATGGTTTGCGAACAGGAGCAAGAATGGGTATAATTTAGTAGCCATTGGGTGTTTATCATGATTTGATGTCATCCATCATGGAATCCCGGCTGGCTGCCGAGAATGGAAGAACTGCTCCGGCTCGGCTCAATATCACACCCCGGTACGGAACCCAGACTGTGGCCAACACAACCTCGTCAAAAACGGATTCGGCCGACTCGAAGGTCAAGCATGCCCTGGTGACTCAATACCTGCGTGACCGCATTCTCAATCAGAAGCTGCCGCCGCGGCTCATGCTCGAATCGGAATCCGAGCTGTGCGAGCGCTTCGGCGTCAGCCGCGGGCCGGTGCGCCAGGCTCTGGTGACACTGGAGCATGAAGGGTTGATCCATCGCCACGGTCGGCGAGGCTCCTTCGTGGCCGACCACCTGCCCCACATCCCGCAGAAAACCGAAAAGGCCGAGCACACCACCAACCTGTGGATGTTCCCCATCGGCACACTCAGCACCACCAGCTACATGCTCTCGCCGCTGTTGCGCGGCCTGGAGCAAGGGGCCGGGCAGGTGGGCGCCGCCTTGATCGTCAGTTCACTGGAAACCGACTCCGCCACGCACCCGTTGATTCAGCAGGGCAACGTAACCGGCCTGTTCGCCTGTGCCGGCGAACCGCGAGTCATTCACGATCAGGCCTTCGCTTCTCTGCCCAAAGTCTGGTTGATGACCCGCCGCGACACCCATCAGGACAATTGGGATGCCGTGAGTCCTGACAATGATGCCATCGGCCGCATGGCCGCTGAATACCTGATCAAGCGGGGCTGCAAGAAGCTGGCGTTTCTCAACCCCATGCTGAGCGATTCCTCAGCCGCCAACCGTTATCCCGGATTCTTGACCGAAGCGTATCGCAACGATGGTGTAACGGTTCATGTACTCGACGATGCGGACCGACTCGATTTCCCGCGGACGGCTCCCATTCAACGATTCAGCCTTGACAAATTGAAATTCATCGTTGACCGGTTGCTGGCCATCGAGCCTCGCCCCACGGGGGTGTTCGTGCCCAGCGATCAGGTGACGGCGAGCTTGCAACCGATGCTTCAGCAACGCGGGGTTGAAGTCGGCCGCGAAATGATTCTGATCTCCTGCAACAATGATCTGTCCGCCCTGGCGGCCTGCCATCCTCGACCGGCGACCATCGACATGAACTGCGAAGAGATTGGCCGACAGGCAGCACGCATCATGGCCTGCCGCGTGGCGGACAAGGCGGACTTCCCGTGGATCAACGTGCTGGTCCCGCCCAAACTGATCGAACCGGCTAATGATGATTGACGCGCCGGCGCCTGGGTGAAAACCAACAGAAACTTGCGGTTTCGCCGCTTGTCTGTCGCAGAATTCGTCGCCGATTGCCGGTGATGTGCCCGAGGAATAACTGATCCAGTCTTTGCCGGCGTCCCCCCAGACCTTTTGCCAGGTTGAATCCTGACGCCACGGCTTAGAGCGTATCCTGTTTTTCTGGAACGAGGGCCACGGCCGCGCGTCGGTCGTGCCATGAACCAGGCACTGCCGCACGTGGCAGTGGCACCCAACGGCTCGTTACAAAGATTCAGGATTAGCCATTGGCGCCTCTGGCCCGTTCATTGACGTCGAGCTTGATTTCACCGAACTGGCTTTCGTGGCGACGGATGGCCTGGGACAGCGTGATGGCCAATCGCTTGGCAGTGAAGTAGTTCATGATGATGCGGTTGCTGGTGCGCATGACCAACTCAGCCTGCGGCTGATTGCCGTCACCGCCCGCACTGCCGGCAGGGGCGGGCTGGACGGTATTGATGCCCAGGTCGAGCATCAGTTCCTCGGGCGTGGCATGCGTGCGAAATGCGTTGGCATAGTTGGTCGCCATCTGGCGTTCATCCACACGCAATCGCACCTGCTGGCCGGGGGCCGGCGAAGTATCGCCGGCATGTGCGCCGTTACCCAAATGATTCGAATCGTTCATCGGTTTGCCCCTTTGATCGGAATCCGGTTGGTCCATAGCTTAGCCTGAGCTTCGTGCAATGCAATGTTTTGTGATCTTCTTGCACCAGCCACAGCAAAACGTCTGTGATGGTTGCCCGCAGGACATCCAATTCAGCGGGCTTCATGGCAACTCGAGTTCGAAGTGAAACCCTGTGGGCAGCACCAAGTCGTCGTTGGGGATGACAAAGACGCAGCGAACGGCCTGGCTGGCGGGATCGATCACGGGATCGACGAAGCTGAGCTTGGCTTGCAGCAGTTGGTTGACCGGTTCGCTGGCCTGAAGCTCGTAGGTGTCGCCCACTTTCAGTTGATGGTATGTCGCTGCTGGCAGGTATATTTCCGCTTTCAAGCGGCTCAAATCCGTGATGACGATCAGCGGCTCGCCCTGTTCGACGGTGCTGCCGGGGTCGCGGATGACCTGAGTGATGACCCCCGGAAAGGGAGCATGAAGCTGGTGCTCATCGAGGCGCTGCTTCTCCAAGTCATACGCGGCTTTGGTCAGGTCGGATTCTCTTTTGCCTGGTCGAGGGCAGCCTGGACCTGATCGCGCAGGACGCGCTGGCGGCGGACTTCCCATTCGCTGGCTGCCTGCGTGGTCAAAATCTTCTCACCCTGCTCCAACAGAATCTGCGCTTCCTCCAGAGCATACTGGGCGTGACGAATGGCAGCTTCACCCAGGTGTGTTCCAATCCCACCAGTATCGCAGCGCTGCGCTGCACGCTGGTCAGTGCCTTGGCTCCCAGCCAGCGGTCATTGTCGGCAGTTGCAGCAGCGGCGCAGCAACCAGATTGCACGCCAGACGCAGGGCCTCAGCTTCCGCGGCGTCCATCGGCTGATCTGTAGCACGTGCCGCGATGATGCTTCGCTGTAAAGCTGCTGCGCCCCCGGAAGTGGACGAACCACCGCGCCTTCCTGCGACTGAATGGAAGAGAGCAGCTTGAGGGCTTCAATCACCCAGGCCGGCGGCGCGGGGTGCTGCGGGCGCGGATGCAACGCGAGGATAGGCAACCCCTGCTGCTGACGATCCTGGGCTATACCCAGAAACTCCCCAGGATCAATGATCGCTCCCGCCTCGACTTGGCGACGAATGCATCTTCAACGCTGTTGTACGTGGTGTCATAGCCCCCCTGCGTCCAATTGGCGGATTTCGTTCGGCCCGTGACATAGATGCTGCCGTCGTTGGCAATGGCCATTGCTTCGGCGTCATCAGATCCGATGCCACCGATAAACGTTTGCCATGCCCCCTCCGGCACAGCGCTCAGCAGCAACCGCGGCTCCAGTGGTTCGCACTGGGGGGCTTGCTGAATCTCAACTGAATCCGATGACCGCCGCGACGAAATAAAACAGGTGTGCAGTCTGTGACGGATGGACGCCGGTTTCGATTGAGCCCCAGAACCCCTCATACAGGCCTCTCTGCTCCCGAGCGATTGCCCGCCGGGAATGAGCAAAGACCACCTGCAAGCCGCGGATCATCTTGATGCCGGATAAAGTCACAACGCCCTTGGTATTTACGTGTAATGCTTGCAGAGCAGGCCGCATAATCATCACTTGTTGAGCAGGCCCAATTCAACGGTAGCGTCACGAAGCCCACGGAATGCGTCCGTGGGCAGCCCAGCCTGGCACAGGCCGGGCTTCTGCCGTGAGATGGCCGCTACAGTTGCAATAGGCCCCTGCTCTAGAATCGCCCACGTATTTCAACCCTGATCATCGCTGACCGGCTCATCGAAGAAGCCGTCGTCCGCGGCCTGTCCAGCCGACACGCTCACTGCATCCATCCGCCAACGGTTCGCCGTCGCCATCACGCGCGGCCAAACCGCGAAGATCAACAGCAACACCAGCAGCACACCGCCCGGCCACACAAACGGCCGATTCACCACCGCGGCCGCCACCGGCTCAGCGTGAAAACTCACCGTCATCGCCGCGTCCGGCTCCACCTGGATCGATCGCTCGAACGTCAGCACCCGGCCACGCAGCGGCATGCTCACCACCATCGGCATGCTCACGCCCGCGGCTGCTTCCTGCGTCTCGATCAACTGCGAGATGATCATCTCCAGGTTTTCGCTGTCGGTCTGGCTCAGGCTGGCCCGCAGGCGATTGATCTGCTCGAAGCCCATTGCCTGCATCTGCTGAGTCGGCTCTGCCTGTTGAGGCGCGGGGCCGTTCATCTGCCGCAGTCGGCCGCGCGATTCCACCAGGCCCAGCAAGGCCTGATCGCGCGTCAATCGATTCAATTGCACGCGGGCATCCTCGTTCAAGGCGGTGTCGCCCAGCGAATAGTTGTAGGCGTTTTCCAATGCCTGCTTGGCAGCCCGTGAATCGCCACGACCGGCCAGATCGTTGCCTTTGCTCTGAAATTCGATGGCCTTGGCGATGTTGCCCCGCTGGTAGCTGCGCACTTCCTGCTCGTAAGCTTCGACGCCGTAGTCCGCCACGCCGGCCTGCTGCATCTGCGTTTCGTTGAGCGTCATCGTGCCCGCGAAGTTGTCGTAGCGATAGTCCTGCGGTGCGTAGATCACCCAATGCACGTTCTGCAGCGGCAGATCGAAGCGCGGCCCCTGCAAAGTCGGATGGCTCCACTGCCAGTCGGCGCCGGCGGGCGTGACGTACACCAGGTCCACGCTCACCGGCAGGTCGCCGGCCGCGCTCTGGGCCAGCGGGGCCAGATACACCGGCTCACCGTTGGCTTCACGCCGCACGGAAGGCAGCGCCGCACGGCCATTGACCATCAATGACCAGACCTCCGCTGCCGGCGGCAGTTGCATCTCCAGGTTGCGCTTGGAAGTGACCAGCAACTCCAACTGCACGCGATGGATGGCCTGGCCCGTCTCGCTGATCACGCTGACCACATCCGCTGAGCGCACCTCGGCCGCCAGCAGGTCCGCTGCCGCGTGACGCTTGACACCCAACACCAGGTCGTATTCCGCCGACGCTGATCGATACGCCAAAGCCGCGTCGGACAGATCACCCGCCCCGAACTGGCGCGGAATGGTGCGCGAATCGGCCGGTTGCAGCATGGAGCCGACCTGCTGCGGCGTCAACTCCACACGATCGGCGGCGCGGGCGGCGATGTAGCAGGTCTGAAGGTCCGCATCCTCGGCAATGACCGGGTGCATCGCCACCTTTTCGTCAGCCCGTTCGTAGCGCGTTTCGTAGCTGATGGTCAACGGATACGTCGGGTCGTACCACTTGCCGGTCAACTCGATGCGCCACACACCAGCCGCCTCATCGATCAACTGCCGCCGGGCGATGTTGGGCCCGCTGATCTGCAATCCCAGCGCACCCGACTCCACGCGCACGTTCAACTCCTTGACGCCCGCATGACGCAGCGAATAGACCAGATAATGCACGTGTCGCACCAGACCTTCGCTGACCGTGGCCACGTGCAGCGAGTCAGCCGTGATGCGCGGCTCGATCACCTCGGTGCCCAGCGTCAACGTCCACTGCGGCCGCAGCAGACGAAACGCCAGCGCACCCTGCTCACGGATGCCCAGATCCGTGGGGTTCAACTCGCTGACGCCCTCCCGCCCGCTGGCGGTCAAACGCACACCGCGCTCGGCGGAGATCACCAACCGACCTTCGTGTTTGAGTGAGTCGAGCACTTCAACCCGCGGCACATCCAGTGTCGTCGGCAGACCGGTCATCGGACGACTCAGCGCCACGTGCACCGGCACCGGCCCGATCCGCTTGCTGGCAAAGTGAATCGTCGCCACCCGCGAGCCGTTTTCAACCTGCTCGTCCCAGTGGCTCATGCCGTCGGCAGAAAGCGCGTCGATGTCGTATCCCTCAGGGATCGCCAGGCGCAGCGCGAACACGCCCGCCTTGATAATCTCGATGTCCAGGCCGCTGACGTTGACCAGTCGCTCGTCGGCCACTGTGAAATTGGCGCTCTCCATGCTGCGAATCTCCGGCTGCACATCGAACACATTCACCCGCAGCCGATCGGAAGCCTCGTTGGCACGGCAGGCGAAACGGAGGCTGCCGAAGTTGCTGAGCAACTCCGCAGCATCACGGGATAAGTCCGCGGTGTTGATCGTCGGCGGATGTTCGGGCACGGCAATGTCCACCGCATCGCTGGTCAGCAGACCGATCGCGCCGCGCTGTCTCGCTGCTTCGGCCACACGCAACGGGGCAAGCTCGATGCCGTCATTGTCATCTGCCGCCGCGATCTGCGTCACCAGGCGCAAGCGATAATCGCCCGCCGCCGGGCGCGACAGGTGCACTTCCAACTCGCCCGCAGCCGGGTCGTAGCGCCAGGCGCCGACGTTGGGCCCCTGCACCGCGGTGACGGTCATGTTGGTCGGCACCTGCACATGCAGCAGCGACAGTTCACCCTGGGCGATCTCCAGGTGCAGTTCGTGACGGGCTTCGATCAGGCCGGCATCGAACTTCACCGCGGAGGTAGTGGTGGCGTAGAACACCGTCTGTTCCATGGCACGCTGGCGAGCACGCGGACTCCAGCAGACGCTGAGGTTGTCAGCCGGGCCCAGCAGCGCTTCGACATGCGTGGCGTTTTCCTGTTGACTGCTGGTCACATGGATCGCGCCTGCGCCCGGGAAGCCGACGTCGAGGCCCGTGGTGGGGATATCCAGCGTCATCCGTTTGCTCAAGGCCGGCGGCAGCGGCAGATCGAATCGCCGCGATTGCCCGTCGCTCGCTGTCGTCAACGGCAGCAGGAAGTTGACTTGTCCTTGATAACGACCGCCGCGCTGCAGCACCAGGTCATAGCCCTCCTGGCCGCGCTGGATTTGCAGGTTGGCATGATCCAGCAGAATCGCATCGGCCGGCAGCAGCATGACTCGCGCCGGTTCGGCAGCGTTTAACTCGAAGTCCAACGTGCAGGCCAGGCTGTCGCGCTCGGCGGTCAGGTTCACTTGCAGATGGTTCAGCACGATGGTCTTGTTCACCTGCGGATCAACCGTCGGCGTCGCGGCACAACCGTTGAACGTCATCAGCGCAAAACATGCCGCCGCCAGAGCCGCGCTGCCTGCATGGCCGCTCCATTGCCATCGCAACAAGCGCCACAGATAGACCACTGTCAACACGGCCGGCAAACCCCAGGTCAACAGATACCCTAACCAGCGCCCGGTCAGCGGGAACTGACAGGCTGCCACGACAAGTCCGGTGCCCGCAATCGCCAGCAGCAACGGGCGCAGCTTGCGCCACCAGATCGCCGCGGCCAGGCACAGCAGGGCAACACCCGGCGCAACCACCGCGCCGATAAACGTGGCATGCTGCCGCCAGCGCGGCACGATCCGCACTTGGGCAACCGGCGGCTCTTCGCGGTCCAGGTCGATCACGCGGGTGTAGTTGAACGTGGTCAGATCATCGGTGGCTGCCACGCGCCCGGTGAATGCGGATGAAGTGCCCGCCAGGATGCCGATCCACAGCAGCACCAGCAGCATCATCGCCGCCACCGCATCGGGCAACGTTCGCGGCCGGGCTATCACCAGCGCCCCCAGCAACGCCAGCGCCGCGATGCCCACCGTCGGCCCGGCAGGATTGCTGAAGAAACGCCTGCAACCCTGAGCCCAACTCGCCCCGATCGCCCGCAGCAACGTGGCCGTGTCGCCATCATGCATCTGATCGGTTTGCGAGAGAATCGCCCAGTCCTGCGGCACGCTGATGGTCCAACTGTCAAACGTGCTGCGCACATCGCTGACCGGCATGGTGAACGTGGTCAGCCCGGACCAGCCCGCGGCGTGGTGAACTTGACCGTATTCCAACTCGACGGTGATCGGCTCATTGGGATCGCGCTGGCGAGGCAGTGGAATCAACAGGCGCTGCGTGGCCGGATCCACGGAAGCAGCCACACGGCGACTGGTTTCCGAGCCGTTGTCATCGCGCTCGATCAACCTCGCCGACCAGGCGCTGGCATCCACCGGCAGCGTGAGAGTCAGAAACTGGCTCGATGAGTTCTTGATCTTGTAGCGAATGCGAGTGACCGACTCGGCCGGCCCGTCATCACGGGGCACCACCTGCGTCTGGGCCCGCATCAGTTCGATGACCACCGGCGTCAGCGTGCCGCGCTCGTAGGCGTCCACGTGCAGGGCCAGCTCGTGCGGCGAAGTCACGTATTTGTAGCTCTGCAGCAGCGGCGCGTTAACCAGTGTGCGGTAGCTGTCGGGCAGTTCCTGGCGATCGATAGCCAGCAGTCCGCTGTCGATTGCCGGTTGCGAGGCCAGTTTCAGATTCAGATGACTGGCCACCGCCACGTAACCGAGTTGCGTTTCAACGCCCTGCCCTCGAATGCCGCCGATGAGCACGTCACCTGCGTCGCTGTAGCGCTGGGTCCAGGTGATGCCGAGGTTGTAATCGCCGATGACTTTGCGTTGCAACGTCACGGTCCACAGCGTCGGATCATCTGCGTCCTGCTGCCAGCGGCGGACATCGCGGCCGACGAACTGGATGTTGTCCAGTTGCAGGGCGATGACGAATTGCAGTTGTTCGATGGGTGAGCCGGTGATGAAATAGCTGACCGCGACGCTGCCGTAGGCGACGTTGTCCGCCAGCGAAACCAGGTGAAACGCCTCCATGCGCAGGCCCGGCGGGCGCTGGCCAGCCTGAAGCTGGATCGACCAGTCGGCATCGCGGAAGCGGTAAGCGAACTGCACCTCGGGCACGCGCATGGGCGCTGATGCGGCTGCTACTTCGCGCAAGGATTCAACCTTGGGCGCAGCCAACTGCAAACCCTGCTCAGCAGCCACCAGCAGGTAACCGCGCTGGTTTGCCGCGCCTTGCACCTGGGGAGCGGTCACGGTGATCAATTGATCCAGCGGCGAACGTCCCAGTTCCAGCTTCAACTGCACCAGACTGCGCCCGAGCACCGGCTGAGCGAAGATCACCCGCACCGGCGTTCCCGCAACGTCATCCTGCGGCGACAGCACACGGTAATCCGCCACTGCCGCTCCGCTTGCCGACACCACAGTGAATCCCGCCGGGGCCAGCAGCGTTAGCTCGCGCAGCGGGGCATCGCGCACATCCACTTCGATTTCGCTATCCAGCAGTGCGTCTTCTGTTTCCAGGCGCAGCACGTGACGCAGCACGACATCGTAAGCGGGACTGATGTTGTCCAGGGTCAGTTGCACGTGATAGTCCTGGCCGGGGAAGCTGTAGCAGAAGAGTTTGCCGCCAGGGATGGGGCGCGGGTGCTGATCGTCCAACTGGGCGCGGGGCATGGCTTCGGCGTTGATCTGGGCCAGGCCGGTGGTGGATTGGACAAGCAACTGGATGGCGCTGTCGGTGCCGAGGGCGAGGTGACCGCTGCCGCGGATGTGGCCGGTGGGTGCGATGGCGGGCAGATCGATGGCGGTGGGAAATGCGGGCAGCGGCATCTCCGCCAGCACCTGCATGCGATACTGCTCGGTCTGAGGACGGTTGAGGCTGACGACCAGCAGGCGATGCTGTTGATCGAGCGGGTCGAGGCGCCAGTCGCGGATGAAGGGGCCGCGCACTTGCGTGACGTTGAGACTGACGGGCACGGAAAGCGACACCTGTTCCAGGCGGCCCTGGGCGATGTCGAATTGCAGCAAAGTGTCGAGGCGCAGGGCATCGACGCTGATCGCTGCGATGGCGTTGACCTCGCTGGAGACGACCAACTCAGCATCCAGTGCCTGCACTTTCGCCTTCCAGCGCAGCTCGAACTGCTCCTGGCCGCCCTGCATGGCAGTGACCGTCAAACGGCCGTCGTTCACCGTGCGCTGCACACGCACCGCCCCCGGAAGGTCGATGTCCAGGTCAGCGCGATCGGCATGCAAGGTGATCGGGCGGGTTTGTGCCGCTGTCAGTGCGAACGACACGTGATGCCAGGGTTCGTCGGTCGCGGCATCGGTTTTGGCTTCGACCGCAGCGCGGGCGGCAAAGCGCAGCGTTACCTCGTGATGACCCGCTCGGGCGAAGGTCATGCGATAGGTTCTGCTCTCAAGGTCGTAGCTCAGCACGCCGTCGCCAAGTTGCGCTTGTTCATCGGCAACCAGGGTCACGTCGCCGCTGATGACGTCGATGCGCTGGCGATCGTGCGTGGTGGTCAGGTCCAGCGTGAGGCTGAAGACGAAGTCGCGCTGGTCGAGCCGGCCCTCGATGCCGGCCTGGCGCACGCTGTACGTCGGCGTCTGGGCGTGCAGGGTCACGGTGCTGACGATCAGGGCCAGAACGCTCAACAGGTTGCGGCACATGTCAACGGCTCCCAAGCTGAGCCACCAGCCATTAGCCATCAGCCACCAGGGAGCGTCTACTCAGTTCCCCTCGTGGCTCGTGGCTAATCGCTCATGGCTTATTGTTCACTTTCTCATTCGGCTGCGGCCCGGGGCAAACCCTCAGCCCGGCAAACCAACTCGTACAACTGCCGTGCCCGCTGATCCAGCGGCAAGGCGGCGCTCACTTGTTCCATGACGCTCCGCAGGGCCCCAAAGTTCCCGTCAGCGGCATGTTCACTGCCGCGCAACAACTCGGCGAACTCGCCAGCCGAGGCGGCCAGGAAGAAACGCGGATCGTTCTGCGGCGTGCGGCGCTGCACGATGCTGCTGGGCAGGCGGCTGGAAATCTCGTGCACGCGATCGGTATCCGGCTCCTGGTAGCGCACGTACACCGTGCCCAGGTCCGGCCGATCGTCGGCATCCAGGGCCGGTCCCAGCAGTTCCAACTCGTACAAAGCAGTCGCACACTGCCCGCTGCCGATTTCGCCGGCATCCACCGCGTTATTGCGGAAGTCGGTGTCAGCGATGGCGCGGTTTTCGTAGCCGATCAGGCGATAGCGGCGAACACGTGCGGGATCGAACTCCACCTGAATCTTCACATTGCGGGCGATCACCGGCAACGTGGCGGCCAGGTCTTCCACGAACGCACGCTTGGCGTCGGCATCGGAGCCGATGAACAGGTAGCTGCCGTCGCCGCGATTGGAAAGCTGCTCCAGCAGTTGGTCGTCGTAGGAGCCGGCCCCGAAGCCGACGCTGGTGAAGCCGATGCCGTGATCGTGATAGGCCGCCACGTGCTCGAGCAGTTGATCGGCATCGCTGGGCCCGACGTTGGCCACGCCGTCAGAGCAGAGAATCACGCGATTGACCCCCGGAAGATTGTGCTTGACGGCCGTCTGGTAGCCCAAAGTGATGGCATCGAGCAGATTGGTCGAGCCCTGGCACTGGATGGCGTCGATGGTTTTTCGCAACTGGTCGCGCTGCGAAGCGGGCACCGCCTCGGCGACCAGGCTGGGCTGCGTGTTGTAGGTCACGATCGAAACGCGGTCGCTGTCAGCCAGTTGATCCAGCAGCAGATCGAGCGAGCGCTGCACCAGCGGCAGACGATCGGGCGCATCCATGGAGCCGGAGGCATCGATGACGAATACGTAGTGGGCGGGCTTGAGTTGATCGCGTCCCAGCACCTTGCCGCGCACGCCGATCTTCAGCAGCACCGCATCACGTGCAAACGGCGCGGGAGCCGCCTCGGCCAGCACGGCGAAAGTCTGACTTGCGTCATGCAGTGTGGGATAGTTGTAGTCGAAGGCATTGACGAACTCTTCCATGCGCACAGTGCCCGCAGGCGGCAGTTTGCCGTTGCGGATGTATTCGCCGGCGATGGCATAGGAGGCGGTGTCGACGTCGATGGCGAAGGTGGACAGGCGATCCTTTTCGGTCATCACCCAAGGATTGACCGGCACTGCAGGAGGCGGCGGCGGCACGCGGCGGGGTTCGTCTTTGGGTTTGCTTGTGATGCTGGTGGGCTTCACAGCCTCAGCCGGGACTTGAAGTTCCGTCAATTGCGGCCAGTCCTCCGGATAACGGATCAGCTCACTGCTATCAGCATCCGTATTCGCTTCAGAGTCATCCGTGCCCAGCCGCGCCCTGTAGAGATTGCGATCGCGGCGGACCTCGCGACCGGCCACCATGGTCTGGGCATCCTCATTGATCCCTTTCATCGCCAGTGCGGCCTTGTTGTCGGGATCGAGCCAGAGCGCCTGATTGAGCTTATCACTTGATTCTTCGTATCTCAGGTTTTTCTGCAGATCTCGGGCCTCAACGAGCAGTTCATTGATCTGTGCCTGCTTCTGCTGCTTGGTGAGGGTCGCCTGATGCTGGTCACCCGGTTTCACCGCCTCGCCGTTGGAAAATTCGCCCGCGGCTCCGTACCAGGTGTTCGCGGCCTGCGGCATCCCGGAATAAATCCTCAGGTCGCCGAATGACCGCTGCTGTTCTTTGATTCGTTCCTCCTGCTCGCTGGCACTGGCTGGCTTTTGAGCCACACCGAATCCTCGTGACGCGCCGCCGGCCATGCCGCCCACACTGGCCGCCTCGGTCGGCAATTGACTGAAGGCGAGTTGGGAATTGGACACTCGGCCGGCAACGCGGGGATGCGACTGCTCGACCATCGGGTTGCCGGTGCGGCGGTAGTTGTCGGTCAGTTGCTCGGGGGTCTTGCCCGTCTGCTGCTCGATCAGCTTGCGGGCTTCGTCGGTGGTGTAGAATCGCGCATGATTGTCATCGAAGACGACGGAGACGCCCTGTTTGTCCTGACTGAACTTTTCGAAACCGACGATCTTTTTGCCCTCCAGTGTCACCTTATCGCCCAGAGCCAGGGGCACGTAGGAGCCCTGTTCGCGCACCCACTGCTGCTTCTGCTCATGGGTCATCTTGTCGAAATCGCTCGGCTCGTTGGCGCTATCCTGCGGGGAGAGCATGTATTCGGGGGTGAAGTAGTTCTGCTCCAGCAGGCGGGTCAGGTCGTCGGGATATTGGCCATCGTTGCCCTGGGCGTACATGACCATGCTCTGTTGGATGCCGCGAAGTTGAGAATTGGACTGCATCTGCCGAGCTGAGCGCCTCGCAGCACCGAGTGAAGGCAGCAACAGAGGAATCACAATCAGCCCGACCAACCCCACACAGGCGGCGATGCGAATGATGGAACGGGTATTGATCGACCATGGCCCCCGCTGCGGCTTCGTGCCGTCCAGCTTGCGCAGAATCTTCGCCCGACGCTTGTCCTCCAACTTCGGCGGTTGCTCGGCGGCGAAGCCTTCGTGCAGCAGTCTGGCGGTCAGACGCATGTCGCCCAGACGCTCATTCAACTCGGCGTCCTGTTCCAGGTAGGCCAGCAGCTCGCGCTTCGTCGGCTCGTCCAGTTCGTCGAAGACCAGTCTGGCCAGCAGCATTTCAGCCTGTTCGCGGTTCATGGCTCGTGCTTTCGTACCCCGTCGTTCATATCGCTCCGCTGTCTTTCAATCTTCGCGTCAACTCGCCGAGCGCCTTGTTCAGGTGATACGCCACGTTGCTGGGCGATTGATTCACCACCCGGGCGATCTGGCGGATGGACAGGTTCTCCAGGAACTTGAGCGTCAGCACCGCCCGTTGATCGCGCGGCAGTTGCCGCAACATCCGCATCACGTGGCCGGCCAACTCCTGCCGCTCCATCTCCATCAAATGCAAACCCGGGTCGGCGGCCGGCGGCCTCTGTTGCAGACGTTGCCGGCCCTTGCTCTGCCTCGCCCGGCGGCGCAACACATCCATGGCCAGGTTGTGCGTCACGCGGTACAGCCAGGTGGACAGATGACGGATGTCGCGGGCCCGGGCGCTGTCGCGGTGACGGTGCAGGCGAAGAAACGTCTCCTGCACGATGTCCTGGGCCTCGGCTGAAACCGACCCCACCAGTTGACGGGCATAGCGCAGCAGCGGCGCCTCGAAGCGGGCCACCACCTGGGCGAAGTCCTCCACGATCGTGTCCGCCCCCGGAATCCCCGCAACATCCGGAACCTGCGAAATACCCGTAACCTCCGCAGCGTCCTGCTGCGAAATGCGTAGCGAATCGGGTTGGCTTGCACCATCCATCGCGGGCCCCATCTGCCGGCTTACACCCTTCTGACGCCCCAGCAGCACCGGTGTGCGAAGCGAACCAGCATATTTTTAACATTTTTCACTCACCGACAGGGCGTCCTCACCAGGGCTTTGCCCCTTGGCAGCCGACAACGACCAGCCTCGCAACGCTGTTGCAACGGGGATGGCGCGCACATTTGTACGGTCTGTAGAGGCTGTGTGGAGCATTCCTGCCAAATCCGGGAAAGGTTCCTGGAGTGCTTCCAGCCGCGTCAAGGCTGGACGGGGGAAGCTCGATATCACACAAGGTCAGTTTTAGGATGAGTCCAGAGTTATGGTTTCTTGTTGAACGTGGCATCACGCACAGCACGAACTCCAAAACGTGTTGCGTCACCGCAATCTGACAAGAAAAGCTGGGGTCGATGGCAGAGACAGAGGAGAAAGATCAAACGCCAGTCGGCAGCGGCCCGGAGCGGCGGCACTTCGGACGCATCCGCCAGGAAGACATGCGCTGCAACCTCGGCCGGGTGCTGGATGTCTCCTGCGGCGGCATCCGCATCTTCACGCACCGTCGGCTCAAAGGCAGGCAGCGCCTCTCGCTGATCAATGACACCGAGTCCGTACTGATGCTCAGCGCCGACGTGGCCTGGTGCAGGCGGCTGGGATTTCGTGAGTTTGCCGTGGGGCTGCAGTTCGTTGACATGAGCGCCGAGCAGATGCGCTATCTCAGTGAACTGGTCCATTTCAGCACGGGCAACGTTGGTTTTGTCGGCGGACACAACATCGCCGCCACCTCAGAAGTGCAAGAGACAGCGACAGCGCAGACGGAGCCGGCTGCTCCCAGGCACCCTCACCGCACACACTCATCATTCCTGCTGGGTGTGTTCCTGATCCCGCTGGGAGCGATGTTTTTCGTCATCGATCTGCCGGCAAGCGTCAGGCAGTGGCCGGTGCTCGACCAGCCTGTGGCGCCAACCATCATCGGAAGCGTTTGCCTGGCCCTGGGCGGACTGGTGCTGCTGATCGAGATGATCCGAGCGGTCATCGGGATGTGCCAAACGATCAATCGGCGTCTCAAGCGCAAGCAGCCGCGGCTGCTTAACGAACTGCACACGCTGCGTCATCTGTTGCGATGCGTGCTCGACAGCTCACTCAGCGGTGTTCTGGTGCTCAAGGCGGTGCGCGATCGCAGCCAGCAACTGTTGGACTTCGAGATCCAGATGGCCAGTACGGCCGTGGAGCATCTGCTGGGCGAGAGCGAAAAACAGTTGCTAGGCAAAAAGTTCAGCGAGGTGGCTCACTGGTTCGCCGACACCGAACTGTCCAAGAAGCTCGGCGGCGTGCTCGACACCGGCATTCCCTACCAGGAAACACGCTGGTGGCAGCGGCACGATCGCTGGCTGCAATTGACGGCTGTCAAAATGCAGGACAGCCTGACGCTCAGCTTCACTGACATCACGGAGCAGAAAAAGAATGAAACCCACATGCAGCATGAGGCGTATCACGACGCCCTGACCGGCCTGCCCAATCGCAAGTGCTTCATCGAGCAGCTCGGCCGGACCATGCAGAACAGCCATCGCCGCCAGAGCAAGTTTGCCGTACTTTTCCTGGACTTCGACGGCTTCAAGGTGGTCAACGACAGCCTGGGCCACGAGGCCGGCGACGCCTTGCTGATCAGCATCGCCGAGCGAATCCGATCCGTGCTGGGCGATCGCGACGCACACCAGAAGAGTCGCTGGCGCTGCCTGCCGGCCCGCCTGGGTGGTGATGAATTCGTGGTGTTGATGGAAGACATCGACTCGGAGGCGGACGCCGAGCGCATGGCCCAGCGCCTGGTGGCCGAGTTCACCACGCCGCACCGGATCACGGGCAAGAACGTGACTTCCACCACCAGCGTGGGCATCGTCACCAGCGAGCTGGGCCATCACAATCCGCAGGACGTGCTGCGCGATGCCGATACTGCGATGTATCAGGCCAAGAAGGCCGGCAAGGGTTGCTATCGCGTGTTCAATCGTCAGATGCACGACCTGGCGATGCACCAGTTGAATTTCGAACGCGATCTGCGCGAAGCGCTGGAGCGTGAGCAGTTCGAGGTCCAGTACGAGCCGGTGATCAGCGTCGAGTCATCGCAGATCATCGGTGTCGAAGCGCTGCTGCGCTGGCGACACCCGCAGGAAGGCCTGCTGCTGCCGGGCACGTTCATCGGCTATGCCGAGCAATTGAACCTGATCCAGAGCATCGGGACATGGGTGCTGCGCCAGGCCTGCCGCGACCTGAGCCGATGGCGAAAGGCGTTTCCCGATCGCCGCAACATGTTCGTCAGCGTGAATCTCTCCCGCCGCCAGTTGCTCGACGGCGACCTGCTGACCAACATCAAAGCCGGGCTCAAAGAAAATCATCTGCCGGCCAAATGCCTGTGGCTGGAGGTCACGGAAGACGTCATCGCCCAGGATCTGGATCAGGTGGCCGGCGTGCTGCACGAGATCAAGGCACTGGGCGTGCACCTGGCCATGGACGATTTCGGCACCGGCTACTCCTCGCTGCACTGCCTGCACATGCTCCCCTTCGATGTGATCAAGATCGATCAGCAACTGGTCAGCGGCCAGTGGGAAAACAAGCGGCACTATGCGGGGATCCTGCACGCGGTGCTGGAACTGGCCCACAACCTCGGGCTGAACGTCGTGGCCGAGGGCGTCGAATCCACCGACCAGTTGACCATGCTGCAGGGTCTGTCCTGCCACCATGCCCAGGGCTGGTTGTTCAGCAAATCCGTCACCGCTGAGGGCATTCGCCAGTTGCTCTCGCTGAAGGATCCCGCACAACTGCAAAAAATGCTGTGGGAAAAAGGCGACTCATCGACACAGGCCGCAGCCTGAGCGTGATCGACCCGCATGGGCCGGCTCGATACGCCGACAAAAACCACGCGCAACCGGGCTGTCATAAATCTCCACAACCTGCGACTACCCAGCAGACGGGCAGCATTCGCCGCCCACATTGGCTGCGGTAACTCGTTTGCGAAAGGAGATTTACGATGATTGGCAAGTGGATGGTTCGCACCGGCGTGGCGGTGGTCGGTCTGGCCGTGGTCGGCGGGCTGCTCTTCGGCGATGAGATGGTCAGCTACGCCAAAAGCTCGCTCAACCTGCTGCACGGGCGGGTCAAGGATGCGGTGCCCATCGAGTTTGAATTGACCCGGGCCCGCGATCTGCTCGACGAGATCATTCCCGAGATGCAGGCCAACATTCAGCGCATCGCTGAGGAAGAAGTCGAGCTGGCCGCCCTCAAACAGGACATCGCTCAGAGCACCGAACAGCAGGCGCAGGAGCGGGCCCGCATCTCCAAGCTGCGCGACACGGTGGACGTGGTGCAGACCAACTATCGTCTCGGCGGCCGGCAGTACACACGCCAGCAGGTGGTCGATGACCTGTCGCATCGTTTCGAACTGCTGAAGGAAGCGGAAGTCGTGCTGGCGGGCAAGCAGCGTCTGCTGGAGCAGCGCGAGCAGACCCTGGCTGCGGCCGAACAGATGCTGGACAAGACGCGCAGCCAGAAGGCGCTGCTGGAAGACAAGATCGAAACGCTCACCAGCCAGTATCGCCTGGTGCAGGCGGCGTCCGTCGGTTCCAGTGTGCAGTTGGACAACAGCAAGCTGGCCCAGACCGAGAAGCTGATCGGCCAGATCAAGAAGCGTCTGGACGTGGCAGAGCGCGTGCTGGCTCGGGAGTCGGACTTCGTGCAGCCGATCGAAGTCAGCGTCGTGGATGAAGCGGACCTGCTGGCCCAGGTTGATGAATACCTGCACGGCCCGACCGAACAGCCGACCACCGCCACCGCCGATGCCGGCCAAACCTCCGACAACCCGGTCGAAACCCGTTAGTGCGTCTGTCACGTGTCACGGCGGTCATGTGCACCGTCGTCATCCGCGTCGAAACGACGCGGCTCGCCCTGATTGGGAGGATCGACCGTGAACTTCCTGCGCATCAAGCAGGCCCAGTGCGCCCTGGCTGACGGCCGCCTCGACGAGGCCCACCAACTGCTGCAGCACGAATCGCTGCGCAGTCACCGCGAAGGTCAGCGCCTGACCACCAGGCTGATCCGAGCCCTCGTCGAGCGCGGCCGCCGGCATCTGGAAGCGGACCGGCTCAACGAAGCACTGGCCGATTGCACCAAGGCCGGCCAACTGGCACCCAACGATCAGCAGGTCAGCGAGCTTCGCCGCCAGATCCTCGATCAGTTGGAGCAGCAGCGCCGCCGCAGTTTCGATCGTGCCCAACTGCTCGACAACGCTCGCCGTCATGCCCGCGATGGCTTTCTCACCCAGGGAGCTGCCATGCTGCACGGCCTGGACGACGACTGCGGCCACGCCGCCCAGGCTCAGCGCGAGTTCGAGTTACACAAGATGCGCACCGACGCTGCCATCGAGCGTGCAACCACCGCCATCGACTGCCGGGACTGGACCGCGGCCGGCCATCACCTGGCCCAGGCACGCCAACTGCGCCCGTTCGATCCGCGCGTGCAGTCGCTGTTGGGTCAACTGGCAAAACAAGCGGTCACGCAGGCGCGGCAAGCGGTGGACAGCGGCCGGGTCGATACCGCGACGGCGGTGCTGCAAGCGGTCGCGCCGGCGGCCGGGGATCGCATGGAAGTCAGCGAACTGCGTGATGCGATCGGGCAGATCAACCAGGCGTCCGCCGCCCTGCACGATGGCGACGTGCGCGCGGCCGGGCGACAGCTTCGCCGGGTGAAGCTGCTGCTGCCGGATGCGAGATGGATCGACGATGCGATCGAACTGGCCGACCGCATTGCCGCCAGTCGTGAAGCCCTGGAGGTCGGGCCGCTGGGATTGCTGGACGGCACGAAAGTCAGGCCCGACACGGCCATCGTTTATGATGGTAACCCAGAGAAGCATCTTTCAGAGGGCACATCGGTGCTACCCAGGCAATTTGTCATTCAGGCTGACGGTCAAAGCGCCGCACTGGTGGTGCGCGATGAGTCGGTTCGCCTCGGGCCGGTCAGCTCCGATCAGCGCCCCGACGTGGGGCTGATGGCCGATCCATCTTCGCCCGTGCTCACCATCCGCCGGGCCCAGGAGGATTACTTTGTCAGCAGTGAGCAGCCAATCAACATCAACGGCAAAGCCACGCGCGAGCAACTGCTCAATGACGGCGACAAGATCGAGCTATCGCCCCGCTGCCGCTTTCGTTTTCGTCTGCCGCATGCCGCCAGCACCAGTGCCGTGCTGGAGTTGACCGGGACGCGCCTGCCGCGCGGCGATCTGCGGCGGATCGTGCTGCTGGATCGCCAGCTTGTGGTGGGTGCTGCGACTACCTGTCATCTGCGGGCCGACACCGAAGGTCAGCCGTTGATCCTGCACCTGCGCGACGGCCAGTTGTGCTGTCCGCAGGCTGATGGCTCGATCGCTTTGAACATGAACCAGTCGACGACGCTGGGCGACGTGACGCTACGACTCACGGAAGCCTGAGAAACTGTCATGCACACCTATCAATATCAACCCGGCGACCAGCCCCTCCCCGGCTACACCATCAAGAGCGCCGCAGGTCACGGCGGGTTCGGCGAGGTGTATTACGCCGTCAGCGACTCCGGCCGCGAGATCGCCCTCAAAGCCGTGCAGGGTTACGAACAGATCGAGCTGCGCGGCATTCGCCAGTGCATGAACCTCAAGAGCCCGCACCTGGTGACCATCTTCGACGTCAAGCACAACGACAAGAATCAGCCCTTCGTGCTGATGGAATACGTGGCCGGGCCGTCACTGCGCGATTTGATTGATGAATCGCCGGGCGGTTTGGGTGCGCAGAAAACCGCCTTCTTCCTGCGCGAGATCGCCAAGGGACTTTCCTACCTGCACGACTGCGGCATCGTCCATCGCGATCTCAAGCCCGCCAACGTCTTCTACGAAAACGGGTATGTCAAGATCGGCGACTACGGCCTGAGCAAAGCCATCGCCGCGGATCATCACCAGAGCCAGACGGTCACCGTCGGCACTGTTCACTACATGGCCCCCGAAGTCGGCGGCGGCCGCTACGATCGCGGCATCGATATCTACGCCCTGGGTGTGATCGTCTATGAGATGCTCACCGGCAAGGTGCCTTTTGCCGGCGAAACGCCCAGTGAAATCCTGCTCAAGCATTTGTCCAGCGAACCCGAGCTCGACGCCATCGAAGAACCCTTCCGGGGGGCGATCAGCCGGGCGATGGCCAAGGATCCGCAGCAGCGTTATCAGCGCGTGAGCGAAATGGTGGAGACGGTCTTCGGTGAAGATCGCATCAAGCAGAGCATGGCCAGCTTCACCGCTGCGGACTTGAGCATGGTCGCAGCACAGGCGGGCAGCCGCATGCGGCAACACGCAACCGCAGGCGCAACTGCAAACGCTACGAATGATCCCACCGCTGCGCGAAGCCGCAAGCGGCAAGAGACTTCGCCCATCGAGGAAAAGCTGGAGCGCGTCGCCAGGGAAGTGGAGCGCAAGCTTGATCGCGTGGGTCGCCGCATTGACGCCAAATTCTCCGGCCGCAAGCAGCGCCCCGCTCTGACGGGTCAGATCGCTGACCCGACGCGCGATCCGATGACAGCCAAGCAACGCAATACGCTGGCAGTGATCACCATCATCGTCCTGGGGCTCGGCACCAGTATCGCCGGCGGTAAGGATGCACTGTTTGATGCGATCTATGCTCTGTCTGTCGGCATTGGCGCCTTGGGCGGCTTACACGTGGCCCGCACGCAGATGCTCTCGGCGCTGAAAGACGAGACAGCTCTGACTCGTCGCTTCATCACGGCGGTGATCACACTCGGCTTCGCCTGGCTGGCAACGCTGCCTTGGATCATCATCCGCATTCACGACGGGCAGGACTCGGGGATGATCGTGCTGCTGCCGTTGGCTGCGTCCTTACTGCTGCTGGACTTCGACAAGGCGATGTCACCCGGACGCGCGGATCGCTTTTCCCTCGGATATGCACTGGGGGCCGGCGGACTGGGCTGGCTTGTCAGTTGGTTCACCCACGTCGACACACTGATGGCGATCGGCATCCCGGCCGCGGTGATGCTCGCCGCCCAGGCCTTCAGCCCGTTCGATCCCACCGTCACCGAAGACTGGGCGTTGGAGGATCTCGACGATGACGAAACGGAGCGGGCCCACAAGCTGAATCAGAAGGCGGCCCATGCAGCCAAGACGGGTGCGGCAATCGCTGCGGCGGGACACACGGCAGGCGGCGCTGCGGAGCAGGTCAACGCTTACTCGGCTGTGCTGCCGAGCAACGTGTCGCCGCGCAGCCGGTTGGTCGCCCTGCTGCTGTCGGTGATGCCGGTGGTCTTTGTGCCTGTCTGCGGCCTGCAGCGTTTCTATGCCGGCAAGATCGGCACGGGCATTCTGTGGCTGCTGACCTTCGGCTTGCTGGGTATCGGACAACTGATCGACCTGATCCTGATCGCCAGCGGTGTCTTCACCGACGGGGCCGGCCGCGTGATCAGCGAGTGGCAGCCGTCACGGAATCCCGCCGCCATGCAGACGCCGCCCGTCACCGCGTCGCCGTCGCAATATACACCCAGGCTGCCCAGCTTCTTTAGCGTCATTCTTTCGCTGGTGGCATCACTGATGATGCTGGCGTCCCTGGTGATCGGGTTGCTTCTGGCGATCCAACTGCCGGAGGCGATTGCGGCCGGGGTGTTCGATCCCATGGATCACAATCTGGCTTCAGAACTGAACCGCGCCTTCGGTTACGACGGCTGGCCCAACCTCGTCCACGACATCGGGTTTTCCATCGTCATCCTGCTTTTGATCCTGGGCGGCCTGTTGATGTGTGTAGCTCGTCTACGTGACGGTATCGAACACGTGGTGCGGGCCATGCTCGGCTGCGGCGGGCTGTTCCTGGTGGCGATGATGAGCGGTGAGATCTTTCGCAACCAGGGCGCCTATGCCATCGAGCACGTCTGGAAACCCATGACCGCGGATATCCAAGCCCAGCGTATCGGACCGGCCCTCGAAACGTGCCTCAAGGCCATGGACCAGGGACTCGTGATCTTCACCCTGCTGTTCCTGGCCACTTCGATCCTGATCATCGCCTGGCCCGCCCGGCCGCGGATCGCCACTGGCTCAGCTTCCACAGCATCTTCCGGGGGCGGGCAAGGAGCGTAAGTAAATGGACGCCATCACTAACCCCGCCCTCTTCGGAATCTTCGGCTGGCAGGAACTGATTGTCATCGCCCTGGTGGTGGTGTTCGTCAGCCACATCATCAGCAAGCGACGTCACAAACATCGCCACCCCGCCGCGACCGCGGCCGTGCGCACGGTGGCGATCCTGCTGGCGATTCTGCTATCGATCAGCGTGGTGGGTTTGATGTTGGGTATCGTGTTGCCCAAAGTGCATCAGGTCAAACTTGGCGTAGTGCAGCAGTACGGCAACGTCCAGACCAGCCAGGTGAAATCTGAACCAATTCCGCAGGAGGTGTACGAGAGCGTCCTGGCATCCAACGTCTCAGCCGAGCAGCAGACACCAACTCCCCAATCCGGCAGTGTGATCATTGCCGGTTCACCCTGGACTTCGGCCGTTGAAGAACATCAGGATTTCGTGGCGGATGTGTATCCTTCCATTGATTCTGCCGCAGAGGCTGTGGGTCGGAGCGTCGGTAGAGAGCTTCTGCTGATCGTGGCCAAGGATGCGGACTGGATATCGCAACCTCTTCTGGTTCGGCGGGAAAACTCCGGCAGAATGAGCAGCCGGGAGACGCAACTTCTGACACAGGAAGTGCTCGATGCGCTGGCAGCGGGGATTCGCCAGACGGCCGACGATCAATTGACCGTATTGAGCAACGACGCGGCCGCGCAGGGCGCCCAACCCGTACCCGTTCTGATCCTCGGTCTGTCGGATGATGTCGGCGTTGACGATGGTCGCGTCCATGCACTGTCCGGTAAGATTTCTGCCGCCTACCAAGCGCCCAATGGACTAACCTGGGTTGGAACCGATTTCACGCAGGCGGTCTGGGTGACTGATCCCCGTACATTTGCTGCCCACTTCAAACAAGGTAACTGGCTGGTTGCCTACAGCGATACAGCCCACATCAGCCAAGCCGAAGCCATGCGAGACGCGGTGGAAGCGGCAGCCGAAGTGCTCTCGAAGCAAGTTGGTGCTCGCATGACGCAGCTATCGCCCCAGACCGGTCGCCGTTTGCCGCAGGACTCCGGCGCACTGACCCGGAACATCACGAACGAATTGCTTGCCCGTCGGCCGTTTTCCGACCAGTTCACGCAGCGCTTCGATCGGGCCTACGGCACCGTCTGGCGCCAGGCAATCCTGATTAACGCCCAGCCCCAGTTGATCGAGGACATCGCGCAATCAATCAGCAGCAACATTCACGATCAGGTAACCCACCAGCGCACCTTGTGGTTCTCGCTGGCTGCCCTGGGGGCGCTCATCTTCGGGATGTACCTGTTCCTCAACGCCGCCACACGCGGGTACTACGCCTGGTCGCTGCGCCTGATGCTGCTGCTGGGCCTGGTCGTGACTGGGTATCTGGTGATGCGGTTGAGCTGATGCGGATTGGCCACGAAGGCACGAAGGTCACGACAATACCGCAGCTCAATACCGGTTGAAATGTAAAGATTTAGCCACGGATGAACACGGATGTTCACGGATGGAACACAGAATAGTTTATGACTTAATCCGTGCCTATCTGTGTTCATCCGTGGCTAAATCTGCATCTGCGTTCATCCGCGGTTTCTGTTGCTCTTCGTGTCCTTCGTGCCTTCGTGGCTAAGTTCCCGGCATGTGATTATGATTCATCTCACCCATGAACGGCCTATCCGAAGCTGAACGATTTCTGATCGAAGCGGTGCGGCGCGGGGACGAGCAGGCCTGGCCGCAACTGGTGGCTCGCTACCAAGGACGTCTGTTGGCCTTCGCCCGTCAGCGTGCTCGCCGGCCGGCGGATGCGGAGGATTATGTGCAGGAGGCTTTCATCGGTCTGCTGCGCGGGATCGGGCAGTTCCGCGGTGATGCCAGCCTGGAAACATACCTGTTCACCATCCTGCGCCGCCGCATCATCGATGCCCAGCGCGGCCAGGCTGCCAGCCTGTGTCTGCTCAACGATCAACTGCGCGGCAAGGACGACAACGCCGCGCCCGTTGATCTGCCCGCACCGGACCCCACCGCAAGCTGGTACGTTCGCCGCGATGAACGCCACGACGCACAGCGTATCGCCCTGGCCGAAGCGATCACCCAACTGGTCAGCGGGTACAAGGAGTCGCTCAACTTCCGCGAGTTGCAGGTGATCGAGCTTCTTTTCTACGCCCAGCTTGGTAACAGTGAGGTCGCTGAAGCGGTCGGCGTCACTCCCGGTCACGTCGCTTCCATCAAGCACCGCAGCCTGGCTCGCATTCGCAAGCAACTGCCCCCGGAAGTTCGCCAAGCCGACGAGATTGGCGGCACTTCCGGGGGCGACGCCCTGCTGACCGAGGTCTGGGAAGATCACCGGCCGAGTTGTCCCAAGCGCAGCACTATCGGCGCCTTTCACCTGGGCACGCTGGACCCCGGCAATCGCGCCTGGCATGATTACGTGGACTTTCACCTGCACAAGCTCGGTTGCCGCTTCTGCCTGGCCAACCTGCACGACATGCAGGCCGGCGAAGATCAGTCCGACCGACAGCGCGTCCGCCAGCGCATCCTGCAATCCACCGTCGGTTTCCTGAAGCGCTAGAGCAAATGACGTCACAGTCTCCAACAGCCGGGCCGCTACGCGGCACTGGCGACCGGGATCGCGTAGCGATCCGGCTACAGACACATGGAAGAATATGGACGCCAATTGCTCTAAGCTGACATCTCTTGACGGCCAGTACCCAGGCGGTATCGTGGCCCTGCCATCGCAGAGCCAACCACCCTCGGCTGAGAGCACCTCATGATCGAACAGATCAACGCCGCCATCGACAGGATCAACAACATCATCTGGGGGCCGTACCTGCTGATCCCGCTGCTGCTGGTCACGGGTGTGTACCTGACACTGGTGCTGCGTGGTTTGCAATTTCACAAGCTGTGCTACGCGCTGTGGCTGGGGCTGATCCGTCGTCGCGAACACGGCGGCGAAGGCGACATCTCGCACTACCAGACCTTGTCCACCGCACTGGCGGCCACCGTGGGCGTGGGCAACATTGCGGGCGTGGCCACGGCCATTCACCTGGGCGGGCCCGGGGCGCTGTTCTGGATGTGGGTCACCGGCTTGGTGGGGATGGCCACCAAGTACGCCGAAGCATTTCTGGGTGTCAAGTACCGTCGCGTTGACGCCAAGGGTGAACAGAGCGGCGGCCCGATGTTCTACCTGACCCGCGGCATTGGTGGGCCGTTCGGCCGGGCCCTGGGCATCTTCTTCGCCAATGCCACAGCCATTGCCGCCTTCGGCATCGGCAACCTGACGCAGGCCAACAGCGTTGCCGACGCCTTG
>CAYYGM010000010.1:0-49814 GCA_964471555.1 uncultured Phycisphaeraceae bacterium
TGTCGCCTTGCTGCGCGCGTGGCGGACTTGGGCCGATCGGGTCCGTCACCGCGCGGCGGGCGGTTTTCAATTTGTGATTCGCTGATCGCGCTCACGCTTCTTTTGGTACGCACGGACCGACGCCGACTTTGGCCAGGATCTTCTCCATCAGGCACCACTGCGTGAAGGCGGACTGCAGCAAATTGGCGCCGACGAAGGTGGTGAACAGGTACCAGTAGGAATTGACCCAGTGACCCAGGGCCAGGGAAATGAGAATGAAGCTGCCGGCGATTGCGCGAATGCAACGTTCCATGCACATGACGGAGGCTCCAGGGGAGTGAAGGGACCAAGGATTGTAGGCGCGGCAGACTTCGCCGGCGGCAACCGCGTCTGCTACCATCTGGCTATGTTTACCGGCATAGTTCAGGCGATGGGCACGATCGCGGCCCTGGAAAAACGCGACTTCGGCGTGCGACTGGTCATCGACCGCCGCGACTGGAAGACCGATTACATGCCGCAGGACGGTCACTCGATTGCCATCAGCGGCGTCTGCCTGACCGTGGTGGAAGCGGACGAGCGGACGCTACAGTTCGACGTGATTCCCCAGACGCTGCAGGAAACTTCGCTGGGCGACAAGCACGTCGGAGACAAGGTGAATCTCGAACCTTCGCTGGCGGCGGGTCAGCCCATGGGCGGGCACTTCGTGCAGGGCCACATCGACGGCACCGGCACGGTCACGCAAGTGAAAACGTCCGGGGGCGGCGTGTGGATCACCTATCGCACGTCGAAACATTTGATGCCCTACATCGTGCCGCGCGGATCGGTCACCGTCGATGGCGTGAGCATGACGTTGGCGGACGTCGAAGACGACACGTTCACCCTGGCCCTGATCCCCACCACGTTATCCATCACCACGCTGGGCCTGCACAAGGTCGGCGACCGCGTGAACATCGAAACCGACATCCTGGCCCGCACCATCATCCACCGACTGCACATGCAGGCGGAAGGACTGCCCGCGGTCAACATGGGGTTGTTGCGTGACGCCGGGTTTGTGAATTGATTCAGCCACGGATGAACACCGATAGACACGGATAGGCACTGACCGGTCGGAAAAAACTGCCTGCCGCGGTATTTGCTCGAGTTGTGTAAGAACATATTTAACTTAAATATGTTCTTGTTCGCGCGGCTGAAAATGGTGGCGTGGGGGGTGGTATGACTCGGCTGGTTTGCCCGGTCATTGTTGGGCCACGGCGGCGAGAATAGTCAGGTCATCGCGCTGGTTGAGTGAGCCGGCCTGACTGTCGAGACGACTGCTCAAGTGCAGCAGGCTCATCTCCATGGCTTCGTCACGCAGCTTTTCGAACTCCTGTGTGTACTGCTGGTTGGCAAGGCGTTTGCGGCCGGTGGTGTCGGCGGTGCTTTGCTCGGGGAAGGCCATCTCGAAGCCGTCGCTGTAGAGCAGCAGGCGATCGCCCTGTTGCAGTTGCAGGTCGAGTTGCTCGAAGGTCTGTTCCGCGAACACGCCCAGCACGCCGCCGTCGGGTTCGAGCATTTCCGTAGTGCCGTCGTGACGCAGCAGCATGGGGAAAGGATGCCCAGCCCGGGCGATCTGCACGGTCAGGGCGCGGGTGTCGATCACGGCATAAGCCGCGGTGGCGAAGCGCACCTTGTCAGCATGCTGGCGTACCAGGTCGTGATTGAGACGATACAGCGTTTCGCCGGGCGGAACGATGCGGTAGCTGTTGGGGTGGCCGGGGTCGATCTCCTTGGTAGCCAGGGATCGCTTGATGTAAACGGTCATCAGGGCCGCGGGCACGCCGTGACCCACCGCGTCGGCGATGAACATGCCCACGTGATCTTCATCGAGGCGCTGCACGTCGTAGATGTCGCCGCTGACGTAGCCGGCCGGCCGCCACAGCACGTGGAAGGCGATGCTTCCCAGCCGCGGCAGATCGGTGGGCAAAAACTCGCGCTGCAACTGGGCTGCCAGGCGCAGCTCTTCATCCACCTTCTGAATCTGATCGATCACACCCTCCTGATGCAGGCGCAACAGTTCCACTTCGCTGCGCAGCGCGGTGAAGGTGTTGGCCTGGCTGTGCAGAGCGGCCAGCAGGGCGCAGGCCAGCGCGGGCTCCGTGGCGGGCGGGCAGGCGATCACGCCGTCCAGCACCGGCTCCCCGGGTTGAAGATCAAGCGCGGGATTGGTGAGCATCACCGGCAGCGGCCGGGTCTGCAGTTGATCGATCAACTCGAAGCTGCGCCCGTCGGGATCGCTTTCCAGCCACAGCCAGGCGACGCCGACGCCTTTGAGAAGTTTCGGTTCGTTCATCGCCTGCCACGCGTTTGCATGGCGCAGTGTCGGCGCCTGGCCCGGCCAATGTTGCAGCATCGACTGCGCCTGGCGGCGCACAGCTTCGGTGTCGCGCTCGCTGGAGATCAACAGCAGAATCGATGGCTGAGGCATGGTGGCTCGTTGACTGGCGTGGGCCGGGACACAGAGGGGCGCACCCTACGCTTTCATCGACTTACCGGGCCAACGCCTTAAGCTCCTGCAGCGGCAGATCGATCGGATCATCAACCGACAGGTTCAACTGCTCCAACGTGCCACCCTTCAACTCGATGGCAAACTGGGCATTCCAGCGGCTTTCGTAGCGTTTGAGGTCCACTTCGGCGACGCCCGGCTCCGGCTGCATGGCGTGCATGGCGACCACGCGGCCGTCGGGTCCGAGAAAAATCAGATCGATCGGTGCTGGACAATCGCGCATCACGAACGCCAGCGGCTGGGCGTTGACGAACACGAACAGCATGCCGCCGTCGTCGGGGATGGTCTTGCGACCGCCCAGGCCCTTGTAGCGACTCTCGGGGTCCAGGGCCAGGTCCAGTGTGAAGGTGCGGCCTTTGATGGTCACCTGCTGCGTGGTGGGCCGCGCGGTGGTGCCGCTGCTGGTGCAGCCGGCCAGCAGTGCAGCCAGCAGAAGGATCGTCAAACGTCGAGCAGCCATGCGTCGTCTTCCTTGGTGAAGGTGACAGGTTCCCGTGGCAGTTTATCCAGGTCGAACCGTGCCGCGAACTCGCCGGCGTTCATCGGCTGACGTTCGGATGAGATGCCGGACCAGTAAGCGAGCAGGCCGATGACGCGCTGCGGGGGCACGCCGCGCTGGCGATAGGTCAGCAGTCGCGTGTCGCCGTGACGTTTGGCCAGTCGCTTGCCGTCGCTGCCCAGGACCAGCGGCAGATGCGTGTAGCGCGGCAACGGTTGCAGATCGAGATAGCGATAGAGCAGCATTTGTCGAGCGGTGGAAGCGATCAGATCATCGCCGCGCACGATTTCGCTGATCCCCTGCCGCGCGTCATCGACCACCACCGCCAGTTGGTAAGCGGGAAGGCCAGCCTTGGTGACGACGATGAAATCGCCGACCTGCTGCTGCACGTTGATCTGTTGTGGGCCGTGCAGAGTGTCGGTGAAAGCGATGAATTCGTCGGGCACGATCAGTCGGATACAGGATCGGGTATCGGGGTTCGGGTCTCGGGTATCGGGAAAACCTGTCTGACCCGAATCCCGATACCCGATACCCGATACCCGACTTCTCGGTCGGCACGTCCCCGGGTAGCGCAGCTCGTGCTCGTCACCGTGCGGGGCGCTGGCCGCCTGCTCGATGTCGCTGCGGGTGCAGGTGCAGGGATAGGTCAGGCCTGCGTTGTCCAGCTTCGCCAGGGCGGCGGTGTAAGGTGCAAGATCGCGGCTCTGATAGACCGGGCCTTCGTCCCAGTCGATTTGCAGCCAATGGAGCAGGTCGATGGCCTGGCGATCGGCGCCCGGCTTGAGGCGGGGTCCATCGAGATCCTCGATGCGCAGCAGGATGCGCCAGCCATGGCGGCGGGCCAGGGCCCAGTTGATGATGAAGCTGCGGGCGTTGCCCAGGTGCAGGGCTCCGGTGGGCGAAGGCGCCAGCCGGGTGCGAGGTGTGGGGGAGGTTGGATTGTCCGCCGCGCTCATGGCGCGTTATCGTACCGCGTCATGGCGGCAACACGGCAACCGATTCGACTGGCAGTGCTGATCAGCGGCGGCGGCACCACGTTGCTCAACCTGCTGGACAAGATCGAAGCCGGCACATTGAGCGCCCGCGTCGAGCTGGTCATCTGCTCCAACCCGGCTGCTGAACGCAAGGTGCGCGACAAGCTCGGCGATCGTCTGCCTCCGACGCAACTGATCCATCGCAAAGCCTTCGACGACGTGACGTCATTCTCCCAGTCGGTGTTCAGCGCCATCCGCAGCAGCGGGGCGGAACTGGTCTGTCTGGCGGGTTTTCTCTGCCTGCTTCAGATACCTGACGACTACGCCCGGCGCGTGCTCAACATTCACCCGGCCCTGCTGCCGGCCTTCGGCGGGCGCGGCATGTTCGGCCATCACGTGCATGAAGCGGTGATCGCCCACGGCTGCAAGGTCAGCGGTTGCACCGTGCACTTTGCCGACCAGACCTACGACACCGGCCCCATCCTGGTGCAGCGCTGCTGTCCCGTGCTGGAAGACGACACGCCCGACACGCTGGCGGCCCGCGTCTTCGAGCAGGAATGCGAAGCCTATCCGCAGGCGATCCAGTTGCTGGCCGAGCAGCGCGTTGAGCTTGTCGGCCGGGTAGCCAGGATTCGCTGAACCCCATCGTCAGCAAAATCGCTGTCGGATGTTCATCCGATACCCAGCCGACGCCTCGCCTGGAGCGTTTGTAGTTGTTGAAAGTGCAGGGGTTTGTGACTGTTGTGCAAGGCGGCTGGGCATCAATTTGGGCCCGCGGCACGATCAATTATTCATTGTGGCGGGCCGGAGCCTCCTATAGGATTTAGTGGCTGTGACTGAGCAATCAGTCATGTGAAGAGAAGGTTCAAATCCACTCAGGAGAAAGTGAGACATACAAATGAAGAGTTTCGCGATGTATGGGCGGGCTGCGTCTGTGGTTGCAACCATCACGGTGGCCTGTGTCATGGGTTGGCTCACCACGCCGAGCGCGTCGGCTGACGATGCAGTCTTCAGCACGAGCATGGCTCTGGGTGACATCGCCACTACAGAGCATCTGGATGCCGAACCGTTCAAGGGCTGGCTGGACTTGACGGTTTACAACTCGGGCCTCGATCCCTGGGGCGACTTCCACCTGGAGTTCTATCAGGTGACCGGCCCGATCGACAACGTCAGTTGGCTGGTCAGTTCACCTTACGAGCCGACCAGCAGCCAGAGCGGCCTTACGTGGGCAGTTGATAACGTCACCGTCGGCGCGACGCTGGATCTGTACTTCTATGGCGATCCGGTATTGCCCGGCCAAACCGCGAATTTCAAGGTGTACACGGATAATCCGGATCACGTGTCCTTCTTCGGCGTGTCGATGCACCCGACGCCCGTTCCCGAGCCGGCCACCGCGATGCTCATGCTCCTGCCCGCTCTCCTTGCTCGTCGCCGCCGCTGATAACCATCGGCCGCATCTGTCAAGGCAGACACATCACCACAACAGGTGACGGCGCAAAATCGGACGGCGCCTCACCCATCTATCTCTGCGCCGCCACGGACCGCCGCGATAAAATGGGGCCGTCAGTGTGAAGCCATGAGCCACGAGCCATGAGGGTTGTCGCAACGGAACATCCCAGGTGGCTCATGGCTGGCGGCTAGTGGCTCATAGCTCATAGCTCAAAGCTACTTCAGGGGTGAGCGAACGTGGTTGATTCGGGATAGGCTCGCCGCACTCCGGGCACGTCTTTCGGCCCGCGCTGCCGCGCAGGTCGTAGCCGCAATGCGAGCATAGGGGGGTCTTCGTGCGCCTTCGTCGTTGCAGCCACACCGCCGCGATCACCACGATCAACGTGATACACCACCACGGCAGTGTCAGGAGGTAACTACTGGTCACCAGATTGCCGCGCGGACCGGTGGGTTTGTCAACGCTTCCCCATGCAAAGCCCAGCAACCAATGCATGGGGTGTTGATAGTTATTGGTGGCGATGGCAATCACCGAGGAAAGCCGATCCCGGCCGCGCAGGCTGAAATATGAATTCCGGGGGTGAATGCCCCTCGGCTGATGCACGAGGACGCACTCGATCCGCCCGTCGATCCACTGATGATGCAGCATCCACCCCCCCGGAAGTGCCACGCCGAACCATACCACGAAAAAGTACGAGCCGATCCAGCACGCCAGACAGGCCGCGCATGCGAGCCACGCTGTGCGCGAAAGTCGGGAACCGTGAAGGAACCAGCGGCGTCTCATGTCAAGGATTAACTTGCGGCTCTTGATAGGTTAACCTTTCGCTGTCCGTGCGAAACAGGACACTCGTCAGAGCGCGTTGTAAACCTGGCATCAGTACGAGAAACAGTATTTTTGAAAACATGGAGTCAAACATGTTTCGTGAAAGCACATCGTCCAATTATAATGCCACTCAGTGTCGCTTTCCGGGGGCAAAACATCCGGGGGCGGGACTTCAGGGGAACAAACTTCCGGGGGCGGGGGCAGGGGAATGCATCGTGTCCGGGACCGGAACATATCGAGCCAGGGGCCTGACGATCTGGGAGTTGATCGTTTTAGTGGTGCTCGTCGCTCTGGTGATCGTGCTGGCGATGGCCGCCCTCGCGCGCTGGCGGCAAGCCCCGCGCAGCACCGATTGCCTGGACAACCTGCGCCAATTGGCCGCCGCCGCCCACCAGTACGCCGACGACTTCAACGAGCGGTTCTTCTATCACTGGCCGATCTACCACAAGACGACGGGGGGTGATGTCAGTCAGGGGCGAGAGGTGGGCTGGTGGTATGACAGTGAGCGTGCGGGGCAGTATCTCACCAACACTGATCGTCGCAAAAAAAAGCTTCCCCCAGATCCAACACAACATTACGGACGGCTGGACGAATTGATTCGAGGCCCGATGGTGTGTCCTACTTACTACGAGGAGGGTAGAGATATCCTCCGTTCATATGCGATGAACTTCTGGGCGTCAGGCGTGGAGGATGGCTCCTATGTAGGGAATCCATTCAGGACTACGCAGGGAAACGTGGAGCGAATGGGCGATCTATTCCGTAGAACGTCAGACCAACTCGACCAGCTAATGCTATTCACGGAAGCGGTGATTCTTGAACCACCACAGGGAGGGGAACTATCTGCGCAGGAAGATTACTTCGGCTGGGCATCTGCGCCCAGTGAACGATGGGCTGGGATAACTGATCGCTCCGGATACCTTGTCAAGTTTCCAGAGACTAGGGGCCGCGGCCGCGCCGGTAGTGGCCCGATGGTCAGTTGGATCGTCGAGTACAGCCGGCACGGCGTGGGGGCGGACCCCAGTCGCCCGACAGGTGCCGTCAACATTGCCTTGGCGGACGGGCACGTCCAGACGTTTAACAGCGGAGAATTGCATCAAGGTAGCAGATCAACCTACCGTGTCCTATGGAGTCTGCGCGACAAAGAAATCGACGACAAGTGGCTCGAAGGCAAACAGAGCGGCTTCCTGCCGGTTCAACCTCGTGACACCAGCGTGTTTCCACCTTCGTAGTCAATACGTAGTCAATAGGGTCCGTAGTCAATATAGTCAATAGGGTCTGACCCTTTATAGTCAATAGGGTCTGACCCTTTGACAGGGGCATTTTCTGATGATATCTTGCCGATCATGGCTCGTTTGCTTCGCCGCCATCAGATCGATCTGCAAGCCACGACCGTTTACCACGTCGTGTCCCGTTGCACGCGGGCCCTGCACCTGTTGAAGGATGAAGAGCACCCGCCGTCGTCTGCCGCCGATTCGTCCTCATCCGCTCCTGCATCGGAGCTTGCCGCCCACGATCGTTTGCCGCGTAAGGATTGGATATTGCTTTGGTTGCGCGATCTGGCCACGCACTTCGCCCTGGAGATCGTGGGCTTTGCCCTCATGGATAATCATGTGCATATCCTGGTCAATCTGCAGCCCGGCGAAGCGGAAACCTGGTCCGACAAACAGGTTGCTGAGCGCTGGCTGGCGGTGCATCGGCCGCGCAACGGCTACATGCAGCCGATTGAGCCGACGGCCGAACACGTGGCCGCCTTCGCATCCGATCCGGAAAAAGTGGTATCAGCGCGGCAGCGGCTGGCGTCGCTTTCGCAGTTCATGAAGGACTTCAAGCAGCACGTGGCCGAGCGAGCCAACCGCGAGGACGGCGTCACCGGCTCGTTCTGGGAAGGCCGATACAACTGCAAGCCGATCTTCGATGAAGCCCAACTACTGGCCACAATGTGCTACATCGACCTGAACCCGTTCGCGGCCGGCGCCTGCCGCAAGCCTGCCCAGGGCGAGCATACATCCGTGAAGTTACGAGTGCGTCATGCAGCGTTCGCGGCTGACCAAGCTGCGGCCGAGCGAGGCAAGGCGGGAGCGTCCTTGGCCATCACCCCCGGTCGTGGCCGCGGTCGCCGACGTTGGCTGGCCCCGATGCGTCAGACTGGGCGTGGTTTGCTGTCGGGATTGACGTTGTCACGTTATTTGCGATTGCTGGACCGCACCGCCCGCCTGCTGCGACCGGGCAAACATCGACTCAAACGTTCGGATCGCCGCCCGATCGACTGGCGTGGGCGCGTGTCGTTACAGGCGCTGACTCAACGAATATTGCAGCTATTTGAGCAGACATCGAATCTCGTTCCGTTCCCAGCCATACGCGTGACAGGTTGAAGTCGAGATTGTCAACGTAGGCAAGCGCGATGTCGTTTCCCCTCTGGGTAACCTGCCAACGACTTTACCGGTGACGGACGAGCTACCTTGGCGGACCTGCAAATCGTGGGCGATCACTGGGGCTACAGCGGCGACTTCGCGCAGCTTGCGGCTCAATACATCCCCGAGCCGGCCGCCTTGCTGTTGGGCCTGGCGGGTGCGTGTCTGTACGTGCCTCGCCGGCGTCGCTGAGATGCGTGCAGCGCGGGCGTTGGGTGGCGGTTGATTTTGACGGGTGTCACGGCCGCGTGTCGGTTGTGAGCAACGTCAGGCACACCCGCACGCGGGTGTGGCACCCAAAGTGAACCATGAGCGGAGTTTGATTGCCGCGTTGGCCTGATGGCTGGATAAACAACAAGGCCGGCCGGTTGCATCCGGCCGGCCTTTTGATTTTATTCGTCGTCATTCCCCCCCGGACCCACGTCATCTGTCCGGAGCTTGCTCAAGCGGGCGGTTGCGGACCGCGGCTCAGTTGTCCCGTTCCGAGACGAACTCGCCGGTCAGGTCGATGCGCACGTCGTGAATACGGAAGCCCAGGCACTTCTCGATGGCTTCGAGCTGCTCCTTGGGGATCTGATCGAACACAGCCCGGCTCAGTTCATCGGGCACATCGACCACCCGGCCGGACATCGGATCGCAGGCGTGCATGTGCGGATCGGTGGTCGCATCGTAGCGGGCCGAGCCGTTTTCACCGCTGCCGGGGATTTTTCGTACAAGCCCGGTCTTGCAGAAAGATTCCAATGTGTTATAGACCGTAGCCAGGCTCATGCGGCCGTCGAGTTGCTGGTACAACTCATCCACGGTCGGATGCGCGGTGGTGGCGGCCAGGGCGCGGTAGATGGTGCGACGATGCGAGGTGCAACGCAGGCCGCGGGACGTGAACAGATGATCAATGGTCTCTGTAATCATGTAAATATAGTATCTTTTAATAAGACCAATTCCAGCGAAAAAATGTAGGATGTTCAGGGGACACCTGTCAATTTTTTCGGGGACAGTACACTAATCACCTATGAGCAACGAACCTGCTCCGAATGTGCGACCGAGTCTCACCTACGCCGCTGCCGGCGTGGATATTGATGCCGGAGACGCGGTGGTCGATCGCATCAAAAGTCACCTGCGCCGCACCCACGGCCCGCGCGTGCTGGGCAGGCATGGCTCGTTCGCAGGGATGTTCCGCCTCGACTTCAACGAAAAACTTTTCAAAAGAAATTACCGCGATCCCGTGCTGGTCAGTTGCACCGACGGCGTCGGCACCAAGGTGCTGCTGGCCATCGAGATGGGCGTCTGCGACACCATCGGCATCGACTGCGTGGCGATGAACGTCAACGACATGATCGTGCAGGGGGCCGAGCCGCTGCTGTTCCTGGATTACGTGGGCATCCACAAGGTTACCCCGCAGCAGATGGAGCAGATCGTCAAGGGCGTGGCCGACGGCTGCGAACTGGCGGGCTGCGCGTTGATCGGCGGTGAGACGGCGGAGATGCCGGACATCTACAAGAGCGGCGACTTCGACCTGGCGGGCTTTGCGGTGGGTGTCGTCGAGTTGAAGCGGGTCATCGAAGGCAGTGAGCGCGTGCAGCGCGGCGACGTGATCCTGGGCCTGGCCTCCAGTGGGGTGCACTCCAACGGCTACACCCTGGTGCGGGCCATCCTCAAGCGCGAAAAGCTCCAGCTCGACAAGACCTACACCGAGTTGGAATCCGATCGCACACTGGGCCAACTGCTGCTGGAGCCGACACGCATCTACGCCAAACAGATCGTCAGCGTGCTCAACAGCTACAAGGTCAAGCACACCATCGGCGGCATGGCCCACATCACCGGCGGCGGTCTGCCCGGCAACGTCTGCCGCGCCTTGCCCGAGGATTGCGACGCCCGCATCGACACCAAGTCATGGCAGGTGCCGCCCCTGTTTCGATTCCTGCAGAGTCAGGGCAACGTGCAAGAAGACGAGATGTGGCGGGTGTTCAACATGGGCATTGGTTACGTGCTGATCGTGCGGCCGTTCTTCGCCGAGGCGATTGCCGATCGTCTGCGCCATCTGGGCGAGCAGGTCACCGTGCTGGGCAAGGTCGTGGCCGGTTCCGGCAACGTTCAACTGAAGTAGCCCCCCGCCCGCGGAAGTGTGTGTGCGAGGGGCGCGGCTGCGGTTTGGGGTCATTTGTCTTGAAAGGGGTCAATGATGAATCGATGGATCGCATGCGGAGTGGCTGCGCTGGTGGTGTTGTGCGCTGCCGTTGAGTCAGCGGTGGCCGAGTCGATGCAGAAGGTCACCGTGTTTGCTTCGGGCAAGGAGGGCTACCACACCTTCCGCATTCCCGCCATCATGGCCGCGGCCAACGGCGATCTGCTTGCTTTTGCCGAGGGCCGCAAGACCGGCGGTGGTGATGCCGGCGACATCGACATCGTGATGAAGCGCAGCAGCAACGGCGGCGCAACCTGGAGCGCGTTGCAACTGGTGCAGGAAGAAGGCGGCGATAAAAAGATCACCATCGGCAACCCCGCCCCCGTGCTCGATGCCACCACCGGTGTGATCTGGCTGACCTTCTGCCGCAACAACAGCAGGGTCTTTGTCATTTCCAGCAGCGATCACGGCCAAACCTGGTCGCCGCGACGCGAGATCACCGAGCAGGTCAAGCCCGCCGGCTGGAACTGGTACGCCACCGGCCCCGTGCACGGCATTCAACTGCTGCGCGGCGAACATGCCGGCCGCCTGGTCATCCCCTGCGATCATGGCTACAACATCGACGGCGTCCACCACGGCAGCGCCCACGTGATTTACAGCGACGACCACGGCCAAACCTGGCAGGTCGGCGGTGTGGTTGACGAGCAGGGCGATATGAATCCCAACGAGAGCAGCATCGTCGAACTGACCGACGGCCGACTGTATTTCAACATCCGCAATCAATTCCAGACCACCCGCGCCCGCATCATCACTTACAGCGACGACGCCGGCCAAAGCTTTGCGCCGGCGACTTACGACATGAAGCTGATCGATCCCAGAGTGCAGGGCTCGGTGTTGCGCTTTGCTGCACGCGATCAGGGCGATCCGTTCGATCTGCTGCTGTTCTCCAATCCCGCATCCAGCAGCAAGCGCGTGGCCATGACCGTTCGCGCCAGCGTTGACGAGTCAGCCACCTGGAGCGACGGCCTGCTGATCACCGAGAATCCATCCGCCTACAGCGATCTGATCGCCCTCAAGGGTCGCTTGGCCGGCGTCCTGTTCGAGACGGGAACGAAATCCGCCTACGAGACGATCCAGTTCGTGCGCTTCAGCGTGGACGATCTGGGCGTGACGTTGCCGGCTGCAACACCGAAGCGTTGACGGCCGAGAGCGCGGCGCGTTAAGGTTTGACCGGAGGCACATCATGCACAAAGCTTTCTGCATAGGGAAATTGTCGAGGCTTGGTTTTTTCGCGCTGGCGCTGGTATCGGGTGCTTGGCCGGCGTTCGCCCAGACCTTGCAGGTCGCGGCCCCGGACGAAAAGCCGGTGCGGCCGTACCGCGAGTTGGCTTATTCACAAGCGGACATTGCCGAGGTTCGCCGCGCAGCTTTGACCGGCGTCAACCAGCAGGCGGTCGATGCAGTGCTCAAGGTCGCGGCGCAATGGCTGGCTTACAGCGATCAGCAGGTGATCGATCCGATTCCCCCGGCCGACGCAGCGTTTGCCTATGGCTTTGCCGGTGATCCCAGGACCGACCAGAACTGGCCGTGGTTTGGCCGCGATGGTGTTTGCAGCCTCGATCGGCCCGGCGAGGTCCGCTCGCCTCACACCGGCGACATCTACGGCATTCAGAAGCCCGGCGAGGATTTTTACGACCCCGGCGACGGCTGGGTCCGCCCGTCGGATGGCAAACGTTTCTACTTCAAAGGTGTCTGGCACGAATACATGGATCGCCTGCTGCACGAGGTGATTTACCAGTTGGCGCTGGCGTACATGCTCACCGGTGATGAGGCGATCGCGCAGCGCTGCCTGTTCATCCTCGATCGACTGGCCTACTGCCGCACGCAGCGGCCGCAGATCGACGGCGCCATCGACTGGCCGCACGATCTGAAACCCGGGCAGGGTTATTTCGGGCTCGTCGGCAACCTGGCCAACGACCGCACCGCTTACGCCGGCCTGGCCCTCGATCTGCTGGCTAATGCCCCCTATGCCAATGAGCCATCGCCCACCGTCTCCGGGCTGACCGTGTTCGAGAACATTCGCGACAACTTCTTCGATGTGTACGAACATGAGAACATCGCGGGCAAAAACTCGCTGCAGAACCACGCCCTCATGGTCATCGCCAACACCACCGTGCAGGGATTGCTGTTCGGCAAGGCGGATTACATCGCCACCGGCATCGACGGCACGTACGCATTCCTCGAAGGCACCATTGATCGTGATGGCGACTACTACGAGTTGGCTGGGGGCTACGGCAACCTGGGGCGCGTCTATGCCGGCATGCCCATCAGCCTGCTGACGCGCTACGACCCCAAGCGCTACGACAATCCGGCCGCTCTGCCCGATCCCCATGATTATCCCTATCACCTGGACTTCGGGCAGGATCCGCGCTGGTACGCGCACGGGGCGGAGATGACGCTGCGCCAGCCCGTGCTCGGCCGCTATCCGCCCTATGGCGATGACAAGCCCGATCGGGATGTGCTGCTGGATCAAACCGCTTCCAACCTGGCGGCCATGCGCAGCGGTTTTCTGCGCCTGTTGTACCAGCAGGTATCCAAACCGCAGTGGAAGCAGCGCGTGGCTGCGATGTACTGGCTGACCAGCGCCGACATGGATGTCGAATATGAAGCCAAGGATCTGCTGGTCAAAGGCGTCAGCGTGTGGATCGCGCCGCCGCGGCCGGAATCGGATGATGCGCTGGAAGCGGTGCGTCCGCGCAGTGAGATTCGTGCGGCCAAAGTCATTGCCGTGCTGCGCAGCGGGGCCGGCGTGAACGGTCGCGCCCTGTTTGTCCGCGGCGGAAGTTGCGGTTCGCACGCCCACGACTGCCAGATGGCGATTATTCCCTTCGGCAACGGCATGGTGCTCGACGGCACCTACGGTTACAACCTCTACGGCACGTCCGATCACCTCGGCTGGGGCGTGCGGGCCATCAATCACCTGGCTGCCACCGTCAACGAGGATCTGCCCGCCCCCTACATTTACAAGGGCGCCAACGACGAAATCCCTTCGCCGCCTTCCGATGTGATCGGCTTCCTGCCCGATGGTCCCGCTCAGTGCGTGGAGATGCGCAACGTCGGCATGTGGAAAGCCGCGGCCGACGACATGCGCGATTACCGGCGGCTGACCTGGCTGATCGATGTCGATGATCAGCATTACTACTTCGCGGATGTTTTCCACATCGAAGGCGGGCACGTGCACGATTACGCCTGGAAAGCGCCCTACGACGAACACGAAGATGACAGCACGTTCCAGGTAGCCGGCGTCCAGCCGAAGGCGCAGGACGGCGTGTGGACGCTGGCGGCTTTGTCCGGCGAGCATCGCGATGCGGCGTGGAACAAACCGGGCCAAAGCTGGGGCGAGCGGTTGTTCGGCGGCGACGGCAACGTGCGCGACATCGGGCTGGGCGACGTGCCCGAGAAAAGCTATCGCTGGAACCCCGAGCCGGGCAACGGCTATGGCATGATCTGGGACGTCAAAACACAGGACACTGACAGCGACTGGTCCGCGCAGTGGAAATTGCAGGACGGCCAGCACTTTCTGCGTTGCGACCTGTTGAATTTCGACGGCATGACCGCGGTGATCGGCCGCGCGCCCAGTTTGCAGGCGGACAAACATTTCAACATCCTCATCGCCCGCCGCACCCCCGCCCCCGGAAGCAGTACTCCGCTGCGCAGCCGTTATGTGAACATCACGCAGGTGGGCCAGGACGGCGACTGGCCGGTGCAGTCCGCGCAACGTATGGACTTCAAAGCGAGCGGTGATGCCCGCGATGCGGCGGTGTTCTGTGTGACGCTGGCTGATGGTCGCAGCGATTACCTGCTCAGTTCGCGCAAGTCGCAGCAATTGAGTTGCGCGGCGGTGAGCATGGCGGGCTGCCGCGGTTTCGCTCGATTGGATACGGATGGCAAGCTGGTTCACATGGCGTTGCAGGAAGGCACGTTCATCGAGGCCGGCGGCTGGCGCGTGCAGGCGGAGAACGATGCGTTCGAGGCCAAAGTGCTGAAGGCTGAAGCCGACTGGGAGCAAAGCAGGCTGACCATCAATCAGCCGCTGCCTTCCGGCCGGGCGCTGGAAGGGACGATGGTGCTGATCGACAGTCCCCAAGGCGCGGCCAGACCTTACTCGCACAATGAGTACTATGCGATCGAAAGCGTGGAGCCCGACGAGCAGGGCGGCTGCACACTGGTGTTCGATAAGCAGACGTTGGTCGCTGCACGTTTGCGCGCCAATCAGGTTGACCCGACCGAGCGCACCATCAGTGCTGACTGGTGCAACGAACTGGCCCGCTTTGCCGGCTCGCACAGTTTCGACGGACACCGGCTCGCGGCTGAGGGCAACGCCAAGGCTGTCTCGACCATCCGCAGCTACGTGGTCAAGAAAGTTGAACTGGTCAGCGTCAATGGTTTCGAACCCGGCCAGCGTCTGATGGTCATGACCGCCAAGCCGGATGATGTGCTGACCATGCCCACCACGGTGACGCTGACTCGATGCGATGACGGCCGCTACCTGCTGCACAGCAATCGCTGTGTGATGCTGACGATCGAAGCTGCGGCCGGCTCGCATCTGCTGGCTGTGGTCGGCGATGGTGAACCGCAGACCCTGGCCACGGCCGACGATGCGGGGCGGTTGCGGGCCACCCTCGACCCGCTTGAACTTGGGGCTGATCAGGTCTGGTTGCAGCTTTCGCCGGGCCCCTGACCCCCTGAACGTGCCGTCCGGCCCCTGCACGTGGCGGCCAGCCCACAGCCGCGTGTTGATCTGAAACCACATCCGGCCCACCCGTCTCAACCGGCAGGCGGCCCGCCCACCGTCCGCCAATTCGTAAGTCCGTTTAAAAAAGATATTTAACAAAATTTTAACCACCCGCAATGAACCCGGTTCGCCCCGCGGTGGGCTTGTGATATAACCATCAGTAGCTGACCAGGAACGTCAGAAAGGAACGCCAACCATGGACGAACAGACTTTTCAGACCAAGCTGGCGGAACTGATGAAAGAGATCGCCACGCTGCCCAAGGCTGAACGCGAAAAGCTCGAGCAGTTGGCAGCCAAAACCCAGCAGCGGCATCAGAAGCTCAAAAAGACCGTGACCGACCTCCAGGAAAGCCTCGATTACCTGCGACTGAGCATCAAGTACCTGGTGTTCGACCTGGAAGCGACACGGCGAGAGAACGCCTATCTACGCAAGATGTTGGAGGAAGACCGAGCGTCGGACCACGACGACGAGGCGTAAACAGCGTCCGACGACTCACACTGGCGCGGCGGTGGAGAGATTGGTCAGACCCGATCCACGGTAAATTGACGACCCGATCCCGGACGGGCGCTGTCCTTGACAGCGTCTGTTTTTTTATGGGGACGATGGTGAAGTCCCGCGCCAAGCTTGGCTTTTTTGGCCAACTTTTTGCATTTTTGTGCGCAGCCGCGCCCCGGCCCATCGCCTGCCGATTGCCACCTCTATAATTTTTCCATTGCGTTTGGTTTTTGGCGCAATCGCTTCCATGCGTTTTCAAATTGCCCGCCGAATCAGGGATAGGCGTCGGGAACGAGCCACGCGTCCCTCAGCGCTAAGTCGAGACAGGTGATGACTGACGCAACGCCAGGCAAGTTGAGTTTTCGTCAATGGCTCGAGTCGCCGCAGTTCGCCTACGGCGTCGAGCTGGTCACCACCCGCGGCATCGCCGAGCCGGGCGAGCCGCACAAGCTGGTGCAACTGGGCGAAGCTCTTTGCAGCGATCCGCGCATCGGCTGGATCTCGGTCACCGACAATCCCGGCGGCAACCCCATGCTCCCGGCCGACTGGCTGGGCAGAATCCTGGCGGCCAGGCAATGCAACGTCGTCATTCACCTGACCTGCAAGGATCTGAACCGCAACGGGCTGGAGTCGGCGGCCTGGCGCTATGCGGCTGAAGGTTTCGACAACATCCTGGCCCTGACCGGCGATCTGCCCACCGCGGGTTATGGTGGCAAAGCGGGCTCGGTCTTCGATCTCGATTCGGTCAGCCTGATCGCGCTGCTTTCAGCCATGAACGACGGCCTGGAAGTGCCCGGGCGCGGCGGCAAGACCGAGAAGCTCACCGCCACCAACTTCTACCTCGGCGGCGCGGTGTCGCCCTTCAAGCGCCTCGAAGCCGAGTTGATGCCGCAGTATTTCAAGCTGGCCCGCAAGATTCACTGCGGCGCCCAGTGGGTCATCACCCAGCTCGGTTACGACATGCGCAAGTTCCACGACCTGCTGCTGTTCATGAAGTGGGCGGGCGTCAGCGCACCGGTGATCGGCAACGTCTACATCCTCAACAAAACCGTGGCCAAGATGTTCCACGATCGCCGCTTTCCCGGCTGCGTGGTCAGCGCGGCGCTGCTGGAAAAAGTGCAGCAGGAAGCCGGTGGGCCGGACAAGGGACGCTCGTTCTTCGAGCAGTTGGCCGCCAAGCAACTGGCGGTGCTCAAGGGATTGGGTTTTGCCGCGGGTTATCTGGCTGGTGCTTCAAAAGCGGAGACTTTCTTCAAGGTCATCGAACTGGCCGAAAGCTACGGCGAAAACGACTGGAAAGACTTCGCCCGTGAAATCCAGTTCCCGCAGGATGACGAGTTCTACCTCTACGAGCGCGATCCCGAGACGGGCCTCGGCGACGGCGAGCGGATGAACGAGCAGTACGTGCAGTCGCTTTCGCGTCCGCCCAAGACCGCCAACGTCACGCTGGGCTATCGTCTCTCCCGCGCGGTGCATAGCCGATTCTTCACCCCCGATCAGAGCCAGTTCCCGCGCATGCAGAAGCTCTATCAGCGCCTGGAGCGCAACAAGGACGGCCTTGCCCTGCGTGCCCTGAACAAGATCGAACACGTATCCAAGGCCCTGACCTTCGGCTGCAAGGAGTGCGGCGATTGCTCTTTGCCGGAGACGGCTTATCTTTGTCCACGCAGCGCCTGTTCCAAGACCGGGCGCAACGGTCCCTGCGGCGGATCCTTCAACGGCCGCTGCGAACTGGACGACAAAGAGTGTCTCTGGGTGCGTGCGTATGAACGGCTCAAGTACTACGGCGAATCGCAGCACATGCTGGAAGGCCCCGCGGTCTTCTACAACGCCGAGCGACAGGACAGCAGTTCCTGGGCCAACTTCTACCTCGGCCGCGATCACCATCAGGTTCAGCCGCCGCCAAACGACGCACCGCCGCCGCAAACCTAGCCCCTTGCCCCGAGGGGGCGATTCACACACACGGGAGGCGCCTTCATGGCCATCGACGGACTGACAATCATCGGCGAATCCATCAACGATTCGGTGCCCTCCACCAAGAAACTCTTCGACGCCAACGACCTGGACGCCATCAAGCAGCTTGCGGTTACGCAGGACGAAGGCGGAGCCGCTTTCATCGACGTCAACGTCGGGGCCCGTTCCGCGGAATACCTGGCTGACGTGGTGCGGATGGTGCAGAGCGTCACCGCAAAGCCGTTGTCGATCGACACACCCGACCCGGCGATGGTGGCCGCGGCGTTAGATGCCTACGACGCCGATCGAGCCGGCGGACAGGCGCCCATCATCAACTCGATTTCCCCGCTGCGCACGCAGATTTTCGACCTGCTCAAGGTCAAGCCCTTTATGCCCATTCTGCTGGTCTCCGAGCGCATGGAGGGCGGTTCAGGTCAGCCCAACCACACGGTCGAGGAAACCTACCGCACTGCCTGCGATATGCACAAGCTGGCCACGGAGCGCGGCCTCAAGAACGGGCAGATGATCTTCGACCTGGGCATCGCCCCCATCGGCAGCGACTCGGAAGGCAACATCCATCGCCTGCTGGGCGCCCTGAAGCAGATGCACGAAGATTCCCGCTTCAACGGCGTGCATTACTCCGTGGGCCTGAGCAACTTCACCGTCATGCTGCCCCCCAAGCGCGGCAACGGGCAGCCCACCAAGGGCCCGCTGGAAAGCGCGTTCCTGACGATGGCCATGCCGCTGGGCCTGGACATGGTCATCGGCTCGGTCAAGCGCAAGTACGAACTGCTGCCGCCGGACCACGATGCCATGGTTTGCCTCAGCGACATCCTGAAGCTGGAAGGCTTCGACGTGCTGATGCGCGTGCAGGAATATTACGCCTGAAAACAGCAACCGCAGAGGTTTTTAGCCACGGATGAACACGGATGAACACGGATGAGCACGGATAAAATTGCCTTTGATTCATTTCTTATCTGTGCCTATCCGTGTTCATCCGTGGCTAAATCTCATTCTTCTGAACCTAGATTCATCTGTGGTTTCTTAAGTTCAAAGTTTGGAGTTTGACGATATGACCACCACCAAAGTTCCCTCCGACATCGAGATCGCTCGCCAGGCCACGATGAAGCCCATCCCCGAGGTGGCGGCCAAGCTGGGCATCGAACCGGGCGACCTCGAACCCTACGGCCACACCAAGGCCAAGGTCACCTACGACTTCCTCGCTCGCACCAAGGATCGCCCCATGGGCAAGCTGATCCTGGTCACCGCCATCAATCCCACGCCGGCCGGCGAAGGCAAGACCACCACGTCCGTGGGTCTGGCCGATGCGATGAACAAGCTGGGCGAGAAGACGGCGTTGTGTCTGCGCGAGCCTTCGCTTGGGCCGTGTTTCGGCATGAAGGGCGGCGCGGCCGGCGGCGGGTACGCCCAGGTGGTGCCCATGGAGGACATCAACCTCCACTTCACCGGCGACTTCCACGCCATCGGCCTGGCCCACAACCTGCTCTCAGCCACGCTGGACAATCACATCCACTGGGGGCACGAGCCGCGCATCGATCCGCGCCGCGTGGTGTGGAAGCGCGTGGTTGATATGAACGACCGCGCTCTGCGCAACGTGATCATCGGGCTGGGCGGTGTGACCAACTCCTTCCCCCGCGAGTCCAGCTTCGATATCACCGTCGCCTCCGAAGTGATGGCCATCTTCTGCCTCAGCGAATCGCTGGAGGAATTGAAGGAACGCCTGTCGCAGATCATCGTCGCCTACGACTTCGATAAGAATCCCGTTACCGCCAAGCAACTCAAGACCCACGGGGCCATGACCGTGCTGCTGCGCGAGGCCCTCAAGCCTAATCTGGTGCAGACGCTGGAGAACAACCCCGCCTTCATTCATGGTGGGCCGTTCGCCAACATCGCCCACGGCTGCAACAGCGTGCTGGCGACCAAGCTGGCCATGCGCCTGGCGGACTACACCATCACCGAGGCGGGCTTCGGGGCGGACCTGGGCGCCGAGAAGTTCATCAACATCAAGTGCCGCAAGGCAGGCATCGCACCCGACGCGGTGGTGATCGTGGCCACGGTGCGGGCCCTGAAGTCCCACGGCGGCGTGGCCATCAAGGAACTGGGCACGCCCAATGTAGAAGCCGTGGCCAATGGCATGGAGAATCTGGAGAAGCACATTGCCAACGTGCGGCAGTGGGGTCTGCCCGCAGTGGTGGCCATCAACATGTTCCCCACCGACACACCCGAAGAAATCGAGTGCATTCGCAGTCGCTGCCAGGGTCTGGGCGTGGCGGCGGTGCCCTCCGATCACTGGGCTCGCGGCGGCGAGGGTGCGGTGGACCTGGCCAGGGCGGTGGTCGATGTGACCAAGAACGGCAAAGCCAAGTTGCAGTTCACCTATCCCGACGACATGCCGCTGCTGTCGAAGGTGCGGGCCATCGCCCAGAAGGTGTACGGCGCCGGCGACGTGCTGGCCGACAAGAAGCTGCGCGACAAGTTCAAGGCCATGGACGAGGCCGGCTACGGCAAGCTGCCGATCTGCATGGCCAAGACACAGTATTCGCTCTCGACCGATCCGCTGCTGAAGGGTTGGCCCAAGAAGTTCGATGTGCCGCTGCGTGATGCCTACCTGGCGGCGGGGGCCGGCTTCGTGGTGGCGCTGACCGGCGACATCATGACCATGCCCGGCCTGCCCCGCGTCCCGGCCGCCGAGTCGATCGACATCGACCAGACCGGCCAGATCGTCGGGCTGTTCTGAAAAACTTTTGCCACGGATGAACACGGATTGGCACGGATAGATGGCGCGCGAGTGTGTTTTCCCATCCGTGTTTATCCGTGTTCATCCGTGGCTACTCTTCTGATCCATATCCTTCCGCGGTTTGCCTTCTCGCGCCAACTTGCTAACCATAGGTTGCTATGGCTGCACGTGGTAAAGCATTTTTAGAGCGGATCGCTGAGCAGATCATCGTCGGGGACGGCGCGATGGGCTCGCGCTTGTATGAACTGGGCATGTCGCTGGGCGGCAGCAGTGATGCCCTGAACCTGGCCCGCCCTGACATGGTTCGCCGCGTGCATGAGGAATATCTGGCGGCCGGGGCGCAACTGCTGGAAACCAACACCTTTTCCGCCAACAGTGTGCGCCTGGCGGCCTTCGGCCTGGCGGACCAGGTAACGGCCATCAACCGCAAAGGGGTGGAGTTAGCGCGGGCGGCGGCGGGCGACAAAGCATTCGTCAGCGGCGCGGTGGGGCCGTTGCCTGCGCTGGCGGCCGGGGAAAACCTGGCTCCGCTGACTGAGCAGCAGGCCCGCGCGGCTTTCCGTCAGCAGATCTCCCTGCTGGCGGAGGCCGGCGTCGATGTGATCCAACTGGAGACGTTCACCGACCTGGACCAGTTGCGCTGGGCGCTGGCGGAAGCCAAGGCTTGCTGCGATCTGCCGGTGATCGCGCAGATGACGTTGCCCGACGGCCGCCATGCTCCGGACGGTCACGATGCGTATGAAGCGCTGCAATCGTTGCGCGATCAGGGCGCGGATGTCATCGGCACCAACTGCGGCCACGGCGTGTCGCGCGTGTTGCGAGCGGTTGAGTATCTGGCCCAGCGCACCGATGCGCCGCTGAGCGCGTATCCCAATGCCGGCATGCCCGAGCAGGTGGATGGCCGCTTGCTTTATCTGACCACGCCCGCTTACGTCGCGGAGGCGGCAGCCCGCATGGCGGATTGCGGGGCGAACCTCATCGGCGGGTGCTGCGGCACCACAGCGGCGCACATTGCAGCGATCGCCCAGCGTTTGGGTCAACGCAAGCCGGCACAACGCGCCGCTCGCATCGAGGTCAAACTTGCGCCGCAGCCTGCCGCCGCCGCGGTTGCTGCGCCGCCGACGCTGCCGGACTTTCTCGAGCATCGCAAGCAGCGCATTCCCGTGCTGGTCGAACTGGATCCGCCCAAGACCACCGACATGGCCAAGCTGCTGCAGAGCGCCGCGGCGGTCAAGGAGGCGGGGGCCGATGCGGTGACGCTGGGCGATTCGCCGCTGGCTCAGTTACGCATGTGCGGGTTCACCTGCGGGGCGGCCATCATGGAGCAGGTGGGCATCCCCGTGATCTGCCACCTGTCCTGCCGCGATCGCAACCTGATCGGCACGCAGGGCCTGCTGCTGGGCGCGCATGCTCAGGGCATCCGCAACGTGTTGGCGCTGACCGGCGACCCGGCCAAGGTGGGCAATCATCCCGATGCCGCCAGCGTGTATGACCTCAACAGCTTTTCGCTGATCGAGACGATCGCCCGCCTCAACCAGGGCTTCAACGCGGCGGGTCAATCCATCGGCAAGCCCACCGCGTTCCATGTGGGCGTGGCGTTCAATCCCAACAAGCGCGACATCACGCCCGAGCTTCGCCGACTGGAGCGCAAGGTCGAGCGCGGCGCGACGTACGCCCTGACGCAGGCGGTGTTCGATGCCGCGACCATGCAGCGGGCCTGCGAGGCAGCCAGGCACCTGGGCATCCCCATTTTCGCCGGCGTGTTCCCGCTGCTGTCGGTTAATCACGCGGAGTTCCTGCACAACGAATTCCCCGGCATCACCATCTGCGACGAGGTGCGCCGGCGCATGGCCAAGGCCGCCCCGGACAAGCAGCGCATGGCGGAAGAGGGCATGGCCATCGCCCGTGAGTTGATCGATGAGTTTCGCCAGTGTGCCGATGGTTTGTACCTGATCCCGCCGCTGAACCGCGCCCACGTGGCGGTTGACCTGCTCCAGCACATTCGCAGCCGCAAGCCAAGTGGTGAATACCGGAATGTGGAGGAATGAAAAAGTTGTGATTGCTTGAATGCCAGGAATATTCAGGCAATCAAGCAATCAAGCAATCAAGGCCCCCAACCACGAAAGTTAGTCTCTGCTATGATGGGGCTGTTGTTGGGATAAACCATCACACAGGATGACATGATGAGCCGTTTTCCCCTTGATTCGTCGCAAATGTCGCTGCTGCCGGGTCCGCTGGGCCAGGCCATGGTCCAGGCGCCGTACCAGCGCTACCGCGAGATGACCATCGATGAGCTGCTGCTGGAAAATCGCGTGATCTTCCTGGTCGGCGAGATCAACCACGCCAGCGCCACCGGCGTCATCATGCGCCTGCTGCACCTGCAGAACACCAAGCGCGGCGTGGACATCAACCTCTACGTCAACTGCCCCGGCGGCACCGTCGATGACACCATGGCCATCTACGACACCATGCAGTTTCTCGACTGCGACGTGAACACCTACTGCATCGGCAAGGCCATGAGCGGCGGGGCGGTCATTCTCGCGGCCGGGGCCAAGGGTAAACGCTATGCCCTGCCTCACTCCAAGGTCATGATCCACCAGCCCTACGGCGGGATCTACGGCCAGACCACCGACGTGCAGATCCAGGCCGAGGAAATCCTCAAGACCAAGAGCATGCTCATCCAGATCATGGCCAAGCACACCGGCCAGGACATCCAGCGCATCGAAGAGGACTCCGAGCGCGACAAGTTCTTCAACGCCCAGGAAGCCAAGGCGTACGGGCTGGTCGATGAGGTCATCGAGAAGGCGGCCGACGCCAAGCAATAGGAATGGCTGATGTCTGATGGATGATGTATGGGGCGCAGTGATCGCGCAGTTTCTTCACATCATCCATCATCCATGATCGATCAGAGATCAATACGCCGACGCGGTGCGGTTGATGGTCCGCGAGGGGGAATTGGGGCTGGGCGTGCGCGAATCGGTGTTGTAGCCGGTGCCGCCTTCGAAGAAGGTCTGGGTGTTCTGGGCCACGTCGTGGATGTCGGTGCCGAAGCCCTTGATCGTGTTGCATCCAGCGAGCATCAGCGGGGTCAGCAGCAGCAGGGGAGCGAGCCAGCGCATAGGGGGCCTCCTGGCGTGGAAACAGTGGAAACAGCAGGGTTATCGGCATGGGTCCTGAATAACCGTGATCTTTTTTTAACCAACAATCGTTTCCCGGGCTTCCGGGCGGGGTCAGGTCCGATATCATGCGTTCGATGTGTGAAACGACTGCTGAAACGACGCTTTTGCGTGTGCCCATTCGCCGCCTGCCGGGCCATCAGGATCTGCCCCTGCCGGACTATCAATCCGATCACGCGGCGGGCATGGACATTCACGCCGCGGTCAGTGAGCCGCTGGTGATCGCCCCGGGCCAGCGCGTGCTGGTGCCGACGGGGTTTGTCATGGCAGTGCCCGTGGGCTACGAGGCGCAGATTCGGCCGCGCTCGGGGCTGGCCTACAAGCATGGCTTGTCGATGCCGAACGCTCCGGGGACCATCGATGCGGACTATCGCGGCGAGGTGAAGGTGCTGATGGTCAACCTGGGCAGTGAGCCGGTGACCGTCACCCGCGGCATGCGCATCGCCCAGATGTTGATCAAGCCCGTACCTCGTGTGATGTGGGACGAGGTTGACGAGCTTCCCCCCACCCAGCGCGGTGAAGGTGGTTTTGGTCACACCGGCCACCACTGACGCTGCCGCTAAGCGTTTTCCCTACTCCTGACTCCTGCTTGAACCCGGGCTGGAGAATGATGCTATGATCAGACCTATGCGCCTTCCCCCCATTATTCAAGGCGGCATGGGGGCAGGCGTCTCCAACTGGACCCTGGCTCGTGCTGTGGCCATGCAAGGCCAGTTCGGCGTCATTTCCGGCACGGCCCTGGATGTGGTGCTGGTTCGCCGGCTGCAACTGGGCGATCCGGGCGGGCACCTGCGGCGGGCCCTGGACGCCTTTCCCGATCGGGAAATGGCGGACCGCATTTACCAACGCTACCACGTACCCGGCGGCAAGGCGGCCGATCAGCCGTTCAAGAGCAAGCCCATGGTGAACAATCAGCCCTCGCGCCTGGGGCTGGAACTGCTGGTCGCGGCCAACTTCGTCGAGGTCTATCTGGCCAAGGAGGGCCACGACGGGTTGGTGGGCATCAACCTGCTGGAGAAAATTCAATCGCCCACGCTGCCCTCGTTGTATGGGGCGATCCTGGCCGGGGTCGATGCGGTCATCATGGGGGCGGGCATTCCCAAGGACATTCCCGGTTTCCTCGATCAACTGGCCCGCAATGAGCCGGCCACGCTCAAGCTGTACGTCGCCGACGCCAGCAACGGCCACGAAACGGTCTGTCGTTTCGATCCCCGCGAGGTGCTGAGCGTATTGCCCGGCGAGTTGAAGCGGCCGCTGTTTTTCCCGGTGATTTCCTCGGTCACGCTGGGCGCCATGCTGCTGAAGCGCGCCACCGGACGGGTGGACGGCCTGATCGTCGAAGCGCCCACGGCCGGCGGGCACAACGCGCCGCCGCGCGGCAAGTTGCAGTTGAGCGTCAGCGGTGAGCCGATCTACGGCCCGCGCGATGAGGTGGACCTCAAGGGCATCAGCGATCTGGGCTCACCGTTCTGGCTGGCCGGCTCGCGCGGTACGCCCCAGCAGTTGCGGGCTGCCCAGGAAGCCGGGGCGGTGGGCATTCAGGTGGGGACGCTGTTTGCCTTCTGCCAGGAGTCCGGCCTGTGCGAGGACATCAAGCGGCAGGTCATTCAACTGTGCATCGAAGGCAAAGAAACGGTCTTCACCGATCCGGTCGCTTCGCCCACCGGTTTTCCCTTCAAGGTGCTGAACCTCGATGGCACGCATTCGGAGCAGGCCGTTTACGAACAGCGAAATCGCATCTGCGACCTGGGCTATCTGCGCGAAGCCTATGAAATGGCCGACGGCAAACTGGGATGGCGCTGCCCATCCGAGCCGTTGGACGATTACCTGCGCAAAGGCGGCAAGCTGGAAGACACCGTCGGCCGCAAATGCCTGTGCAACGGCCTGATGGCGAACATCGGCCTGGGACAGGTGCAGGCTGTGGGCGGACAAGAGCTGCCGCTGCTGACATGCGGGGACGACACCAAACAGATTGCCGGTATGCTGCGTGACGGGGCGACCAGCTACTCCGCCGCCCAGGCCATCGAATTTCTGCTCAGCTCTTAGCGGCTTCCGCTTCCGCTTCGCGCTTGCGGATCAGCCGGTTCATGAACTTGACGATCACGAACACGCTGAAGGCCACGATCAGGAATTCGATGACGATGTTGGCGAAGTTGCCGATGCGGATGGCGACCTCCGGGACCTCCGGCGTGATGACCTTGCCGTCAGCGTCCGTCACGGCAGCCGCGTGATCCTGCAGCGTAATCTGCAACTGTTTGAAATCCACCTTGCCCATCGCCATGCCGATCGGCGGCATGATCAGGTCGTTGACGATGGACTGGACGATTTTGTTGAAGGCAGCCCCCAGGATGATGCCCACTGCCATGTCCATGGCGTTGCCCTTGACCGCGAACTCCTTGAATTCCTGGATCAGTCCCATATGAAATCTCCTTGAGAGAAGGGATAAGCCCCCTAGGCGAACACCGGTCCGTTGGTTTACAATGGTAGCGTCCAGTCATGACTTTGGCCCCCTGACCCGGAGATAGGTGAGCAGTCGCCCATGAATCCACGCCGACCCCGCTTCCAAGGCCGCCGCCCCGGCGGTTACGGCCGACCCCGTCAGCGCCGCGGCACCGCGCCGCCCATCTTCATGGGTGAGCCTTCGCCTTCCCTGGGCAAGATCAACGCCATGAACATGGCCAAGCTGGAGGCCAAGATCGCGTCCATCGATCAGGAGATGGATCGCCTCTCGCAGCGCCTGGAGAAGCTCAAAACCTACCACACCCCGCCGCAGGCCAAGATGAAGGCCATCGCCGAGTTGCTCGAGCGCCTGGGCGCCTTGCGTAAAGCCGCGGCCGAACGTCTGGCCGGCAAAGCGCAACGCAAAGCAGCCCGCGAACAGCGCGGCCACTGAAGCGACGGCATTGATTGCTTACATTTTTGCCCCGCTGCGGTGCAACCCACCGCGGGACTGTGACCTTATCGTGAAAGCGAGTGCCACGGCCGCGCGCCGGCCGTGCGTTGTGTGATGCACTGCCGCACGCGACAGTGGCACCCAAGCCTGGCTGCGGTGTCATGCACCGCAGGACTGTGCCGCATTGCCCCGCAGCCAGGCAGCGAGCCGGGCTGTGTCAGCCCGGCACCGGCCCGACACGCGCCGGCTCGCTACAGAACCGCGTTCCATTTCAATCTGACCCACTACCAGTTTTTGAACTTGAGTTGAAGCGAAAAACCGCCCCGCGCGGATGGGCACGGGGCGGTTGCGTGTTCAGGGTCAACAGGTTGCGTGGCGTTGCGATTACTGCAACAGGGCCAGCACGCTGGAGGCCTGGTTGTTGGCGATGGCCAAGGTGGAGGTGCCGGCCTGCTGGAGAATCTGGGCTCGGGTCAGGGCGCTGGTTTCCTCCGCGAAGTCCGTGTCACGGATCTGGCTCTCGGAAGAGGTCAGATTCTCCAGGGCGATCTGCGTCGAGCGCAGCGTGGTCTGCAAGGTGTTCTTCTCGAAGGCGCCCAGTCGGCCGCGCAGGGTGGAGATCTGATCGATGGCCGCGTCAATGATTTCGCCGGCCTCCCGTGCGCGCCCGGTCAGCAGCGAGTTGTCGCCGCCGGTGACGATGGAGTTGAGGAAGCCGAGCGCGCGGGTGCCCAGGTGACTGGCGGCCACGGACTGGATACCGAAGCCGACCTGCTGGGAGCTGCTGATTTCGGGGCCGATCTGGTACGTGGCGCCGCCGCCGGTGATGGAGAAGGAGTAGGGCGTGTTGAGCGTCTGAGCCGCGCCGCTGGTCAGCGTCATGTTGAGATTGAGTGTGGAGGTCTTGAGGCTCAGGTCCAGGCCGTCACCGATGGCCAGGTTGCCGTTGACCAGGGCCAGGACGTCTTCGCCGATGTCGCGGTTGACCGCCGAGCCGCCCTGGGCGTCGAAGGTCTGGAAGAAGTCGCCGCCTTCCATCTTGCGTACGCTGACGAAGCTGTCGGACCCGAAGGCGGTGGAGGTCAGGATCAGGCCGGAGGTCTGATTGGTGGCATCGACCAGTGAAGCGGAGACGCCGGTGGCATCGGCGGTGGTGTTGATGGCGGCGACGACCGCCGAAAGCGCGGTGCCGGAGACGAACTCGAACACCTGCACGCCGTAGTTGCCCTGGACCTCGAAGGTGACGCTGGAGAGCAGGGCCCCGGCCGAGCCTGCGGTGTTGCCGGAGATGAACAGTTGTGCGGTTTCCGCGCTGTTGAGCACTTCGACGGTGACGGGGATGGAGTTGTTGGTGCCGAAGTTGGCCCCGTGGATATGCACGTCACTGATCTGGGAAGCATCGACGCCGCTGGTCAGGTAGTCGAGCGAGCCGTTGAGCAGCTTGAGTCCGGCGAAGCTGGCGGTGTTGCTGATGCGGGTGATGGACTCGACGGCCGAGTCGATCTGCAACTGGTTGGCTTCGATTTCCTGTTCGCTGAAGGCGCCGGTGTTGGCGGCCTCGATGGTCAGGCCCTTGATCGAGACCAGCAGGGTGTTGATCTCCTGCAGGGCTGCCTCGGTGGTGGCGATGACGTTGCTGGCCCGCTCGATGTTGTCGATGGCCTGGTTGACGCCGGAGATTTCCGTGCGCAGGCGTTCGGAGACGATCAGCCCTGCGGGGTTGTCAGCGCCGCGGTTGATCTTCAGGCCGGTGCTGAGGCGCTGAAGCGACTGCGACACGTCCAGGTTGGACTTGTTGAGGTTGTGCTGGGCGATGAGGGCTGAGACGTTGGTGTTGATTCTGGTCATGACAATCTTCCCTGACTGTCGCGTCCGCGTTCACTGCTGCGCGGGCCCGCGTTCTGGCGGGTGTTAGGGTTTACGGTTCGGTTTATCGTCAGCGGGCTTGCCGTTGCCGTTAGCCCGCAAGTGGTCGTCGGCGGCGCTCAGATCGTCGGCGCGGATGTCGGTGGCGGCGGCGGCGTTCTCGCGGCGGATGGCTTCATAGACTTCCTTGCGATGCACCTGCACGCTGCGCGGGGCGCTGATGCCCAGGCGCACCTTGTCGCCCCGAATGTCCACGACGGTGATCTCGATCTCGTCACCGATCATGATCGTTTCGTCGCGCTGACGGGAAAGCACCAGCATTCCTTGGCGGCTCCTTCCTTGGAGATCCGAACGTCACTGCCGCGTCGCATCCTTGCTTACGCCGATACAGCCTGCACCCGCTGCGGCAGCTCGATCAGCGGCACGCGGGTGGTGAAGCGGCGGTCACTGAGCACCAACTGCTCGCCGCTGCGCCTGGCTACGTTGATCACCAGCGGGCCTTGCAGGTTGCCGGTGAGCATCTGGTTACGCTTGTTGACGATCACGAGCACCTGGGCCTCATCCAGCGAGGCCAGACCCATCTCCGTCATCTGTTCGCGGCCGATGGGCACCTTGTAGGTGGGCACGAACAGACTGGGATCGGTCACCACAAACGCCAGGTCCGCCACGTCGATCGACTGCAGCCACCAGAAGTAACTGTCCTGGCCGGCTTCGATCAGCACGTAATCCCGGTACTTGGGAAAACCCAGCAGGCCTTTGGCGAAATGAATGACCCGCTGCTCGTTGACCTGGATCTGTCCGAAACGCGAGGTGTTGATCCACATGACCAAGTCCTCATTTTCCACGGCCGATGCATCCTGCTATTCCTGCCCACCCTTGTTTGACCCTATCTCAAGGGCCACTTCCGGGGGGTGACGGCATCCTGCCGTCGGCGCTGGGTGGCGAGGTCGGCCGGTGCCGCTCACCTCAGCGCAAGTCATGCGCGTTCTAGCGCAAAAAATCCATCAGACTCAACTGCAGGTTGTAGGCGCCCGCCTGAAGGCTGGCCTGCAACTGCGTCTGCAGTTGGGAAAACCGCGTAATCACTTCCGTCAGGTCCGCATCCTGGATTTCGCTCAGCAGTGATTGCTCCGAGATCTTCATTTCCGCGGACCTTTCCTGTTCATCCGTCACTCTTCGACTCTCGACGCCCACGATGGCTCGTGCCACCGCCAGGTCGTCCAGGTCGTCTTCCAACCTGCTACCAGCAAGGGTGATGCCAGACTCATCGTTATTGGTCAAAGCATCACGCAAATCCATCAGATCGGTGAACAAGTTCCTCACGCGAACCTGAGCTTCGTCCGCGCTGGTCATGCTGGCGGCCGCGCCGGCGTTCTGGGCGATGCCCAACTGCGTGGCCACCAGACTTGTGCCGGCATCGCGCACCACGAAGTCGGATGCCCCGGCCGTGTTGTCGGTGAAGGTCAGCCCGTTGCCCGTGCTCGCCAGCGCTACGTCGAAGTCCACGCCCACCGTCAGTCCCGCGCCGGTGGCAGCCGTCTGGATGGCGCTGATCAGGTCGCTGACCGTGTTCAGTCCCGTGGCGTCGATGCTGAACGTGGTTCCATCGTGCAACTGGATCTCGAAGTCGTCCTCGCCCTCGACCGGCTCAATGCCCTGGCCGTCACGGAAGTTGGACAGCAGTGTGCTGGCGCCGTAGGTGCGAATGCCCAGATCCTCGGCCGTGCTGCCGCCGTTCTCGCCCACCGACAGGTTGATGCCGCTGACTTCGGTGACCAGGTTCAGCCCGTCGCCGGCCGAGTTGATGTCCAGGCGCACGCCCATGTCCAGGCTCTTGACGATCTTGATCAGGTCGCCCACGGTGGTGGCGGTGGAGAAGTCAGCCGTCTTGGTGGTCTGGCCCTGCGTGATCTGCAGGCCGCCGGCGAAATCAACCGCAGCGCCCAGGTCAGCCAGCAACGTGTGTTCGCTGATTTTGATGTTCAGTCCGCTGCCGACATCCGCCACGCCGCCGGTGGAGGTCAAGCCATCCAGGCCCAGGTCGGACGCGGTGCGGCCGCTGCCGATCTCGCTGATGGTGATGGTGTTGGCGCCCAGGCCGGTCAGGGCGAAGCCGTCACCGCTGTAGCTGAGCGTGCCGGCGCCGGGAGAGACGCTGTCGATCGCATCGTTGATGCGGGTGACCACGTCGCCGAGGGTGTCGGCATTGGCCAGATCGACGGTGACGTCGATGCCGTTGACGTCAACGTTGAGCGTGTTGAGGCTGATGCCGTTGCCTGACGCGCCGTTGATGTCCGCCAGGCGCACGGTGGCCGAGGCCTGCGGGTCCAGATCGACGTCGCCCTGCACGCGGGTGGACAGTGAGCCGAAGGCATCGAGGCCGTTGCTGGCAATGATCTGCGTGCTCAGTCGTCCGACGTCAGCGGTGAGGTTGGTGGTCGAGCCGTTGTATCGGATGCCGCCGAGAAATGGTTCGAAGACCTGTTTGCCGTCCTTGCTCCCGGCCGTGCCCGCGAACAGGGCCAGGCCGTTGAGCTTGCGGTTGGCGATGTCCATCAGGGCTTCGATCTGTGAATCAACCACGATGGCCTGCTCCTGTCGCGTCTGGGCATCGGAGCCGACGCCGATCTGGGACAGGGCGATGGTCTTGGCCTCCAGCGTCACATCCGTCGCGTCGCTGAGGGCGGCATCGACATTGTTGAGATTGGACAAAGCGTTGCTGAGATTCTGATCGGTCTGGGCGCGGGCGGACAGAGCGTTCTTGAGAAACAGAATGGAAGAAACCTTGGACGGATCGTCCGAAGGACTCGACACCTGCTTGCCGGTGGTCATCTGCGTCTGAGCGTCGAACAGCTCCAACTGCGTCTGGTGCAGACGGGAGAGCAACTGCTGACTCATCATCAGCGAGGACGTGCGGGCGAAGACGGAGGAGATGGTGGACATTTGTTTAGCCACTAGCCACGAGCCATGAGCCATCAGGGTTTTGCCCTCGTGGCTCGTGGCTCATGGCTCGTCGCTCTCCTACACCATGTTCAACAAGGTCTGCATCAGTTCATCCACGACGCTGATAAAGCGGGCACTGGCCTGGAAGGCGCGCTGGGCCTGCAGCAGGCTGATCGTTTCTTCCTCGGCATTGACACCGCTGATCGACTGCTGCTGGGCCTGCAGGTTCTCGCGCACCACGCGGCTGGCGTTGTAGGAACTGCCCGCCCCGGACAGGCGCACCGCGAAATCCTCCACGTGCTTCGACCAGTAATCGGTGAGGCTGAATCCGTTCAGTTCGCTGACCCCGCTGTCGCGCAGGCCGGCAATCGCCAGGGCGTTGCTGTTGTCGCCCAGTTCGCCGGTGCCCGATGCCGCCACCAGGTTGGGATTGGTCTGCACCACGCTGCTGATGCCGATGTCGGAAGCATCAGCCCCGGTGAAGAAGCAGTTGATGCCCAGGGCCGCCAGCGCGCCGCTGGTGTCGTCACTGAAAGTGAAGGTGAAATCGTCGGAGTCGCTGCTGATGCTGAGTCGGCCGTCGGCGGTGACGCTGGCGCTGATGTCGTCCACGGCATCGATGGCCGCGGCCAGACTGCTCAGCGTGGTGTCGTTGCCGCCGATGCCGTCGAGGTCGATGTTGATCGTGGTGGCGTCGCTGATGCCGGTGGATTTCTGCGTGACGCGGATGACGAACGAGCCGTGGTCGGGCGTGAAGTCCAGCCCGGTGGCGTCGGCGTCGGAAAGGGCGGCCGTGCTGTCGAGCACCTGGTAGCCGCTGCTCACATCGCTGAAGCCTTCGAGGCCCTGGCCCTGGCTGTGCAGGCGATTGACCTGGTAGATCAACTGCCCGGCAAACGTGTCGAGCGTGTCCAGCGCGTCCTGCAGATCGCCCTGCCGGAACTGGACGATGGCGCCCACCTGTCCGCTGCTGATGTCCAGCGGCGACTGATCGGAGGCCAGCACCAGGCTGATCTGCGAGGTGCCGTCAACTTCATCGGTCTTCAGCTCGATGCCGCGGTTGACGGTGCCCAGCACGATGGGGATGGAGCCGGCATAGACATCGATCGCGCCGTTGCTCTGCTCGATGGTGGACACGTCGATGTACTGGGCCAGTTCCTGCAGCACGCCGTCGCGCTGATCGCGCAATGCCGCCGCGCTGCCGGTTGTGCCCTCCTGCAGGGCAATGCGGCGATTCAGATCCGCAATCTGATCGCACAGATCGTTGGCGTGCTCGGCAGCGGTCGCGGCAGCCTGATCGGCCTGGGTGCGCAAGGTGCCCAGTTCCGATCGCATGTCGCTGATGTAGTTGGACAGCGTGGAGGCTTCCTGCAGCACCAGCGTGCGCAGACTCAGATCCTGCGGGTTGTTGGCCAACTGCGACCATGCGTTGAAAAACTCGCTCAGTCGCGTGGACAGATCGACGTCGGAGAATTCGTTCTGAATGGTTTCGATCTGGCGCAGCAGTTCCTGGCGGGCGAGCTGGCCGGACTCATCGGTGATCGAGCTGCGCAGACGGGCTTCCAGGGCTTCGTCGGTGATGCGGGTGATGGCCTGGATGCCCACGCCGCTGCCGAGGGTCACGCCGATGCCGATGTTCTGACCGGGCAGGGCGACCTGATCGACGCGCTGACGGTGATAGCCGTCGGTGGAGAGGTTGGCCAGGTTGTTGCCGGCCACCTGCAGGGCGACCTGACTGGTCAGCAGCCCCGAGCGTCCCACCTGTAATGCGCCGTTCAGTCCCATGGCTCACCGTCCAACATTCAAAATTCGAAATTCGAAATTCGAGATTTCATTCACGCCACCAGGTTGACCGAGCTGACCGATATCGCAGCGCTGCGCGGTGCTTCACCGCGTCTCCCGTATGCCGCGCCGCCGGCCGCGAAGCCGTTGACCGTGCGCACCAGGCCCTGCACGTGACGCAGCAGCGTCTCGGTGGCCTTGCGTGCGACGGAGGTCTGCTCCTTGACCTGACTGATGCGGTCGCGCAGCAACTGCCGCTTGGTCAGCAGTCGTGTGCGGGCCGGCTCGGGCAGTTTCATGGCCAGATCGCGCAGGGCCAGCGGCGCCGCAGCGTTCGGATCGGTCAGCAGCGTCAACCGGGCCACCAGTTCCTGGCGGTTCTTTTCCAGTTCGCTGATCATCTGCACCTTTTCGTTTTCCAGCTTGCACAGCTCGATCATGCCCGCGTTGTCCGCCGCCGCCAGGGCCGCCCGCTTGCGCTGCAGCAATTCCAACAGCGCCGCGTGCAGTTCGTACGACTGCTGCATCACCGATTCGATGCCGCTGACCAGGGGTTCGAGGCGCGGATCAGCCATTCACGTCCACCTTTCCACCCGCGGAAGCCCATGGATTCAATCCGTGGGCTTCGCCTGCGAACTGCTGGTAAATGCTTTCCACGATGGGCAGGCTGGTGCGCTGGGCAATGCGGTCGGCCAGCATGGTGGTCAACTGCTGATTGAAAACCTTTTCCCCGAATCCGCCGTGGAAAAGCTCGCTGCGGAAGGGATCCTTCTGCAATTCCGACATCAGCGGCCCGATCAGCGAGGTGGCCACGAACTGCTCGGCCGCCTGCCGCAGCTTGTTCCTGCTGCTCATGGCCTGCGCGAACGGGCTCGACTCCGGCTGCAGGCCGCGGATCAGGTCCGTGGTCTGAGCGTTCATCGTGTTGTCGATCGCAGCGAGTTTCATGCTCATTCCAGGATCAACTGTGCGTGCAGATAGCCTGCATCGTGCATGGCCTTGAGGATTTCGATACGGTCCTGGGCTTCGACCTTGAGCTGGTTGAACGCAGCCTCCAGGTCCGCCAGCCGGGCCCCGCCGCGCTTGGAAGGATCCAGCGGCACGAAGTTCTGTTCACTCAGTTGCGGATTGGCAGGCGTCGGTACGGTGGCGGGGGTCAGCAGCGTGATGGTCAATCCCTGGTGCGAGATCAGCGTGGGCGAAATCTCCACGTCGCCGCCGATGACGATGGTGCCGGTGCGCTGGTTGATGACCACCTTGGCGGCATTGGCCACGCTGGAGGGATGGATGTAGTGGTTGAGGATGGAGCTGACGAACGCGGCCGGATCCTGGCGGCTGTAGCCGGGCACCTGCACGATGACGTTCTTCTGATCCATGGCCCGGGCCACCGGCTCGGAGCCGTCGAGGGTGAAGATGCTGTTGATCTCATCCGAGATGTTCTTGGCGGCGCTCCAGGAAGCGATCGAGTCATCGAGCACCAGCGTGAGGCGGCCGGCGTTGTCCATCAACTGCGTGAAGTTGTCCGCCACCATCTGGGCTCCGCCGTCCACCTTGGCAGTGGTGGGGTTGTCGTCATCTTCCACCACCACCGCGCCCTCGGCATAAGCGAACAGGCGCTGGGCGTTCTTGCTGGGCGTAAACAGCGGCGTGAAAACCAGCCGTCCCCCGCGCAGGCTCTTGCAGGCCCCGGCCGTGGCCAGGCTGACGTTGAGGCGATCGCCTTCGCGCACGCCGGTGTCGGGCAGGCGGCAGGAGACGTAAACCACCGCCACGTTCTTGGCGTCCTTGAGTTCGTCGGCGGTGACGGTGGCGTCCTGCATGTTGGCCAGCATTTCCTTGAGGGCCTTCATGGCGGGCGCGTATTTGCCGCCGTCGCCGGTGCCGTTGAGGCCGACGACCAGGCCGACGCCGGTGATGGTGCCGCCTTCCGAGCCTTTGAGGCGCACGACGTCCTCGATCTTCAGCGCGAAAGCGGGTGCTGAAAACGCCAGGGCGAGCATCACGATCAAGCAGCGGCGAGCGTATGTCATAGAACCCAACTTCCGGGGGTTTAGAACGCAAACAGGAAATCAAACACACGGGTCAGGAGGCCGGGCTTGGTGGCCTTACGCAGATCACCTTCGTGCTTCTTGACCAGGTTCAGGTCGTAGAAGTTGCTCGACAGCACGGTGTTGTCCGCATCCACATCCTCAGCGCGGCAGGTGCCGGTGAGCACCAGCGAGAGCGTTTCCTTGTCGGACTGGATGAACTTGCGAGCCTCGAGCACCAGCGTGCCGTTGGGCTTGACATCAATGACGCGGGCAGCCAGGCGGCTGGAGATTTCGTTCTTGGTCGAGTACTGGCCGTCGCCTTCGAACTTTTTGTCGAAGTTGATGCCCACCTTGGGCGGGTTGGTGTTGGCCGAAGCCTGAAGCTGGAACTGCAGCAGCTTGACCAGGTCGAGGTTGGGAAAATCGCTGATTTCGCCTTGGTAATCGCTCTTTTTCTCGGTGTTCAGCTTGGACTCGAAGTCGGTGACCGTCGATTCGCGGACGATGATGGTGATCAGATCGTTGATGGCGAAGTAGCGCGGCTCAGCCTGATCCACAGCCGTGATGCTGAACTCAGCCACCGCGGCCGGCAGCCGGTCCTGACGCATGACGTCGGGTCGCTGCATGGCGGCATAGGGCGAAGCCTGCGGATCAACCTGCAAATACAGCGACGACGACTGGGCCCGGGCGCTGCCGGCAATCACCAAAAGCAGAATGGCAAGACAACGGATGGTGTGTTTCATGGCATGGCCAAGGTGGTGTCAGCGTTGAGTGTCAGCGTGGCCTGGCGCAGGCCGGTGACGGAGGCGGAAAATTCCTCGCGGCTGCGCTCGTTGCGCAGACGGATGGTTTCGTCCATGGCGCCGTCTTCCTGGGCGCGGGCGGTGGTGCGGATGACCAGGTTGCCGCTGATGCAGCGAACCATGACCAGCTCGCCGCGCTTGACCAGCACGGCCGAACGCACGTCTTCATTCGCAATGGCCTGACCCGCACGCAGTTGCCTGGCGGCGGTCTGGCCCAGCAGCAGGTCGGGATCCTCCAGCGGCTGCACGTTGGCGTCGTCGATCAGAATCTGACGCACCTCGCAATTGCTCAATGTGAAGGTGTGCCCGCGATCGATGGTCGTTGCCGCGACCACCGCCAGCATGCGCTTGCTGACGTCAGCGGCAATGGTGAACTGCTCGACCACCTGGTCCAGTTCGTACCGCCGCACCCGCAGCAGCAGGCGGCCGAGGCCACGCTGGGTGTGCGGCTCGACCTCGTAACGCTGGCCGAAGATCGTGCGGTTGAGCTGCTCGTCATCGCGCTTGTCGAAGTTGATCTGCAACTGGTCCCTGGAAGCACCGGCAACGCGCTCGATGTGCTCGACCAGCAGATCACGCAGCGTCATGCGAGTGCTCAACGTCACCTCATCCCGCGGATTGCTCACCACCGCCCCCGGAAGTGTGGAATCGTCAGCCAATGTTGGCTCAACTTCCGGGGGCACCACCTGGCAGGCGGCATAGCCGCGCAGGGAAAGATCCGCCCAGTTGACTTTGCGCTGATCCAAAGCGCGGCGAACGGTATCCAGCGTCACCGTGGTGCGCTTCTGTTGATCCGACATCGTGGCGACGACGGTGTCCGCCAATGCCTGGGCAGCATCGCCATCCAGTTCAGCGATCTGCCCCAGCGTGATGTTGCCGTCGCGCACGGCTGCCTGGTCGTTGAGGCGAATCGAATCGCCGTGGGCTGCGATGGCGCAGAGCACAATCATCGCCCCGATCAGCAGCAACACGATTCGCCTGAGAAAATCCCAGGCAGCAGGCAGTAGGCAGTAGGCAGTAGGGTTTGTTGTCATTGGTTTTTCTCGCATTTCCGAACCCTCCTCCCTATTGCCTACTCCCTACTCCCTGCTTCCTGCTCACTGCTCCCTATCTCCTCAGATTGCTGACCACCTGCAGCACTTCGTCGGCGGCCTGAATCGTCTGGCTGTTCATCTCGAAGGCCCGCTGGGTCTTGATCAGCGAGATCAGTTCCTCGACGGGGTTGACGTTGGAGCCTTCCAGGTGGTTCTGGAGGATAGTGCCGAGGCTGCCCTCGCCGGGGTTGCCTGCAACGGGCGGGCCGGATGCCGCCGACTCAACCCACAGGTTGCCGCCGATCTGGCGCAGGCCGGAGGGATTGACAAAGTTGGCCAGTTGGATCTGGCCGATCTCGGTCAGTTCGGTGTCGCCGCCCAGCAAGACGGAGACGGTGCCGTCGGAGGCGATGTTGATGGTGGTGGCGTCTTCGGGAATGGTGATGGGCGGCTCGAGACGCGGGCCGTCGCTGTTGCCCAGGACGATTTCGCCGTCACGATTGGTGAAGAAGTTGCCGCTGCGGGTGTAGCCGACGTCGCCCTGGCTGTCGAGGATGTCGACCTGGAAGAAGCCGTTGCCCTGGATCATCATGTCGAGGGGCTGGCCGGTCGGAACGGTGGGGCCCTGCTCGAAGCTGGCCTGGGTGTTGGCGATCTTGGTGCCGAGTCCGACGAACAGGCCGGCCGGCCGCTGATCACCGTTGGCGTTCTCGACGCCGGGCTGTTCCTTTTCCTGGTAGATCAGATCCTGGAAGTTGCTGCGCAGGGTCTTGAAGCCGGTGGTGTTGACGTTGGCCAGGTTGTTGGAGATCACGTCGATGGCCGTGGACATGGCCGACAGGCCGGTGGACGCCGAGTGCAGTGCAACAATGGCCATGATTTCAGTTCCGGGTATCGGGTGTCGGGTATCGGGTGTCGGGTTCCATCTAAGCCACGCGGCCGAGCGTGTTGACCGCACGATCCATCAGCGTGTCGAAGTAGCTCATCAACTGGGCGCTGCCGGTGGCAGCCCGGGTGGCGCCGATCATCTTGACCAGTGTCTTGACCGGGTCGGCCGCACTGGACTCCAGCACGCCGGTCTGCACCTGCGGGTTCTGCTCGATGCTGCGCGGATCCGTTTTCCGGGGGTCGAAGGCGAACTGATTGGCGCCGGCCTTGTGCAGTTGCGTCAGATCAGCCACGCGGGCCACCTGAAGCTGGGCCACGGGGTCGCCATCGACGGTGACCTGTCCGCTGCCGCTGATGGCCACGTCGCCTTGATCGGGCAGACGGATCGGCTGATCATCGCGGTCGAGCACGCACTGGCCGGACTGGTTGACCAGCATGCCTTGTGCATTGCGGGTGAAGTTGCCGTCACGGGTCAGACGCACGGAGGTCTGGCCGGTCTTTTCATTAGTGTGCTGGACAGCGAAGAAGCAATCGCGCTGGGGCAGTGCGACATCCAGATCGTTGCCGGTGGGCTGGAAGGAGCCGACGGCAAAGTCGATGGTCTGCGGGCCGGCAAACACACCGCCGCCGAGTTGATCGAGCAGTCGATCGGAGAACTGCATGCCGAGTTGATCTTCGATGCGTTCGATGGGTCGCTGGGTCAACGCCGGCTCGTCCGGCTTGAAGCCGGTGGTCTGAACGTTGGCCAGGTTATTGGCAAAGACGTCCTGGCGGTACAGATTGGTCAGGACGCCGGAGGCCGACAGGTACAGCCCGTAGTTCATCGCCGCACCTCCCTGTGCGCCGAAGGATCGCGGCAAGCGACGTTCACGAGCGTCCGGTCAGCGAGGCCAGCCAGTCCGTTGGCCGGTCCGGTTGATTCCTGAAGGTGAGCGGCCGCCGCCAGCCGGCTCCAGCGCAGGATGGCCGCACCCACCTCCGCGCGGTCCTCGCCCAGCAGCTTCAGCCAGCTCGTTTTGTTCGTCGGTCGCATCATCGTTCACTGCATCACCTGCGGCGTACACAGACACCGCCGACCCAGTTGACGCAACCGCGATGCCAAGGGGGAAAATGCGTGCAACAGAGAGATGGCGGGGGCGTATAAATTTATACAAGTTATTTATTTTCAATTACTTAAAATATCGACCGGGCGACCGATGATCGTCGCTCACCCGGTTGCGATGGTTTAAGAATCCTTCCGGGGGCCGGCGCAGAAATCACAGCCGCGGCGCAAGAACTGCGCGGATGGATGATGTCTCGGCCGCCTGCGGCTTCGCGAAACTCAACTGCCGACGGACGGTTCCGCGAAGCCGCAAGCGGCTGGCGCGGTTACGTACGCATCGAGTCGGGATCGATCCCCTGCTCATCGCACCATCGACGATATGCGGCCGGCACCACTTCGCTGGGCTTGATCTCGCTGCGGCCGCCCCAGAAAACGTTGGTGTACGCCACCTCGATGCCCGCTTGCGCCAGGTGACGGTCGATGGCAGCTTTGTGCGCCAGCAGCCAGTCGCGGTCGGTGCCGTGGGCGACGCCCATGATGTTGACGTGATTGAAGCGCGGCCCGCCCTCGCGCCAGTAAGCGTGAGTCATCACCGGATGCCGGCCGACCTCGATGCCGGCTTCCATCTGTCTGCCCGGCGGCACCGCCCAGTGGAACAGCGCGTTGTAGCGAGTCACCGTGCTGCCGTCGGTCAACTTCTTGACGTGCTCGAGGAATGTGGAGAACCGTCCCACGATGCCGCGCCGACTCAACTGCTCTGCTGACTCGAAGAACGCCTCCAGCGTCAGACCCGCTTCTTCCGCCCGCGGCTTCCACAGTTCATCGCCCGTCCGCAGTTCATCAACCGCAAACTCGCGCTTGAGCGCCTCCAGCACCTGCCACTCGGCATCGCTCAGTTGCTCAACATGAACGTCCAGCACGCGCGTCGGTTTCTCCGATCGTGTCCCTGGCTCCAGAGACCGGCGACGCAGGTGCCCCACGCCCAGGGCGAATACTTTCTTCGCCGGCATCACTGCGAAATCCTCCGCCCCGGTGCGCTGCGCCAGGTATTGGCAGTGTTTTTCCAGGGAAAAACCAGCAGGAACCTTCAACGTCGTCCACAGCCGAAACTCTGATCCCGGACACTGGCGATCGGTCGATCGGATCACCACGTGTCCGCTGAAGGGATCCACCCGGAAGAAGAAATCAAACGCCTCGTCGAGTTTTTCAGGTGCAATCTTCCACGCCACCAGCGCCCCCGGGGCCAGGCTGGTGGTAAGCAACGTCTGGCGTACGCGGCGGATCACGCCTGCGCTGAGCATGGCCCCGATGCGCTCGAGGACGACACCCACCGGCACACCGCTGCGTTCGGCGATGCAGCCGAGCGGGTCGCGCTGGAAGCCGTCGATTTTATCTTCGCTGACCGCCAGGATGCTGGCGTTGATCGGATCGTCAATCGAGATGGGAACCGACGCCTGGTTCATGCAGCAGGTCCGTGATGGTTGTTCCCCTCTCCATTGCCCGGCTGCTGGTCCCAGGGTTGCGCGCCTTCCGGGGGTGGGAGTGAACCGGATTTCATCAGGGCTTGCCCCTCGCGTCCCCCGGCCGCCTTGACGATGCCCACGAACAGATCGTGATCACCCTCCACGTCCAGATGGCGGATCACTTCGCATTCCATGTAGGAAAGCGACTGGCTGAGCACCGGCACCCGCGGCAGCAATCCGCTGGTCAACTCCAAGCCCAGGAACGGATCTTCGCCATGCGCCGAATCGTTGCCGAACTTGCGCCGCAGCACCTTGTCGTCAGCCGCCAACTGGCACAGGCCGAAGCGCCGCGATTCGCTGATCAGGGGCATGATGGGATCGCCCTTGCTCACCGCCACGCTCACCATGGGTGGATTGTTGCTCACCTTCTGCACGAAGCTGACCAGCGAACCCAGTCGATGATCCTCATGCTCAGCGGTCAGCACGAACATACCCGCCGGCAGGCGAGCGAAGGCCTTGACGATGGCTGCTTTCACCTCACGACTCATCAGTCCATTCCTTACTGGCGTTGGATTGTCCCATGAAGATAGGGCATGCAGCCCCGTGTGTAAAAGCGAGCCCCGTCATAGCGGAAATCAACCGCTGCGATAGAACTGTTCCGACGTTTCATCCTGTACCATGTCCTCATCATGACTTACCGAGCAGTGATCTTCGATCTCGACGGCACGCTGGCCGACACCTTGGCGGACATCGCAGCCGCAGCCAACAACATGCGGGCAGCCTTCGGCAAGCCTGCCCTGGCGGTGGATGACTTTCGCCTGATCGTGGGCCAGGGTGTGCGCTACCTGGTCGAGCATGCCCTGGGCGATTCGCCGGGTGCCGACGCCATCGAGCGCGGCGCTGAGATGATCCGCAACTGGTACCTGCAGCGCGGCCACGAGCTGACCAGACCCTACCCCGGCATTCCCGACATGCTCGACGCCTTGACCGAGCGCGGCATCATCATGGCGGTGCTGACCAACAAGCCCGAGGAACCGGCCGATGTGTTGTTGGCCGAGAAGTTTGCCCGTTGGCGTTTCGACCTGGTGCGCGGCGCCCGCGAGGGTGAGCCGATCAAGCCCGATCCTTCCTGCGTGCAGAACGTGCTGGCGGAATTGAACGTGCCCGCCGCCGAATGTCTCTACGTCGGCGATACGGCTGTGGACATGCAGACCGGCAAGGGCGCCAACCTGTTCACCGTGGGCGTGACCTGGGGCTTCCGCCAGGAGCAGGAACTGCGCGACAACCACGCCGACGCCGTCATCCACCAGCCCCTGCAACTGCTTGATCTGCTCTGACAGAACGGCTGAACCTCCGCCAGCCGGTAATAGAGCAACTGGCAAAAAAACTCCATAGAAGCTCGTGCGGTAATAGCCGACGAGCCACGCCTCGCCGGCTCCAGCCCGCATAGCGGCCCAGCCAGATGGATTCGCCGGGTCCGGCCCGCATATCAGCCCCGCTATATGGATGCAGAACCATGACGCCAGTTGCTCTAAAACAGGCTGTTGAAATGAAACTTCAGGCAGTCTCTGTCCGTCCCGCCGCCCCGGATCTGATCCCGCGCATAACACCGAGCCGCGCCTTTTCAGCAGATACCGGCCCCCTGTTGCTGTTATTAGTTTTCTAGAAAACTAATAACAGCGCCTCGATGCATAAACTGTCATGCTCGAGGTAGTTGGGCTGGTGGATTCGGGGGCTGGTGGGGGGCTTGGTGCGATCTAGTAGGTGCAGCGCTTGCGCCACGGCGGATCGATCTTGGCCAGCAGATCGGCGATGCGCCGGCCGGCGTGGCCGTCGCCGTAGGGATGGCGCAGGCGGCGCAGGTCCAGCTTCAGGGCGCGGGCGATGGCTTGCTTGACGTTGGTGGAGCCGTAGTCGCAGTCGATGACGTTGCCGCAACGTTCGCGGCCGCTCTGGCGCGGGCCGATGTTGACGCAGGGCACGCGCAGGGCGGCGGCTTCGATCAGGCCGGCGGAACTGTTGCCCACGATGAGTTTGGCGCCGGCCAGCAATCGAGCGAAGTCGCGCCGCGGCAGATGACCTTCACCGCGCTTGAGTTTCAACCCGCGCTGTACGCCGGCGCTGCCCGGATCCTGGTTGGGGCGGCCGATGAACACGTCCATGCGGAAGGAGCGCGCGGCCCGCAGCGTTTGCGCGGCCCAGCGCTGCTCCTGGGCGTTCGTTTCACCAATCGGATGCTGCACCAGTACGATCGGCGGCGCGCCATACAACGGCTCGATGCCCAGCAGACCATCAATCGATGGCGACCCGACGTTGAACACCACGTCCGCCGGCTCACCCAGGCGCAGAATGCGGCGACGACTCTGCGCGGTGGCGGCAAAATGCACGTGGGCCAGCTTGGTCACCGCATGTCGGATCGCTTCGTCCGCCACGCCCTCAGCGCGATCGCCGCCGTGGATGTGGGCCACGCGGATTCCGCTCACGCTCGCTGCGGTGGCGGCGGCCAGCACTTCGATGCGATCGCCCAGCACCACCACAAAGTCCGGCCGCAACTTTGCCAACGCGCGCCCGAAACCTTCGACGCCCCTTGCCAGGGCCCGTACATCGGCTGCGAATCCGCTGGCGCCTGCACGCTGCATCGGCACCCGGGCGGCGATCTTGAACTTCACGTCGCGTTGCGTCTGCTGCACCAGGTGCAATCCAGCCACGATCACCTTCAGTTGCAGCCTGGGATGCTCAACGATCGCGCGCATCACCGGCTCGAGCAGGCCGTACTCGGCCCGTGACCCGGTGACCACGGCAATGGTGCGCTTCTTGTTCACCATGATTTGGAGTTTGCCACGGATGAACACGGATGCACACGGATAAAACAAAATGAAGCAATCAAATCTTATCCGTGCCTATCCGTGTTCATCCGTGGCAAAAAATCCGTGGTTTTACGCCGCATGCGTGGCGTCGGCGGCTTTCGCCCGGCGCTCGGCCAGGATGGCTTCGGCGAGCTTCAGATCCAGGGCGGTGTCCACGTCAACCACGCTGCCGGCCGGTGTTTCCAGGCCGCGACGGTCCTTGCCCAGAAAAGCGTGCGGCTCGCTGGGCTTGACCGTAAACAGGCTCGACCAGCGCACCACCAACGCCCCGGCATCCAGCATGAACAGCGGCGGCAGATCCTGGCGGCGATACACGCGGTTGTTCTGATACATCCCGATCTGGCCGTCCTCGCCCAGCGTGCGCATCCAGTACGGGTGCATCTTGCCCACCGGATAGACACTCTGCACGCTGTCCGCGCCGGTCTTTTCCAGCAGGTCGATGGCGCGATCGGTGATGTCGCGCGGTCGAATGGGCACGTTGGCGTACATGATGGCCACGGCATCGGGTTGCTCGTTGTGCTGCTGCACCCAGCAACTGGCTCCATGCCGGGCGGCGGCGTCAACGGTGGCGTTGTCGTTGGCCAGCTCGGCGGGACGCTCGTAGGCATCGACGCCCAGCCTGCGGGCGGAGCGCAGCGCTTCGGTCATATCCGAGGTCAGTGCGATGCCGCTCAGTCGTTTGCAGCCGCGGGCGTGTTCGATGGTCCAGGCCAGCAGCGGTCGGCCGCCCAGCAGCAGCATGTTCTTGCCCGCCAGTCCCCGACTGCCCGCTCTTGCGATGATGATGCCGATGGTTTTCATAGTTCCCGTTTCCTCTTCTCACGCTCGATGCCAGTCGCCGCACGAGCCGCACAACGTCAACTCCGTGTATCGGCCTTGTTCGTGGGCGGCAGCCAGTTGATGCACGTTTTGCCAGATCTCAGCCAAAGCGGTGATCTTCACATCACCCAACGCCCCGCGGGCCTGCCAGTCCTGATCGCATTGGGCCACACTGCCGTCGCTGAGAATGCTCATTCGCCGTCCGAGTTGCCGGCATGGGCCGCGGTCCGGCGGCGTCATGCACACCACGCCCTGGTCCGGCATCAGCCCGCAACCACAACGCGGACCGTCCAGCAAGGCATGGCCCGACAGGTGAACCCATTTGTCGAAGAAACCTTCCAGATCGCCCAGCGTTTCGGTCGTCTTGACCATGCTCGGCACAATCCACGGAAGACCGGGAGCGGATTCATTGCTGCGACGGTTGCGCTGGTTGAACAGCAACTGCAAATTCTCCACCACCTTGCGGAACAGGTCTTCACCCATCACGCGGCGATAGGTTTCCGCACGGTCAGCGTTCAAGCGCACCACGACCACGTCGATCGGCAGATCCAGAATTCTGCCTATGTCCGATTCCTCGCACAGCAGGTCCGTTTCGATGCCGATGGACGCGACGCCGGCCTCGTGGGCCTGTTGCACGATTGATTCCCATTGCGGGTGCAGCAGCGCATCGCCCAGGCCGCCGAACATGACGCAGGTTTCGCCGGCCGGAAGCTGCTGGAAAATGCGGCCGGCCAGATCGACCTCCATGTCCGGGCGCTCGAAGGTCACGTAATGCTGCGGCGTGATCGGCCCGCTCACCTGCCGCCGCGGCGTCAACTCCACGTGAATCCAATCGGGAAGCGCGGGAAGTTGCGATACCCGGCGAGCGGTCGCAGCGATGGTGTCGGCATCCGCGTCGGCAAATTCGTCGCCCAGTTCATCCGCGATGCAACGGACCAGTGCGAGGCTGTCTGTGGTGTCGCCGATCAGGCGCAGGTGCGTGTCGCGCAGGGCGGCGTTGATGGGCAAATTGACGTCCTTGCCCACGGGGTCGGCCTGCGGTGCGGCAGGTTGATAGCCGAGGATGTGAGCGAACGCGGCATGATGCTCGTGCAGTTGGTTGAGCACGTCGCGGCTGACGGCGATGCCGCAGATGCCCGGCGGCGCTTGCGTGAAGCAGGCCTTGAACGCATCGGGGGCTTCCAGGTGCTTGGACAACACCTGGCTGCACAATGCTGGGTCGAGCAGGCACCATTCGCCGCGCAGCAACACGGCATGCTCGGCCTTGAAGTGATCCATCGCCTGCAGCAGCGGCCCGGCGGGCAGGCATTCATCGAACACCGTCGCGCCGCCCAGTCCACCCCGCCAGCCGCGCGGCGACCAGCGGCGGGCGATCTGCCAGCGTTTCACCCAGCGATCGTCCAGTGAATCGACGGCGAAAACCTCCGCACCGTCAACCAGAGCCTCGATCTCCTGCATCCGGGGGCGGGGGTGGATGACCACCACGCGGCTGATGCCCTCGATGCGGCGGGCGCGTTGCACGGTGTGCCACAGCAGCGGCCGACCCGCCACCGCTTCGCCGGCGCAGCCCGGGCCGTCCAGCGCGCTGCGCTCCAGGTCAACCGGGATCAGGGCGATGGCGGTCATGCTGCTTGCACCTGTGTCAACTGTTGACACGCTTTTTCCAGTCTGGTCCGTGCTTCGTCGAAGATGCGCAGCGTTTCGTCGCAGGCTTCGATCAGCAGTTCGATGTTGGCAATGTCGCGCTCGATGCGGCTGGCCTGGCGTTCCAGTTCGTTGCCGCCCTGGTGCTCGATGGCGCGGTCGGCCTTGATTCGCTTGAAGGCCCCGATCATGTTCACCTGGTTGACCAGGGCGAACGCTTCGCCCAGTTCGCCTTCCACCTTGCGCGTGTTGGCGTTCAGTCGCTCGAAGAGTTTGTTCATGCGCACCTGGTCGCGCTGATGTTCGAGCATCTGGTGCAGGATGGGGATCGTCTGTTTGGAGGTCGATCGAATCTCATGCACCTGGCGCACGCGCTTCTGCACCAGCTCGCGCAATTGCTGCAAGCGTTGCGGGTCGAGCGTCGTCGCGGCCGGCGGCAGATCGGGCAGGGGGCGGGTGGCGTATTGGTTCAGGGCGTCGGCCAGGGTCATGCGTTGCGTGTGGGCCTTGGGCAGGCCGCCTTCAGTGGCGTCGATGATGGTGGCGGATGTCTCGGCGAAATCGCGCTCGAACTGGCGCAGATAGGTGATCATCTGCTCGTCGGAGTAGATGGGTCGGCCGTTCACATCTTCCAGCTTGCGCAGATGCGATTTGTGGCGGGCGATGCGCTGCCATTCCATCATCTCGATGCTGTTGAACGGGTTCAGCTCGCTCGACCAGACGTTCCAGGCGGCGGTGCCGGGACAGTAGTAGAGCCCGTCGGAGAAGCCCAGATCCTGGCCGATCATGATGATCGGATCGCAGCCCAGATGTTCAGCCAGATAGACCGACAGGTGGGCCACGGTCGCGCCGGGCTTGATGTTGATGCGCGGGCGAGCCATCGGGCCCAGCAGTTGATCGTTGAACTTGTTGGCGGTCAGGCGCACCGGCCCGGGAAAAGCGTCGAGCACCGCGGGATGCACCTTGGGTTCAGCCACCAGGGTCACACCAGGAAGCTGGGGCAATTGCTCGTAAAAGCGGGCGGAGATCTGCGAGTAATCCAATGCGGTGACGAAGTCGGGATAGATCCCGCGGGCCAGCAACGGCTTGAGCGTGGTCTGGGCGCTGATCAGCACCACGTTGCGGCGCACGGCGGGATCGCGCAGCAGGTCGATGTTCCTGACCAGGCTCGGCCCCGCGCCCACGCACACGGCGGGATAGCCGGTTGCTGCGTTGTGCAGATCATCGGTGGTCGAGCCGGCCGCGTAGTGAGCGAGGTTGCCCGCCAGATTGCTGCACGTGCGGGCGCTGTTGACCAGGGCGGTGGCGACATTGGTGCGGCAGAAGGCCAATGTCTCGGTCACCGTCTGGCTGAAGCGCTTGAACGCTTCGCCGCAGCGCTGGCGGCTGGGCGGATGGGTGATGATCTTAGTGCCCTGCGTGACCAGCCCCGCGAAACCTTCCAGCCGCTTGGTCAGGCGCGGCGTGTCCAGTTGATCGTCGCCCAGCACCACGCTGTTGCCGCCTAACCAGCGGCTGTGATCGATGCGCTCCAGCACCGCACGCCACAGCGCCACGTCCGGCTCGAACACGATCAGCACGCCCTGGCCCAGCGTCTCGGCCACGCGCTGGGCGTGATAGCCCAGGCCTAACCCCAGCAGCACCACGCAGGCGGTACTGGCGCGGTCGAGCTCGGCCAGCAGTTTGTCCGCCTCGGCCATGGGGTCGTAGCGGCTGGCGAGGCTGATGCTGCGGCCCTGCCAGTCCATGCAAGCGGTCAGCGGCCCGGCCTTGGAGTCGGTCCAGGTCAGGTTCGCCGCTGAAGCGCGTTCAATGCGTTGGGCCAGGTCGGGATGACGCTGGGCGATGGCGGCAAGGTTTGCGCGTAGAATCTCCGTCACAATATCTGCCATCGGCGTTCCATTCCGATAAACTCCAGTCCTCAGGCCCATGCGATACCTTTTCGAACAACCTTGGCCGCTGATCGTGGTTCTGGCCTGCGTGGCGGCGGCGCTGCTGATCTCCGGCCTGCGCCGGCGTCAGCGCAGCCCGGTGGTGGCGGCCGGGGTGCTGCTCGCGGCCGCGGTGGGCGTGTTCATCACCGCGACGCTGGTGACCACCGATCGGGAAGTGGTCGAACGATTGACCCAGCGCGTGCTGGACGCCACCGCGCCGGTGGATACCGCCACGTTGCAGCAGTTGATTCGCCCCGATGCCGCGGTGCGCCTGCCCAACGGGATCACGTTGACCCTGCTGCATCCGCTGCCGCTGGAACTGGTCGATGCGGTGGAACGCTTCGAGGTCACCCAGCAGACGATGCGCAGCCTGGATGTCGAGGTGACGCGGCCGGGCGTGGCGCTGGCCCATCTGACCGTGCGCACCAACACCGAGCACGGCGGCGCCCGCGCGATGAACACCTCCTGGCTGCTGACCTGGCAGAAGGTGGATCAGGAGCACTGGCAGATCCAGGACGTGCAATGGCTGACGTTGAACAACCAGGAACCTCCCGCGGAAGGAATCTGGCGATGAGTTTAGCCCCCGCGTCGGGCAATGAGTTTAGCCCCGGCGGCCACGCCGGGATCCCCCGCGTGGCCGCGGGGGCTAAACGGAAAGGTGACACCATGCGGATGATTACGTTCGTCACGTGCATTTTGATTGCCGGGTCCACGTGCCTGGCCCAGGATCAGACGGTGAATCTGCATCCCAGGCTGGTGCAAGGCCGCTCCAGCGTGTACGAGTTCTGGACCCGGCGCGACCAGACCGCCACGCAGCAGATGATGGGCCACGAACGCAGCGTGAAGATGCACGAGATTGTCACCGGCCATATCAGTTGGCAGGTGGACAAGGTGCGCAGCGACGGCTCGGCGGACTGCACGATGACCTTCGAATGGATCGCTGCCGAGTTCGAAGTCGATGACACCCAGAGCGGCAAAGCGGATTCACGCAAAGGCTCCGGCGACTGGGAGCAGGGCGACGCCTTCGTCAAGGCCATGGCCGGCAAGCCGCTCAGCGTGCACGTGGAAGCCGACGGATCGATCGGCAAAATCACCGGCTTCGCCCCCATCAACAAGGCCCTGGGCGGTGATGAAGAGACCTACGACGAAACGGACTTCCAGGAAGCAGCCAGCTATCTGGCCACGTTGATCTCCGCACCCGCCCAGGCCACGATCGGCGCCACCTGGCCTAGTAGCGTGACCTGGAACCACGATATGGGCAAGCTGAAACTGACGACCACCTACAAGCTCGACGACCTGGGCGACCTGGCGGGCGTGCCGGTGGCCATGGTCAGTGGCGAGTCGAAGGTGAAGCTCGAATTTGAGAAGCCCGACCTGGGCGCCGACGGCCCCAAGGTAGACATGCGACAGGATGCCGGCCAGCGCTACGAGCAGGTGGTCTTCGACCTCTCCCGCGGCGAAGCCGCCGCCCGTAACACCACGCAGACCCTGCGCACCACGGTCACCATTCACCTGCCCAACGGCTCACTCGTGCAGCAGCAGGAGGAGACGGTGCAGGACCAGGTTGTGCGCGTCGAGGAGAAAACAGAATAGGGGGCGGGGAAAATTCGAATGACGAAATTCGAATGACGAATCAATGTCCGAATGACGAATATCGAATGTTGGCATGCTTCGTGTTTCGTCATTCATCATTTGATATTCGTCATTATTTCGTCATTCGAATTTCGTCATTCGTCATTCGCTGCCCCGCAATGCCTGCCCGTTCACGGACGTGGATGGCAGCGCGCCACCACCTTCTTCAGATGCGTGCGATCGACGTGGGTGTAAATCTG
>CAYYGM010000011.1:0-49176 GCA_964471555.1 uncultured Phycisphaeraceae bacterium
ACGTGAGCCTGGACAAGGCCCGCCGGTTGCTCTGGCCGATCAAGCAGAAGTACGGGCGCAAGATTTCCTGGGCCGACCTGATGATCCTCGCCGGCAACGTGGCGCTGGAGACGATGGGCTTCAAGACCTTCGGCTTCGGCGGCGGCCGCGAGGATGTCTGGGAGCCGGACCAGGATGTGTACTGGGGCGCCGAGAAGACCTGGCTGGGCGGCGACGTGCGCTACGCCCACGGCTCCGAGGGCGTCGACAAGCCCCACTCCGCGCTCGTGTCCGACGACGACGCCGACGGCAACACGCACAGTCGTAACCTGGAGAACCCGCTCGCCGCCGTGCAGATGGGATTGATCTACGTCAACCCCGAAGGCCCCAACGGCAACCCCGATCCGATCGCTGCCGCCCACGACATCCGTGAGACTTTCAAACGCATGGCCATGAACGATGAGGAAACCGTCGCCCTGATTGCCGGCGGCCACTCGTTCGGCAAGACCCACGGCGCGGGACCGGCCACGCACGTCGGCGCTGATCCGGAAGCGGCCGGACTCGAACAGATGGGTCTGGGCTGGCAGAGCAGCTTCGGCACCGGCAAGGGCCCTGACACCATCACCAGCGGCCTGGAAGTCACCTGGACCACCACGCCCACCAAGTGGAGCAACAGTTTCTTCGAGTTGCTGTTCGGCTGCGAATGGGAGCTTACCAAGAGCCCGGCCGGCGCCCATCAGTGGGTCGCCAAGGGGATCGAGCCGTGCATTCCCGATGCGTTCGATCCGTCGAAGAAGCATCTGCCGACGATGTTGACCACGGACTTGTCGCTGCGGATGGACCCGATCTACGAGCCGATCTCGCGGCGGTTCCTGGAGAACCCGGACCAGTTCGCGGATGCGTTTGCTCGTGCCTGGTTCAAACTGACGCATCGCGACATGGGCCCGCGCAGCCGCTACCTCGGCCCCGAGGTGCCCGATGAAGAATTGATCTGGCAGGACCCGATCCCCGCGGTGGATCATCCGCTGATTGATGCCAGCGACATCGCGGCGCTCAAGCAGCAGATCCTCGCCACCGGCCTGACCATTTCGGAACTGGTCTACACCGCCTGGTCGTCCGCTTCCACGTTCCGCGGTTCCGACAAGCGCGGCGGCGCTAACGGTGCACGGATTCGCCTGGCTCCGCAGAAGGACTGGCAAGTCAATCAGCCGGCGCAACTGGCCAAGGTGCTCAAGACCCTCGAGGGCGTCCAGAGCAAGTTCAACGGCGCGCAGTCCGGCGGTAAGAAGGTTTCGCTGGCGGACCTGATCGTGCTGGGCGGTTGTGCCGCGGTGGAAAAGGCTGCCAAAGATGCCGGCGTCGAGGTGACGGTTCCCTTCGCACCCGGACGCATGGACGCCAGTGCCGAGCAGACCGATGTCGAGTCTTTTGAAGTGCTCGAGCCAATCGCTGACGGCTTCCGCAATTACCTCAAGGGCAAGTACTCGATCCCCGCCGAAGCGTTGCTCGTGGACAAGGCCCAGTTGCTGACGCTGACCGCACCCGAAATGACCGTGCTCATCGGCGGTATGCGAGCCCTGGGCGCCAACTTCGACGGCTCGAAGCACGGCATCTTCACCCACAAACCCGGCACGCTGAGCAACGACTACTTCGTCAACCTGCTGGACATGGGCACGCAGTGGAAGCCGACCTCGCCGCAAGCCGACACCTTTGAAGGCCACGACCGCAAGACGGGCAAGCTGAAGTGGACCGCCACCCGCGTGGACCTGGTCTTCGGCTCCAACTCGATCCTGCGTGCCCTTTGTGAAGTCTACGGCAGCAGCGACGCAAAGCAGAAGTTCGTCCACGACTTTGTGGCTGCCTGGGACAAGGTGATGAACCTCGACCGCTTCGACCTTGTCTGATCGACAGGCGCGACGGGCATTGTGGATTATGGGAAAATTCCGCGGCTTCGGTGTGATTGCCACGCCGAAGCTGCTTTTGTTTTGTGGGTGGGTTACGTGGGGAACGGATACCGACAGCACGTTGATTACGGATCCCCGGAATGGGGGCGACAGGGTTGCCCGCCACGGGATTCCGTCCACATCGACACGGCGTCGGGTAATCAGCAATTGCTGATTTCAGCGGGACTTGCTTGTCGAATCGGGGTGACAGGATTTGAACCTGCGGCCTCTTCGTCCCGAACGAAGCGCTCTACCAAGCTGAGCTACACCCCGTAGCGCAGGTAAGGTCTTACTATAGCAGCATTTACAAGGGTATGCTGCGATACCCACCTACATTTTCAAGGGCGGTCGGTACCCGTTTTGTACCCGTTTTTCGCCCTTGAGGGAACCAATCCTACCGCGCATTGAGGGGGGCGTCCACGCCGACCTACGATTGCTCAAACGCCGCCCGTCGTCACCACCAGCGTTGGCGACAAGGTCAACGTCGAGGGGTCGAGGTCGAGGAATCCTTTCCGACTGATACCGCCTGTTCCGCCAATATCTGACGGCTCAAAGACAGCAAGGAATGGTTTAGAGTATGGGTCTAACCCGTCATAGTGTTCGTTTCGTTTTTCGTCATACTCTTTTATCGTTCGGTCTATCCGAACCGCTCGATACTCGCCGCCGTCGCAATGGATAATGAGTTGCTTGTTCGATTGCATTGTTCCATTGTCAATCTCATTCTCTGTTTTCCAACGCTGATAATCCTGTTTTGCATTTTGAAACAGATTAGAGCGAAGTTCTTTTAGTTCTTTTTCTTCGCTGAAACTCCCACGCCCCCAAGTTCTGCATTTTATCTGCAAGGCAATCATTCGCTTTTCGTCGTCTGTAAAGTTGGATTTATGAAAAGCCCCTTTCAATCATTTCTGTTGGGCTTTGCGTTCCTTGCGTTGCACCTGCAATGCCTCAATCTGTTGCTTTAAGCGTTCGATTGTCTTGGGAGCATTTGATAACGCTTTGAGTTCGTCCCTTGCCCCTTGATTCTGACGTTGGCAATCGACTAATGCTTGATTGATCGTTTCGCTTAACCCACGATCACCCTGAACTGCCTTGAGGCAATCTTTTATTGCTTGTTCCATTTTCAGCGAGGGAGACGAATATTTGACGATTTTATTTGAGCGAGCAAATTGGGCTTGCTGTTGCTTCAAGGATTGTTTCAGCAAGTCGATTCTATGGTCAATCAGATTGATAGTTTCATTCTGCATCTGCACCCTCCGCTTCAAGCAAAGTATTCTCGACAATACGGCTTGGATAACTTGGCGGCTCAATGCCCAGAACATGGGCGGTCATAGCGACCATAACATCGGCATGGTCAATCTCCGCACGGCTTTTGAAAGCAATCTCCCTCGCTCGCTCTTTCAGAAGGTCGAGCATTGGGGTAGGAATGTTGAACGATAGGGTCGATACTCTGTCTCTGTATTTCATAGAAGACCTGCCTTTCTCTTGGCAAAATGTTCGGCTCGTTTGTCAAGGGATTTTTGCATACGATAGGGGTCGTCATATCGTTGCCTGTTTGCTTCGTCTCGTTGCTGTTTCATTCTGACCTGCTCGTTCGCAAGTTTCAGCCACGCATTTTGTTGCGGAAGGGTAAGGGCTGAAAACTCTTGCAGAGATAGCATACGGTCGGGAACTGACCGTAACTGTTCGCATTCGCACTGCTTCAAAGGTTCAAGGGTTCGGCATTGCTTGCCGTCCCAATCGCAAACGTATTTCATTTATCGTTCTCCCTAGTCACATCGGGTTTCGTATCTGAAACCCTGTTCGTTGTTGCTGCTATCCTATTCTGCTCTTTTACACCAGTATCCTTTTTTTATTTTGGGGTTTTTAGTTTGAAAATCCCGTCACAAAAATGAAGAGCGACGCAATGGGCTCCGGCAGATAGGGCGGTCAACTTATTAGGGGGCTACCCATATTTTATTTGGTTCTGCTCGCGCAAAAACAGATACCTATGAGGATTTATGTTTCATTCTCTCTGTACACTATATATATGAAATCTATGGAGACCTATGGGTTTTTAGGCAACCAGCCAAACATCTCCATAGATTCCAATTTACGCATGGACAGAGAAAACTTAATCCAACTTCCATAGCCACTCGCCGCCAAAACCAACCTTACCCTTGTTGACTTTCAATCGTTCCGCAGCCCGCCATAAGGTTGCCTTGCTGTAGCCTCCCTTTTCACCTGCCGCGAGAATCTCGCTCGACTTGCGAGCGTTGCCGTCGCTCAATAAATCTCGGAGCCATACGGTCGCCTGCGATACCTTGCTGTCCGAGCCGTCAACGATTGCCACCAGTTCTGATTCGGATAGAGACGATACGCCGTCCCATACGACCCTTGCTTTCGTCACGGTCAAACCGTTGGGGGTCGTAAACGTAAACGGTTCGAGCCGATAGCGTAGGGGTTCGTCCCGTTCGTCGTCAGACGATTTAACATGTATCAAAGCGTATCCGCCGTCGCCGTCAGATCCAGCAGCCAATACTGACCTTGGTAGGCCCGTAAACGCTTTTGAACCCAAGCAACGATTCAGCAGCGACCCGCCCTTTGACTTGCTGAAATGTCCGAGCGTCAGAATCGCCACCTGTCGCTGTTCGGCTATGCGGATAAGCGGTCGCATGACGTTGCGGACGGCTGAATCTTTATCGCTGTTGGTATCGCCCAAATAGTTGCCAATAGGGTCAATGACGACCATTTTCGTATCGCTCATTCGAGGGTCGGCAAGTATGGCGTCAAGTTTCGCAAGGTCGGCTTCAAAGTTCTCCATGACCAATCGCTTGACTTTCGTATGGTCGGCACCAGTAGCAACCAATCGAGGAATGAGGGACGTTGTTTTATTATCTTCTTCCATTATCAGTATGACTTTGCCTTGGGGGCACGGTTTGCCGTCTCCCCACGGCCTGCCTGTTGAAATATGCGAAGCAATATCGAGGGCGATTGAGGTCTTGCCCACGCCAACTTCGCCCGACAAATGGGATAACGCTCCGATTGCAATACGGTTTGGCCAGAGCCATACGGTCTGCTCTATATCGCAAGGGTTGAGGTCTTCGAGGCAATGCAAGGGGTCGTCTGATTTACTGTCGAGGATGGCTTGCAGTTGGTCGCAGCGAGCAAGCAATTCTGAAGGGTTATTCAGTTTGCCGTCGTTGTAAGCACGACCTGTATCTATGGTTTGTTGCCGCTCGGCGTCGGTCAAGGTTATCTTCGATAACGCCTTGACAAGGTTGGATAACCGCGTCACCTGCCTGTTCTTTTTTAGTCCGTCAAGATACAAACCATAATCGTTTGGGTTCGGTTTAGAAAACATACATTCATTAAATAGGCGGTCGCAGCGAGCCTTATCTTTATTGATTGCGATATTATCATCGACCCATTGTATAAACGCTTTGCGAGTGAGAACGCAGTTATGTTCTTGCCAGTAGTAATCCATGGCTTTCAAAATCGGTTGATAGTCATGGTCGAAAAGCGATACGTCGGCGTTCTCGTCCTGCAAAAAACGCTTATAGCAGTCTGAGTTTTTGAGCAACAGTCCTGCCAACTGCTGTTGCTCAAGTTCACGTTGGGTTGTCATAACTTTACCCCTCCATAAAAAATCTGTTGGGAATGAAAAAGCCCCACCAACCTGTAAGGATTGGTAGGGCTAACAGTTTTCATGGAGGGGTCAACACGACCCGCTGCCGCAGAATGGATAAAAGCCTATTATGTCGGTCTAATCTACGATCCATGAGGAACTGTTATTCCCATTACAATCTTATTCAGTTTGTCCCCACCAGAATCCTTTATTTCTTTTTCAGCCATTTATCAAAATCGTAGATATCGCTATCTTCATGCGGACATAGTTTATAACAAGTCCCTCGTCTCCCTTGACTATGACCGCTAATTTTTTCTATCAAACCTATATCAATCAAAATCCTAAACAATCTCGCATGCTTCGCTCTCGACCACGACTTGTCCCAACGTCTGAAGCAATGCTCGGACTGACCGTAGGATATCCCCTTCCGTCCCACCTGCTCGACGGCATACAGAGCCAACGCTAAATCCTCGGCGTCGATTGGCAGCGAGGGGCGTCGAGCGTCCTTGCGATAGGTCATAGCGACCGTATGGTTTGCCAACGCTGAAGCCACCAGTTGGCGGAAGATATCGGCGGACTGCTGCCAATCTTCCCACGGCGTTGGGGCGGTAGGCGTCCGTCGCCAATCCACCCGCTTTTGCTTGGGCTTTTTACGGTTCCTCGGCATGGCGAGGGTTTATTATTACATGCGTCCCCCATGCCCGCCAGCGTTATGCCGCTGCTGCTGCCACGTCCGTCTCGACCAGTCCGTATTGCTGACCAAGCCATAGCACGGCAGCGTCAAAGGCGGACTGCGACGGCTTTACATAATGAAGGTCCGCTATCGAGGTCGGACGCTGACCGAGGAAGTATTGAGCGAACCTTGAATACTCGGCGTTTTCACCAAGTATGCTTGCCGAGGTTTTGCGGATAAGTTTGAGGGCGTAGCGGTCGGTCATTTTCTGTTCAAGCCGATAGTAGGCTTTGGCGATAGCGTCGGTCGCCTTGAGTTTGCCGTTCGCCCCAATGGTCCGCTTGACTAACGGCTGACCCTCGTCGTTCAACAATGCTCGTTCGCCTGACCGTCTGCCAAACTCCCGCAATAGGTCGGCGGTCACGTCCCATAATTGATAGTCGATTACTGGCGCGCCAGTATGGCGAGTCTTGGAACGATTGCGGATTATCCGTCCGTTTCCATAGTCAATCTCTGCGACCGTCAGATCGGATATGTCGGTCTGCTGAAAACCGCAGTTCGCCATTAGCAATAGATAAAGTTTGGTTAGGTCAGTTGCCTTGTTGAACCGTCGCTGTAGGGCTTCAATGGGCACGGTTCGGATTGCCTGGCGTCGGACCCGTATAGATAGGTCACGGTCGTCAAGGCGAGCCAACGGCGGCACCAGTTTCTTATGGGCGAGGAACCGAGCGTATTGCTTGAATGCCCGCAACGTATCTCGCTTGGTAGCGTCGGCGAAGTCCGAGCCGATTAGAAAATGATAGTAGGCTTCGAGGGCGTCATCGTTGACCGCCAGCACCGACCTATCCCTCACGCCACAACGTCCGCAACTATTCAAATGTCAAAGCAAGCGGTCTTCGCTTGATAGGCTCAGCTGACCGCCCTCGGCTTGGGTCCGCTTATGGGCGAGGAAACGGTCGATAGCGTCGCCGACCGAAGCGGTCTTGGGGGCGTCGCCAATGGTCACGACCTTGGCGGTTTTAATCTCCCGCATAAAAGCGTCGGCGAGGGCGAAAGGGTCTTGCTTGTTGTCGAGGTTCGCTTTGACGGTCAGCCATTCGGCGAGGGCGGCGTCATGGGTCTGACGGTTCCGAGCGACGCCCGTAGGTCCGAGCGTATAGCAGCGACCCTTGTATCGCTTTCGCCATTGGTTCCTCGCTGACCACCACGATAGGGTCTGCCATTGGGGGCGGTTGGAAGGTTTGCTGTTCGGCTTGGTCCGTTCGGTCGTCATGGGCTTGCCCCATTATGCGACCAAACCTTTTCACCACGTATGTTGCTCGGCTTGTACCCGCTTTTGGTACCCGTTTTTGGAGCGTTTGGGGTTCGGTACCCGCCGTTTTGGGCTGAAAATGAGGTTAGGCGGCGTCCCGAACGAAGCGCTCTACCAAGCTGAGCTACACCCCGTTACAAACCAGCCATATTAGGTCCGGGCGGCCTGTTTCGCCAATCGGCCGATAACAGCGGCCCTGAGGAGGCTGCGCGGGCTCAAATTCAACAATCCCGGATACGAATTCGCATTATTCTAAAGTTGCGATCGGGATTTTACGAATGGATGGCAAGCAGTATTTCCGGTTCGCGGCCGCGGGGCAGGTGATCCCCGGGCAAGAGAAGGTGGCGCGGGGGTCGTTGGGGGCATACGGTGACGCCCGGATTCGACCAATTAACGGTGGTCCTCGAAGGCGACCGCCCGGATCACCTCGAAAGACTTCAGAAGTCTCTGTCGTCATCTTTCGAGGGCTTGCGCCAAGTTCATTGTCTCAGCGATCTGGACCAGGCGATGGCGCTGTTGCCACCCCGCGGCACGCTGGCGCTGATTTTCGATCACGACCTTACCGAATGCCCTTTGGAGAAGATCCAACTGGCCTCGTTGCAGTGTGGGCCGCTGATCATGCTCGCCTCACCGCAGCAGCGAATCTGGGCGACTCGGCAGGACGGCGAGGAAGAATCGAATGAGTTGGCCAGTGCCGGTGCCATCGCTCATATCAAGGCGCTGATCGATCGCTTCTATGCCCGCATCAGCGGCCATCATCTCGAGCAGAGCGTGCACCGCCTGACGCAGAAGCTCAAGAAAGCCAACCGCGAGCTGGCCCGCAAGAACGAACGGCTGACCGAGCTGGCCACCACCGCCCATCGCTTCGTGGACAACGTGGCCCACGAGTTCCGCACGCCGCTGACGGTGATCCAGGAGTTCACCAGCATCCTCAACGACGGCATCGGCGGGACCATGAGCGATGAGCAGCGCCGCTTTCTGTGTTACATCAGCGCGGCCACGCAGGATCTGACGCAACTGGTGGAGGACTTTCTCGACTCCAGTCGTCTCAAGGCCCAGAGCCTGCGCGTGGATCGTCGGCCCAACGAGGTGGCGGCCATGTTCGAGGCGGTGCTGCCGACCATCCGTGTCTGCGGCGAGCGCAAGAACGTCACCATCGAGACACGCATCGAGGAGGGCCTGAATCAGGCCTTCTGCGACGCCGGCAAGGTGGGGCGCATCCTGGTCAACCTGGCGATCAATGCCGTCAAGTTCTCCCCCGAGGGTCAGACGGTGACACTCTGGGCCGATGCCGGCAACGGCAGCGAGGTGCGCCTGGGTGTGACCGACAGCGGCAAAGGCCTGACGGTGGAAGACCTGGAGATGATCGGCGAGCGCTTCAAGCAGTTCGGCGATCCCCAGGCCAGCAGCACCAAGGGCTTCGGTCTGGGGCTGAACATCGCCAAGGAACTGGTGGTGCTGAACCTGGGGCAGATGCAGATCCAGTCCAAGCGCGGCGAAGGCTGCACGTTCAGTTTCTCGATGCCCTGTTGCGATCCGCAGAACATCCTGACTCATTATCAGCAGGTGATGCGCGATCACTTCGGTTCGACGCCGATTTGCCTGTTGCGGGTGACACCACAGGGCAGGGCGGACATGGAAGCGCTGCGGCGGGCGCTGTCGTCGATCAGCCACCCCATGGACCTGGTGTTGCCGACCATGGATCAGCGCCATGTGCTGTTGTTGGGATCCTCGGATCAGCCGGACCATTGGATCCAGCGGCTATCGCACGATTATCAGCGACTGCTGGATCCGCCCAAGCTGGCTGCGACCAGACGGGCATCGTCAACCGATCCGAAGCTCGCCCCGATTCAGATCGAATACATCAAGTCGTGGCAGCGTGCCGGTTGGAGCCGCGCCATGACCGGACAGGTTCACCAGATGCTATTGGGTCTGCCGGCAGCGGCTTGAGGAGTGACAAGATCATGATTGCATCCAGCCACGTGCTGCTGATCGAGGATGAGAAAGCGATCGCTCTGGCCTTGCGGGCTCGCCTGGATGCCAGCGGGTATGAAACGGAGGCAGCCTCGGATGCGATGACAGGTCTGGCGATGGCGGATCGTCAGCCGCCGGACGCCATTCTGCTGGACGTGCGCCTGCCGGACCTGGACGGGTTCGAGACCTGTCGTCGGCTCAAGGCCAATCCCAGGCTGCGGCACGTGCCGGTGATTTTTCTGTCTGCCAGCGCGAAGGACGAAGCGCAGCGATTGGCGGGGGAACTGGGGGCCGCTGCCTATCTCTGTAAGCCGTACCAGGCGGCGGAATTGTTGTCCACCTTGTCGGTGGCGATACGACAGAATTCCCTTGGAGGCTTGGAGTCTGCTGCATGATTGTTGAACCCTTGGCCGACATTCTGATCATCGACAACGATGAGGGGTTGGTCCGCGCCCTGGAGACGCGCCTGGTCAGTTTGGGTTATCGCTGCCGCACCGCCTACAGCGGCACGCAAGGCCTGACGGAATTTGCCGCCGGCGGCGTGAACCTGGTGATCACCGACCTGAACATGCCCGCGCTGGATGGGGTGACGCTGGTGCAAGAGGTGCGTCGCCACAGTCAGGTGCCGGTGATTGTGGTCACCGGTTTCCCCCACGAGTATGCGGCAACCCTGGGCCACTTGAACAACGTGACGGTGCTGAGCAAACCGTTTCATAGCAGCGAACTGATCGATCTGGTTACCACCGAACTGGCCATGCAGGGACGGTCCCAGGCTGGATAAGACTGACCACGATCGCCAGTCTTTTGAAAGGAAAGGGTAGATCCGTATGACACGACGACCGCGAATTCTGCTGGCTGACGATGATGAACTGTTGCTCAAGGCCCTGACCATTCGCCTGGAAAAGCTCAACGTCGAGGTGTTCACCGCCACCGACGGCTACACCAGCCTGGCCCGGGCCACTGAGTTGAAACCGGACCTGCTGATCCTCGATGTGAACATGCCTGCCGGCGACGGCTTCAGTGTGCAGGAACGCTTACGCAATGATCCTGTCCTGCGCGATATCCCGGTCATCTATCTGACCGGCGACCAGTCGGAGCGGTTGGATTCGATCTGCCAGCGCCTGGGCGGTTTTGCGTTGTTCCACAAGCCGTTCCGACTGCCGGAGTTGATCGAAAGCATCAACCAGGCTCTGCGCCCCAAAGCGGCGTGAGGCTTTTGTCGGTCGGATCTGTGCGACCGGATGCCGTGCGAACCGCCCTCACACAAGACAACGTGTGAACGCGGCGAGTGAACACCGAGCGTGAACACGGCGAGGCCGGATGATCCCGCTGTCGGCAAACACCACGGTCGATACCGTGGTTTTGCTGTTATTACTTTTGTAGAAAAGCAATAATGGTTGCCAGGGGTGAGTTGATCCGCATCGCTCGCCGCTCTTTCAGCCGCTTGCGGCTTCGCGAAGCGCCACGACCGCGAAATTCCATCCTCCACCAGCCCCCGAGCCGCCAAACCACCCAATCACCAAGCCACCAATCCCCCCAAGCCGTCGCCCACCGAGCTCCGGCCCGCCGAACATACAAACCATGTCTGCCGCGCTGTTATTAGTTTTCTAGAAAACTAATAACAGCTGGCTGGGGAGTATGGAGCGTGTGGATCGGCGTGCGCGGGTGCGGATGGTGCGACTGGTACGATTGGTGGGGCGATGGGTCGATGGGTCGATGGGTTGGCGCGGCGGGGCGATGATGGAGGATGCCGCGGTGTCTGTGGCGGTCAGGCGCGCAGGATGTGCGGGGACTGCATGCTGCGCACGGCCAGCTTGACGCCCACGTTCAGCAGGAAGATCAGCGCGATCAGCACCAGGATGCCGGCCCAGGCCAGTTGCTGCTGGTCCTGGTAGGGGCCGGTGGCGTAGCTGAAAATCTGCACCGTCAGCGAGGGGAACGGCTGACCGGGGTTGAAGGTCAGCAGACGACTGCCCAGAGCGGTGAACAGCAGCGGGGCGGTTTCGCCGGCGATGCGGGCGATGGCCAGCATGATGCCGGTGATCACGCTGCCGGCCGCCGAGGGCAGCACGACGGTGAAGATGGTGCGGGCCTTGGTCGCGCCCAGGGCGATGGAGGCTTCACGATAACTGTGCGGCACCAGCAGCAGCATTTCTTCCGTGGTGCGTGCGACCAGGGGGATCATGATGAACGCCAGGGCCGCGGCGCCCGCGTAACCGTTGTAATTGCCCAGCGGCACGACCAGCAGTTCGTAGCCGAGGATGCCGACGACAATGCTGGGCACGCCGGTGAGCACGTCCGCGATGAAGCGCACCGGTGCAGCGAGGAAGCTGTCGGCGTTGTATTCGCTCAGGTACACGCCCGCCAGGACGCCCAGGGGGATGCCGATGAGGCTGGCCATGGCGATCAGCAGCACGGTGCCCAGCAGGGCGCTCTTCATGCCGCCGGGTGCGCCATCCATGTTGGGCGGAATGGGTAGTTGTGTGAAGAAGGCGAGGCTGATGGACTTGCCGCCCAGCGAGACGAGATAGCCGGTGACCAAAGCCAGGATGGTGAGGATAATGGCGGTGAAGAAGATGCAGGTGACCATCATCACCACGCTGCGCAGTTGCAGGGCGCGTCTGGGCTTGCCGCGGGGAGGCTGGAAGGGTGTGCGGTGCATGCGGGTGCGTGAGCCTCGTCAGTGAGCCGCGGCGGTGCGGGCGCCTTTGCCCACGACCAGCCAGCGTGCGGTGATGTTGAACAGCAGCGACATCAGCAACAGGATCAGCGCCACTTCCGCCAGCGACGCGCGGTGCAGTTCGGAGCTTGCCTCGGCAAACTCATTGGCGAGCAAGCTGGACATGGTCTGGGCCGGCGCGAACAGCGACGCGCTGATGCGGTTGCTGTTGCCGATGACCATGGTGACCGCCATGGTTTCACCGGCCGCGCGGGCCAGGCCCAGCATGGCAGCGCCAAAGAGGGCCGAGCGGCTGTAGCAGAGCATCTCCCACGAGCTTTGCCACCACGTCGCGCCCAGGGCCAGCGAACCTTCCAACTGCTGCCGCGGCACGCTGTGCAGCACGTCGCGGCTGATGGCGGTGATGATCGGCAGAATCATAATGCCCAGCACCAGTCCGCCGCAGAACATGTCGCGCCCGGTCAGCGGCAGCTCGCGCGTCATCAGGGTCTGGCCGCGCTGCACGGTCTCGACGAACAGCCAGGAATGGACGCCGGGAATCCACGAGATGCCCGTGCGGATCCACGGCTCCACGTGTTCCTGCAGAAACGGCGCCAGCACGAACAGGCCCCAGATGCCGTAGGCGATCGAGGGAATCGCCGCCAGGAACTCGATCAGGAAAGACACCGGAGCCTTGAGCCTGTTGGGACACAGCCGCACCAGGAACAGCGCGGTGCCCAGACTCAGCGGCACAGCGAAGATCATCGCCAGCACGGAGCTGACAGCCGTGCCGTAGATCACCGGCAGCGCCCCGAAGGCGGGTGGGATCGTCTGCATGATCACTTCGCCGCTGGAGTCGAACATCACCTTGCCGGCCGCGTCCTTCATGGGCGCGGTCAGCTCGTTCGGCCGCCAGTCGCTGCTGACCAGGAACTTCCAGCCGTAGGCCTGGATGCTGGGCCAGGCGGCGATGGCCAGCACGATCAGCAACGCGGCCAGCATGACCAGGATAGACAGGGCGCCGATGCGGGCGAGGTTCTGGAAGATCAGGTCGGTGGTCAGGAACTTGCGTCTGGCCATGGCCGGCCGGCGCGGCGAGGGCTGCATGGCGGAGATCTGGCTTGAATCAATGGCCGACATCAGCAGTTCCTCTGGCCGCGAACGTGCGGCGGGCATCAGCGGGAAAAGCGACGGGTCAGGTTTCCCCGGCCCGTCGCGGAAATCCGTGTGTTCAGCGAGCGAGCTTCGCTCGCTCATCGCGGAGCAAGCTCCGCGGCTAAACATGTTTCATTCGCGCGATAACTTCAACCGACAATCACTCGCCGATCGAAAGCTTCTCGCCCTTGTAGGTGATCATTTTCAGGGCAGACTCGACCTTCTTCTGCACGGCCGGCGCCAGCGGAGCATAGTCCAACTCGGGGGCGAACTGCTGCCCGTCGTGGGTGGCCCACCACAGGAAATCAACCAGGGCCTGGGCGTCCGCCTTGCTGGCCAGGTTGTTCAGATCCTTGTAAACCAGCAGGTAGGTGAAGCTGGCAGCCGCGTAAGCCTCATCGCCGGGCTGGTTCCAGATGTCGGCAGCCAGCATCTGGCCCTCCATGTGCGACACGGCACCGGCGCCGGCTTCAGAAACCGACTCGGGTGAAGCCTTGACGAACATGCCGTCGTGGTTCTTGATCGGGCCATAGGGCAGACTGTTGTGGTCGGCATAACCCTGCTCGACGTAGCCGATGGCGCCGACGGTCTGCTGCACGACCTGGGTGACGCCTTCGTTGCCCTTGCCGCCCTGGCCGACGGGCCAACTGACCGCTTTGCCCTTGCCGACGGTCTGCAGGAACTCTTCACTCTGGGTGCAGAGATAGTTGGTCCAGACGAAAGTGGTGCCGCTGCCGTCGGTGCGGTAGGCGGGGGTGATGGGCATGGATGGGAGCATGACGCCGGGGTTGAGAACGGCGATGGCCGGGTCGTTCCAGTTGGTGATCTTGCCCATGTAGATGTCGGCCAGGACTTCGCCGGTGAACTTCAAGTCGCCGCTGAGGCCGGGCAGGTTATACGTCGGGACGACGCCGCCGGCGCAGGAGGGCACCTCGATGATGTTGTCAGCGCCACCGGCGGCCTCGATCTCCTTGGCGGACATGGGCGCGTCGGAGCCGGCGAAATGGACGGTCTTGTCGGTGAACGCTTTGATGCCGCCGCCGGAACCGATACTCTGGTAGTCGATTTTCACATCGGGATGCGACTTCTGGTACTCGACTACCAGTCGCTGATAGAACGGATTGGGAAAGGTGGCGCCGGCTCCTTGCAGGCGCACCTCGGCTGCGGCTGACGATGCGATCATCGCCGTGCCCAGCAGACCCGCCAGGGCGGAAGTAAACAGTGGGGCTTTCATCAGACAGTCTCCTTGGTTATACGGTTCGATCCGGATATCGCCCCTGATCTCAAGGGCACCGGGAAGAAGAAATAAATTAGTATTGTTAACCGTGAGTTAGCGATCGATGAATACCGGGTGAAGATTGGCTCGCGCTATGGGGAAGCGCGCGTAAGCCGTTGAATTGAACGTGATTATCAGCCGAACCCGTCGGGCAAATATGTCGATCACGGCTTACGCGGAGGTCACACACATCTCTCACCGTTTGCTAACCATCCGCTAACTCAGTCCAGCTAAGGTACGGCCGACGTGTAAGCAAGCCAGGGGTCTGTTGTGCCGTGCGCCGCAGAACGCTCCCTGGGCCCGGTTTCGTCAGCCGACCGTTGTGTCGCGGCTGACTTCGCTTTCGCCAGAGGCTGGACGATGACCATGACCCAAAGTGAACACCGCGCCCAGCAGACCATCGCCCCCTCGCGCGTGAGCACAGCCACCATGGCGCCGCAGGTGATCGCGGATCGTGGCGAAGAGGCCGGCGACGATGCGCCCACCTCCGCCATCCATATTGCCAACTTCAACTGCTGGTACGGCAACTACCATGCCCTGCACGACATCAACATGGAAATCCCTGAAAACCGCGTCACCGCATACATAGGCCCTTCCGGCTGCGGCAAGTCGACGCTGCTTCGCTGGATCAATCGCATGAATGATCTGATCCCCACTGCCCGCGCGGCGGGCACACTGCATCTGCACGGCATCGACCTGCTGGACAGGAATTACGACGTGGTTCAACTGCGCCGCCGCGTGGGCATGGTTTTCCAGAAACCCAATCCCTTCCCCAAAAGCATCTACGACAACATCGCCTTCGGCCCACGCCTGCACATGCGCCTGGGCCGGGCTGACCTCGACCAGATCGTCGAGCGCTCGCTGCGCCGGGCGTCGCTGTGGGAAGAGGTCAAGGACCGTTTGAAAGACTCCGCCCTCGGGTTGTCCGGCGGCCAGCAGCAGCGCCTGTGCATTGCCCGCGCCATTGCTGCCGATCCGCAGGTGTTGTTGATGGATGAGCCGTGCTCGGCCCTGGACCCCAAGTCGACCGCTGCCATCGAAGAGTTGATGGATGAGCTGCGCAGCGACTACACCATCGTCATCGTGACACATAACATGCAGCAGGCCGCCCGCGCCAGCGACTACTGCGCGTTTCTCTATCAGGGCGACCTGATCGAGTTCGGAAACACCAAACAGGTCTTCACCAACCCCAGGCACGAACAGACCGAAAACTACATCACCGGTCGCTTCGGTTAAATCTTTTCCCTGTCCCGGCAGTGATGACCGGGATACCATGAGAAACCCACGGTTGTTAACCGCGGGTCGTCCGCACCCGTGATTGAAGAAAGACGCCTATGCACCTGGAACGCCAGATCGACCGCCTCAAGAAGATGATCCTCTCACTGGGCGCCCGCGTGGAGCAGTCGGTGGTGGACGCCATCCGCGCCGTGGAGCACCGTGACCTGGACCTGGCCCGACAGGTGATCGCCGGCGACCGCGAGATCGACCTGGCGGAACTGGACGTCGAGGAAGAATGTCTGCACACGCTGGCCCTGTATCAGCCGGTGGCCCAGGATCTGCGCTATGTGGTGTCCATTTTGAAGATCAACGCCGAGTTGGAGCGCATCGGCGACCTGGCTGGCGGCATCGCGGAGTTGAGCGAGGATCTGGCTGCCCGGTCATCGCTGCCGCAGTGGCCGTTCGATCTGCACGAGATGACGCGCCTGGTGCGCTCGATGGTGACTGCCAGCCTCGACGCCCTGGTCAATCGCGATACCAAGCTGGCCCACGACGTGCGCCGCCGCGATGCCCAGATCGATCGCATCCATGAGGAAATGTACGATCGCGTGGAGCAGGCCATCCGCGCCGATCCCGAACTGGTGCGCACCTACATGCTGCTGTCGGGCGTCTCACGTCACCTGGAGCGCATCGCCGACCATGCGGTGAACATCGCCGAGGACGTGATCTACATGGCCGAAGGCCAGATCCTGCGTCACCGCAAACCCGCCCAGCGTCCGCAGGAATCCGCCCAGGCCTGACCACCCCGCAGTTCACGTTCCCATATCCCGCGGCGGAGGCCGATTCCTCGTCCGTCCGTCCATCTCTGCTCTACGCCGCACCCATCAGCAAAACCAACGCATACCAATAGGCAATGGCCGCGGGGCAATTAATCTGTTTTCGCCGAAAACAGACTAATTGGTCCGGCAAGCGCCGTGGTCTCTATCCGCCGGGGCCTCGGCGCCAAGCAAACAGATCTCTCTTCCTCTGCGGCGCGCAGATCGCCGGCTATTGATGATGTGTCGAGCGTTGCGTTTGATTTTCACGCCATAGCCGGTGAGTTACGTCTCACCGGGTTGCGGTTGCAGGGGAAAATCATGGGCGAGCAAGCTCGCCCGCTAAACGAGGGGATGACTGTATCCCCGGCCTCTTTACCCTATTGCCTACTGCCTACTCACTACTCCGCGACCTGCACGGTCACGCTCTTGATGTAGTCGAGCTTGGGGAATTTCTCGGACAGGTAGGCGTTGCCGCGCTGTTGGATCTGGCCCTGGTCGGGTGATTCGCCGTAGCCGGCGTAGATTTTCTGCACGACATCCATGCCGCTGGTCACTTCGCCCAGGGGGCTGAAGCCCTGGCTGTCGAGGAAGTCGTTGTCGGCGAAGTTGATGAACAGTTGGGTGGTGCGGGTGCCGGGGCCGGCGGTGGCGAAGGTGAGGGTGCCGCGCTTGTTGGAGTGGGTGACTTTGTCGTCCTGGATGCGGGCGCTGCGCCAGACTTTGCTCACAGCCGGGTCGCCGTGGATGCCGAACTGGACGATGAAGTTGGGCACCACGCGGAAGAAGCGGATGTCGTTGAAGTAGCCGTTGGCCGCCAGGTTGTAGAAGCGATCGACGCCGAGGGGGGCCCAGTCGCGGTGCAGTTGCAGGGTGAAGGTGCCGGCCGAGGTCTCGACCACGGCGGTGAACTGATCGGGGGCGGTCTGGGTCATCTGTTCGCTGTTGGGATTCATCAAGGGGTCCTTGCTGGAGGTTTCAGTGGGGGCGGCGGCGGGTGTCTGCTGCTGCGGTGTCGTTTGCTGCGGCTGCTGCGATTCCTGCTGGCAGGCGGGCAGGCAAAGGGTGGTGCAGGTGAGCAGGACGAGGGTGATGGAACGCGTGGGGTTCATGGGGTCAGTGTAGGGCAATTGCAGCGGGTTTGCGATACGATGGCGGGATGTCCCAATCAGGCCCCCGGCATCTGGAAGGCGAACTGGCAGCAACCGACGTGAAGGTCGCGCTGGTGGTGGCGCGGTTCAATGAGTTCATCACCGGCCACCTGGAGGCGGCTGCGATCAACACCTGGACGCGCCTGGGCGGGCCCCCGGAAGGGTTGACGATCGCCCATGTTCCCGGTTCGTTGGAGTTGGCGGTGACAGCCAAAAAGCTGGCTGAGAGCGGCCGATACGCGGCGGTGGTGTGCCTGGGCTGTGTGATCCGCGGCGAGACGGACCATTACGATCACGTGGTGGAGCAGACAGCCCGCGGGATCAAGGATGTGAGTGTGGCCACGGGTGTGCCGTGCATTTTCGGGGTGCTGACGTGCGAGAACCTGGAGCAGGCGATCCACCGGGCCGGGGCCAAGATGGGCAACGCCGGCCGCAGCGCCATGATGGCCGCGGTGGAGATGGCGAATCTGTTGAAGAAGATTTGATTGGCATTTAGCCCCCGGTGAATACACCGGGGGGTTGTGTTGGATAGAAGAACGAGGCGAGGAGTATTCGGGCGACTGCCCCCCGTGTATTCACGGGGGGCTAAATGGTGAGATCATGCCGCACACCAAGCAACAAGCGCGACGACTGGCCATGCAGTTGCTGTACCAGATTGACCAGTCGGGCGAGACCGATGGTGAAACGCTGTTGGCCGGGCTGGACCCGGAGCACGACGAGCTGCGGGTGCGCGTGCGAGCCGTGGAGCTGGCGCTGGCAGCCTGGCAGGTGCGCGGTGAAGCGGACAGCAAGGTGACGGCCATCGCGCCGGACTGGCCGACGCATCGTCAGCCGCCGGTGGATCGGGCGATTCTGCGGTTGGCGTACTACGAGATGGTCAGCGGCCACGCACCGCCCAAGGTGGCGATCAACGAGGCGATCGACCTGGCCAAGCGCTTCGGCAGCGAACAGTCGCCGCCCTTCGTCAATGGTGTGCTGGACAAGCTGGCCAAGGGTTTGGAGGGGATGGCAAATGGCAAACAGCAGATGGCAGATGGATAAAAACCGGGCTCAAACGGCGGGTTTTTCCATCAGAGCCTATGCCTTCAGCCTCTGGTCAGCCAACCCAGCCTAACCCAGGCCGCTTTGTCTTTTCCATCGGACATTTGCCATTTGCCATCTGCCATCCGGTATCATTCCGCCCATGGCACTGTTTCGAGCAGCGATTGAGAAGTTACGCAAGGGGCTCAGCCGCACGCGCGAGGGCTCGACGGGGGTGCTGCGCACGATTCTGGCGGGTAAGCCGTTGTCAGCCGAGCTGCTGCGCGAGCTGGAGCGGGCCATGATCCAGGCGGACATCGGCGTCAAGACCGCCATCGAGCTGCGCAAGGACATCGAGGCCGCCTGGCAGCGCAGTGAGATTGAAAGCGGCGACGAGGCCCTGGACTTCCTCAAGGACCAGTTACGGGCTTACTATCCGCCGGAGGATCGCTCGCTGCGTTTTGCACCTCCCGGGGGCGGGCCGACCGTGATTCTCGTGGCTGGCGTCAACGGTGCGGGTAAGACCACCAGCATCGCCAAGATCGCCAAGGCCCTGCGCGATCAGGGCAAGTCGGTCATGCTCGCAGCCTGTGACACCTTTCGGGCCGCGGCCGTCGAGCAATTGGAAATCTGGTCCAAGCGATTGGGCGTGGAGGTGATCAAGGGCGAGCAGGGCGGTGATCCTGCCGCGGTGGCCTTCGATGCCTGCGAGGCGGCGTTGGCTCGCAAGGTGGACGTGCTGATCATCGACACCGCCGGCCGGCTGCACACGCAGGAACCGCTGATGCGGCAACTGACGAAAATTAAAAATGTCGTGCAAAAGAAACTGCCTTCGCCCCTTCCGGGGGCGGGGGGTGCTCCGCACGAGGTGATTCTGGTCATTGATGCCACCACGGGGCAGAACGGCATCAACCAGGCCAAGGTTTTCGCCGATGCCATCGACGTGACCGGCATCTTCCTGGCCAAACTCGACGGCACCGCCCGCGGCGGCATCGTCATCGCCATCCGCGAACAACTGGCGATTCCGGTCAAATTTGTGGGATTAGGTGAAACCCCCGACGACGTGCAGCCGTTCGACCCCGACACCTTCGTGCAGGCCATGTTCTCCCCCGGAAGGTAAAAACCCCTCACGGCGAACCCCGGCAGAACACAGGGCGTAAAATCTCCCATGACCGATAAGCCTGAAAAACAAGCCGAAAAGCAGAAGCAGGACCAGAAACAAGAGCCCGCCAAGCCCCTGACGCTCTGGCAGCGCCTCTGGCACAACTGGATCAAGCCCATCGGCATCGTGGTCATCGTGCTGGGCTCGTTCCGCTCAGCCATCGCCGACTGGAACGACGTGCCCTCGGGCTCCATGCTGCCGACCATCGAGATCGGCGACCGCGTCATCGTCAACAAGCTGGCCTACGGCCTGCACGTGCCCTTCACCGGGCCCAAGATCGCCATCCCCCTGACCGGCATCCAGTTCTCCAATCCTCTGCGCGGCGTACCCAGTCTGACCTGGGGCCAGCCCAGGCGCGGCGACATCATCACCTTCTGGTCACCCAAGCCCGACGACAGCCGGGCCGGGATCAACGGCACACGACTGATCAAGCGCGTGGTGGCCTTGGCCGGTGACCGCATCCAGTGGACTGCCGATGGCACGTTGATCATCACCACGCCCGACGGCCAGCGCTACGAAGCGACTTACGACGATCGCCGCGACATCACCATCAGCGGCCGCGATGAGCACGGGCGAACCTATCGCTATGCCGGCATCCAACTCGATGAGCACATTGACGGCCAACAGCGCACCATCCAGCGCCTGATGGGCCGCGGCCCGCTGCGTCCGTTCCCCGGGGAGGGCAGTTGCATCACGGATGGCGACAGTTACCTGGTGCCCGAGGGTTGCCTGTGGGCGATGGGTGACAACCGCGACCTATCCGGCGACAGCCGCATCTTCGGCCCGGTGCCCTTGAAGCTGGTGACCGGCCGCGCCGTGGCCATCGCCTTCTCCCACGACGGCTGGTCCATCCGCTGGAGCCGGCTGTTCAGCGGATTGGATTAACCATCCATTGAGCCCCCGGTGAATACATCGGGGGCATCGGGGCATCGCGGGTCCGGCGGTTCCGAAGGCCACCCCGTGTGTGTTCACGTGGGGCTAAATGGCGCGGGCATGCCCCAGTCACAAACAGGTTCAGAACGGCCAGATGAACGGGATCAGCGTGACGCAGGTGACGCACATCAACACGTTCATCGGCACGCCGATGCGCAGGAAGTCGCCGAAGCTGTAGCCGCCGGGACCATAGACCATCATGTTGGTCTGGTAGCCCAGGGGCGTGGCGAAGCTGGCGGAGCCGGCCATCATGATGGCGAAGATGAACGGAGCAAAGTTGACGCCCATTTCCGTGGCTGCGGCGTGGGCGATGGGGAATGTCAACACCACGGCCGCGTTGTTGGTAATCACCTCCGTCAGCAGCGAGGTGACCGCATAAATCACCAGCAGCACCAGCCAGGGATGAGCACCGGCCAGGCTCAACAAACCACCGGCGATCGAACCGGCAGCCCCCGAAACTTCCAACGCTTTGCCCAGGCCTAGTGCCGCGGCGATGACGATCAGCACGGACCAGTCCACGCTCTGACGGGCTTCGGTCACCGTGCAGCAGCGGGTCATGATCATCAGTCCCGCAGCCAGCAGGGCAGCCTGCAACATGTCCAGCCAGCCGATCGTGGCGGCGGCGACCATCGCGGCCAGGATCAGGAACGCAACCGGGGCCCGCGTGTGGCGGCGGGGCGTCGAGCCTTCCAGGCGACTGACCAGCAGGAAATCACGGTTGTCGCGGTAGCGGTTGGCGAAGTCCTCATCCGCTTCGATCAGCAGCGTATCGCCGGGGCGGATTTCGATATCGCCGATGCGCCCGCCCACGCGCTGACCATCGCGTGCCACCGCCAGGACCACGCCGTTGTATCGGTTGCGAAAGCGGGCATTGCGAATAGTGCGGCCGATGATGGGATTGCTGCGTGATGGCACCGCTTCAAACAGGCGGCGGTGATAACGGGGCGAATCGAGCTTGAACACCTGATCCGTGGCCGGTGCAAGATCGCGCATGTTCTGCAGGTCGCGGATGGCATCGACCACGCCGGCAAACAGCAGGCGATCGCCTTCGCGCAGCGTCGTCTGCGGCCCGACGCCGCCCATGGGTTGGCCGCCGCGCTCGATGTCAACCAGGAAGCAGCCCGGCAGGTTGCGCAGACCCGCCTGCTCGATGGTCTTGTCCGCCATGGCGCTGCCCTTGGGCAGCAGCAGCTCCAGCGTGTATTGCCTTGCATCTTCAAGGGCCGCTCGCACCGCGCCGTGTTGCGGCAACAGTTTCGGACCAAGCAGGATCAGGAAAGTCGCGCCCACGATTACCGCGGGCAGGCCGATCCGGGTGATATCGAACATGCCGAGCGTTTGGCCGCCTCCGCCGATGACCAGGCCGTTGACCACCAGGTTGGTGCTGGTGCCGATCAGTGAGCAGGTGCCGCCGAGGATGGCCGCGTAGCTGAGCGGGATCATCAGCTTGGAGGGCGAGATATGCAGTCGCTTGGCCCAGTCGCTGACGGCCGGAATCATCATGGCCACCACGGGCGTGTTGTTGAGAAACGCGCTGAACCCGCAGACCGGCAGGATGATGCGTGACAGAGCCGAGCGCGTGCCCTTGGGTCGGCCGAGCAGGCGCTGAGCGATCCAGTCGATGCCGCCGGTCTCGCGCAGACCGGTGACCACCACGAACAACACGCCCACGGTGAGCATGCCCGTGTTGCTGAAACCGGCAAAACCATCCTTCAGGTTCAGGATGCCGATCTTCCAGCCGCTGTCACTCGGAACCGGAACCACCAGCAGAAAGGTCAATGCCGCCATCATCAACGCATCGGGCGCCAGCCGCGTCAACGCCAGCACGGCTATCACCGCGATCACCACACCGATGACGATCATGCCTTCAAGGGTCATGGACGTTCCTTGTCAAGCCGAACCATGAAGCAGGGATCAGCCACAGATTACACAGATTTTGCAGATTTGGGCAAAGCATATGGCCACGGATGAACACGGATGGGCACGGATAAAACCAATCAGTATCCCATTTCATCTGTGTTGATCCGTGTCCATCCGTGGATAACTCTGGTTTATCTGCGAAATCTGTGCAATCTGCGGTTTCTCCCGAATCCATCACTTCACGACTCCAGCCACAGCGTCACCGGGCCGTCGTTGTGAATCTCGACCGCCATCGCAGCGCCGAAGCGGCCGGTCTGTACGTTGCCCACGCCCAGTTCGCGTAATCTGGCGGCGAAGGCATCGTACAATGGACGGGCCTTTTCAGGATCGGCGGCTGCGGTGAAAGCGGGCCTTCTACCCTTGCGGGTGTCGCCGTAGAGCGTGAACTGCGAGACCACCAGCGCTTCGCCGCCAATATCCAGCAGCGAGCGATCGAACTTGCCATTGTCATCCGCAAACAGGCGCAGGTTGACGATCTTGGCAGCCAGCCTGTCCACATCCGCCTCGCTGTCATCGTGTCCGACACCAACCAGCAGCACGTAGCCGCGGCCGATCGCCCCGACGGTCTGTCCGTCCACCGCAACACTGGCTCGACTGACTCGCTGCAGCAATACGCGCATGGCCAGATGATAATCCAAGGCAGGGGAATCACCACCGAGGGCACAGAGGACACAGAGCCGAGAACAGTTGAGTTCTCACTGAATTCTGGTTTTCTCTGTGTCCTCTGCGGTGGGAAATTACTGTGTTTAATCTTCCGGGGGCCAGTGGATGGTGGTGCCCATGGCTTTGAGCCGGGCCAGTTGGCGGTCGCCGATGCGCACGGTCAGCGTCATGGTGTCCAGGTCGTAGCGGCGGTCGAGCACCTCAGCCCGGTTTTCCAGGAAGTGGATCGCCTTACCGTCCGCCATGCTGAGGGTCAGGTCCATCGTCTGCTGTCTGCCGCGGGCCGCTTCGCGCACGCGCTGCACCAGTTGCTCGATGCCCCGGCCGGTCTTGGCGCTGATGGCGATCGAGCCGGGAAATTGTTTCTGGTAGTAGAGCAGATCCGCATTGTGTTCGAGGCGATCGATCTGGTTGAGCACCAGCAAACGTTGCGGTTCGACGGCTCCGATTTCATCGAGCACGCGGTGGACCGTCTCCAGCATCGGCGCGGATCGGCCGTGAGCCACGTCCAGCACCACCAGCAGCAGTTCGCTGTGGATTGCTTCTTCCAGTGTCGCTTTGAAAGAGGCGACCAGGTGGTGGGGCAGATCGCGCACGAAGCCGACGGTGTCTGAGAGCATGACCGCTTCGCTGCCGCCGAGGTTCCACTGCCGCGTGCGTGTGCTGAGTGTGGCGAAGAGTTTGTCGTCAGCATAGGCCTCGCCGGCGGTGAGCGTGTTGAACAGCGTGCTCTTGCCGGCATTGGTGTAGCCGACGAGGCAGACGGAAAAGTGATCGCGATTGCGCGAGGCGACCTCGCGTGCCTTGCGGCCCTGGATGTCAGCGATCTGGCGGCGAAGCTGGGCTTTCTTGCGCTGCACGATGCGGCGGTCGATTTCGAGCTGCTGTTCGCCCGGCCCGCGTGTGCCGATGCCGGTGGGCGAGCCGCCCGCGATGCGCTCCAGGTGCGACCACATGGCCCGCAGCCGTGGATAGGTGTATTCCAACTGGGCCAGCTCCACCTGCAACTTCGCCTCATGCGTGCGGGCACGGGCAGCGAAGATGTCCAGGATCAGTTCGCTGCGATCGAGCACCTTGCACTCGATGATCTCCTCGATGTTGGCGATCTGCGAGGGCGATAAGTCGTTTTCGAAGATTACCACGTCAGCCTTGTGCAGCTTGACCATCTCGCCCAACTCATCGACTTTGCCGCGGCCGATGAAGGTGCCGGGATCGGGCCTGGTTTTTTTCTGCATCAACTCGTCAACCACCACCGCGCCGGCAGTGTCCGCCAGGGATCGCAATTCGCCCAGCGGATCGTTGGGGTCGCCTGCGAAATCGGCCAGCAGGCAGGCTGCCAGCACCGCCCGCTCCCGCTGCACGGTCAGAATCTCACGTTTCGGTTCACCCATCGCAAGGAGGATATGGCCGCCCGCGAAACGGTTCAACATGCCACGGGGAAAGCTTAGCCACGGATGGACACGGATTATCACGGATGGATTGGATTTCTGATGGTTTTTTCATCCGTGTGCATCCATGTTCATCCGCGGTTTGCCTCGTCTCCTCTATAATGTCAATGAATTGACACACCTCGGGGCACGATCATGCTCTATGCCACGCTTGGTTTCGCCATCGGACTGGTTCTGGCAGCATTGGTCTGGGCGCTGATGCGCAAACGCTCGACCACGCAGGTCACGGTGCATGCCGCCATCGAACACGTGCGCAGCGTCGGCGAACTGGTCGTCTATCGCCTGGTCACCAAGGAAATCGTCACCTCGGCCAATCATGCCTTCGGCGAAACGGGCAAGCGCTATCTGTCGTGGCTGATCAGCGAAAAGAAGATGGCGATGATCTTCGAGCTGGGCGTGGAGTTCGTCTATGACCTGCGCAGCAGCGATTTCCGCATCGAGCAGCGCGGCAATGATGTGTATCTGCTGCGCATGCCTGCCTGCAAGTACAACACGCACATCCGCGACTTCCAGTTTTACGATGAGCAGAACCCGCGCCTGTTGCCCGTGCTGCTGCCGGACCTGATCAACCGCTTCTTCGGCTCAGGCTTCGACGTGAACGATCGTAACAAGCTCAAGGACGAGGCCCGCCACCAGGTCGATCGCCTGGCCCGGCAACTGGTCGATTCCATGCAGGTCGAAGTGCATCGCTCCGCGAAGCAGACGTTGCAGGCGATCGCGCGTGGATTGGGCGTCGAGCGCGTGGAACTGGACTTCAGCGATTCCCCGGCCGTGTTGGCCAAGATCGACTTCTCCGACCGCGTGCAGGCCCAGATCGAAGGCAAAGCCGCATCGTAAAAAGTTTTTGCCACGGATGAACACGGATGGGCACGGATCAGAAGAAACTCACGCGATCCGACAAGATCATATTTAAGTTAAATATTAAGTTGGTTTTGTCAGCATGAGGCAGTGGGTAGCGGACGGGTCGGGTTGGCCACTATCCGTGGCTATCCGTGTCCATCCGTGGCTAATTCTCGGATTTGTCTTCCACGCCGATCACCGCGATGCCGGCTTTGTCGGCTTCGGCCAGCAGTGTCGGCTTATCCAACAGGATCACGCGACCCGCAGCCACAGCCAGGCAGGTGGCGCCGGCGGCTGCGAGTTTGTGGATCGTCTCCAGGCCCACCGTAGGCACATCGAAGCGCATGTCCTTGTCGGGTTTGGGGCCTTTCAGCAGCGTCCAGCGCCCGTGTCTGGCGAGCTTGCCGGCCCGCTCGATCATGGCGTCGGTGCCTTCCATCGCTTCGACCGCGATCACGTCGCGCGAGCTGACGGCTATGGATTGGCCGACGTCCAGATCGTTCATGCGCATCAGGATGGGCCAGCCGAAGTCGATGTCCGCCAGTTCGTGGGCCCCCGGATGATGTTTCGTCATCGGGCCCGCACTGGCCAGGTGATCCGGGATGTAACGGGTGCTGTCGATCAGTTCGATTCCGCTGCGCGAAAGTTCCTCGGCGATCGCGGCCAGTACGGCCTGGTCGCGGCGATCGTGACGCAAAACACGATACCACAGGCGCAACGCCCGGGCGTCGGGCAGATAACGCAGGTGCCGTAGCGGGTCGTACATCCGGCTCTTGCGCACCGCGCCTACCATCACCGCCTCGCGCACGTTCCACCCCCGGAAGCGTCTTATCCAACCCCCGGGGCGGGCAATGGCGACCTTGGCGAAGCGGTCACACAGCGAGGGCAATTGCGGATCGTAGCTGCCGGCAAACCCGACGGCGCAGACCGACCTGCCCGCGGCACGTATGCCCCGCGCTTCCATCAGCGGCAAAGCTCCGGAGCCGGCGATCAGGCCAATGGGTTCGGTCATGGGGGGATGATAATCCCGGATGCCATGTGATTCGAGTTTTGACAGGATTAACAGGATGGACAGGATCGACAGGATGGAAATACCAATTCTTGTCTTTGATCCTGTTGATCCTGAAAATCCGTGTGATCCTGTCTGAGTCGATGCAAAGGGCGCTGCGGGTTCAGCGATGGCAGCGCGAAGCCGCAAGCGGCTAGAAGGACCAGCTTGCGACGACGCTCAGGTGATGGCGTCCCCCGGAAGTGTCGTTGTCGCCGACTTCGTGTAAGCGCCAGCCGTAGTCGTAGCGCAGGCTGATGTACGGGGCGAGTTGGTAGCGCAGCCCCAGGCCGAGGCTGGAGAATGTGGCGGCATGATCGGAGCCCAGTTCGCCGCCGCGGCTATGGGCGTAGCCGAAGTCGTAGAAGGCCAGGAAGCGCAGCTCGTCGGGCACGTCGAAGCCGATCAACTCGGCGACGCGCAGGGGCGGTGTGAGCAGATCGTTGCAGAGGATGATGCCGTCGTCGCCGTTGACGATGCGTTCGTCGTAGCCGCGGATGGAGTACATGCCGCCGAAGCCGATCTGTTCGCTGCCGAGCAGTTGGTCGCCGGCCCACTGAGCTTCCAGGCGGTTGGCGAGGGTGAACTGCCAGGGCAGGTTGGTGTTGCGCTCCAGTTGGGCGTGCAGGTAAGCGTAGCTGGCTTCCGCGCCGGAGCGGGCGGCGTCGAAAGCGGTGTCGGTGTTGTTGTCGGTCACATCGCCGGGGCTGAACACGAGCGTGACGCTGCCGCGGGTGAGTCCGAAGTCATCTTTCGCTTCACCGCGGTAGCCCAGCGACCACTGGGCGATATCGGTGTCATTGGCGAAGACCTGCGTGCCGCCGAACTCGAGGTTGTTGTTGGACTGTTTGAAATCGAAACCCAGCAGCAGCGACTGGTGCAGCGGGCCCTGCGGAGCGAGGGGGATTTCATAGCGGGCGCTGAGTTGCCAGCTACGGCCGCCGAGGTCGAACAGGCCGGCCAGTCGGGATTGGGTTTCGGTGTAGTTGCCGAAGAAGGTGAGCGTGTGCCGCCAGGGCAGGGGCATGGCATAGCTGAGCCAGTGCGAGGTGAAGTCGTTGTGATCGGGTGCGGAGGTGAACTGGTAATCGAGTCGGTGATCAAGGCCGAAGGCATCACCCCAGTTCAGGCCGGCAAACAGGCGATCTTGGCCGGTGGTGTCGGTGCCGGTGTTTTCGTAGCCGAGGTAGGGTCGCAGGGGATAGCGATCCTGCACGTGCAGCAGCAGGTCCGTGTCGCCGAGGTTCGCCCCGCGCTGGAAGATCAGGTCAACGCGGCGGAAGGGATTGTTGTTGGCCCAGTCCAGGTCACCCAGCAAGGCGCGCTGGCTGATGGTGTCACCGCTCTTGGCGCGGATGGCGCCGGCGATGCGCTGGGCGGAGAAGTAGCGATTGCCTTCCACCTGCACGTCGCCGACCTTGCCCTCCAGCACGACCACCTGCACCACGCCGGCAGTGACATCCTGCTTGGGCACGATGGCGTCAACCACCGGGCGATCGTGGCGGCGATAGTAATCCACCACCTGGCTGGTGATGGCGTTGAGCACGTTCATGGTCAGCGGTTTGCCCAGGCGGGCCTGCATCGACTGCACGAAAGCGGGTTCGTTCAGCAGTGTGCCGTCGAAGCTGACCCCCGGAAGGTCAGACCCGGTCTCATCGAACTTGTTGAAATCATCGACAAAGCGCAGACCCTTGAGCTGGTCCTGGAGCACTTGGTCGGAAGATGTCTGCGGCTGGCGCTGCAGCGTCGGCAAGCGCGGCGGGGTTTGCTCTTCCGGGGGCTGCTTGGGGGCGTAGCGCTGGGCGTCCTGGGCCAGGCCAAGACTGACCGTCAGTACGATACTCAAACTCACTATGACGAAAACGAGCTGGCGCACGCGCACGCCTCCGGCAGCGGAGATGGACCACCCGTCTGTGCAGTGTACCGGCATTCAGCGCGGATCGAAACTGGTGTCCACCGCCACGAAGTCCATCCGATCGAGGGCATCGGGATCGAACAGCACATCACCACCGCGGCGATCGCTGAGCACCTGGTATTTCTCCAAACTCACCAATACGGTGTAACCACCCAACTCCCCGGCCCGATCGGGTCCGTCGGCCGGCCGATGCAGGGCCAGCGGCGTGGAGCCCGCGGTCGCATTCGAGCGCTCGACCACGTCGTCGGCAAAGCGACCCTTGTGTCGCTGCATCACATCACGAGCGTCAGCGAAGATGCTCGAATCGAGCGAACTGGTGACCGTCAGCACGCCGTTGACGTAGGTCAGTGCGTAGTTGCCCGAGGTGGCGCCGAAAGGCGTGATGGCATACGTGCCGGGGGCGGCGGAAGTGCCGACGGAGGTGAACTTCAATCCCGCCACAACCGAAGCATCGTCCCAGGCCATCAGCCCGGTGTAGCTGGCGGTGAAGGCGGGATTGGCAGCCCCCAGGGCGCGGCTGGCGTCGTTGGCGGTGATGGTCAGCGGGGCCTTGGTCACGTTCAGCGTGCCGTTGACGAAGCTGATGATGTAGTTGCTCGCAGTTGCGCCGGAAGCGGTGATGGCATAGCTGCCCACATCACTGGCGGCCGTGGCGCTGCTGGCGAGGGTCAGGCCGGTGACCACGGAGGAGTTGTCGCCGTTGACGAAGCCGCTGTAGCTGGCGGTGAAGGCGGGGTTGGCGGAGCCATAGACGCGGGTCTTGTCCGCCACGGTGATAACCAGCGGAGCGCGGGTGACGGTGAGCGTGCCGTTGACCAGCGTGATGTCGTAGTTGGTGGCGGTGGCGCCGGCAGCGGTGATGGTGTACGTGCCGCGGGCGCTGGCGGAGGTGGCCAGGGTGGTGAGCGTGAGGCCGTTGACAGCCGATTCGTCATCGCCGGCAACCAGGCCGCTGTACGTGGCGGTGAAAGTGGGATTGGCAGCCCCGTATGCGCGGCTGAAATCGTCGGCGGTGATCGTCAGTGCCGCCTTGTTGATGGTGAGCGTGCCGTTGACCAAGGTGATGTCGTAGTTGGTGGCGGTGGCGCCGGCAGGCACGATGTTGTACGTGCCGACGTCGCTGCCGGCCGTGGCGGGTGAGGTGATGGTCAAGCCGGTGACGACGGTGGGGGCATCGCCGTTGACCAGGCCGCTGTAGCTGGCGGTGAAGGTGGGGTTGGCAGCGCCGTAGAGACGGGCGGCATCGTCGGCGGTGATGGTCAGTGCAGCCTTGTTGATGGTCAGTTCGCCGTTGACGAATGCGAGGGCGTAACCCATGTCACTGGCGAGCGTGCCGGCGGCGATGGTGATGTCGTAAGTTCCCGCATCACTTCCAGCCGCGACTGTGGACAACGCAGGAGAGCCGGTGACCGCATCGCCGATGACATCGCCGTTGACCAGTCCGCTGACAGCGTAGGTCAGGGGGGGATTGGCGGTGCCGTAGGTCTTGGATTTGTCGTCCGCAGTGAAGGTGAGCGTCGGTTGATAGGAGTAGATCAGCAGATCACCGGCCGCCGTGATGCTGGCAGGCGGGTTGGCGGCATAGGTCCGGTTGTACAGGTGGCCGTCAGAGGCCAGGCCGTTGAGCGTGTTGTCGGCTGGCTTGACCGAGTAGAGCAGGAAGCGGCCAGCGCCGGGGTCGATCGCGCCCGCGCCGACGTTGTTGATGAAGCTGCCGGTGGTCGAGAGCACCACACTGCTGCCCGCGCCGACGCCGGCCACCGCCTGGTCGAGTGTCAGATCGCCGGCAGTGACGATGCTGACCGTGCTTCCGGTGTTGGTCACGCCGTCGGTGCCATAGACTGAGCCGACGGACAGATCGGTGCTGTTGACGAAGCTGAGGCTTCCGCCGGTGAGGTCCGCGGCGATGCGATCGACAGCGTTGTTTGTGTTGGTAAGCGTGAACGTGCCGGCCCCCAGCAGTTGCAGAGCATCGGTGCTGATGGCCGCGGACTGGGTAACCGTGCCGTCACTGTCGATGGTTAATCCGTTGGTGGTGACGTTGAGCGCACCGTTGATGGCGACGTTGCCGGCTGTGATCAACTCAAGCGGGTTGTCGGTGGTCCAGGCGCCGACTTCGATGTTGCCGGCATCGGACTTGCCGATGTACATGTGATTGAAGCCGTCGGTCAGGCGGGCCAGTTCAGCGTCGTTGAGTTTCAGCGTGCCGGTCGAAGCGCTGCCGAGGGCGATGGTGGTGGCGGCGCTGAGCGGCTGAATGGTCAGATCAGCGCTGCCGCTGACCGCAGCGCCGAGGGCGAGGCTGTCGGTGGTGAGCGTGAGGTTGTGAGCGGCGGCGGTGACAGCGGCGGTCGTGGTGATCGACGGCGCGGACAATTCGATCGCTGTGGTCAGGGTCGTGGCGCGATTGAGCGTGATACTGCCGCCCCCGGAAGTGCTGGTGATGTTGCCGCCGAGGCTGGCGCTGCCGGCGCCGCTGTGGGTGAATGCTCCTTCCACGGTGATGGCGGCTGCGGTGGTGAGATTGCCGCTGGCGTTGACGTCGAGTGAGGCCAGGGCCTTGTTGGAGCCGACGGCGGCGTTGAAGCTGACGTTGCCGCCGTTGATGGTCAGTGCCGTGGCGGCCGCGTTGGTCTCTTTGATGTAGTAGAGGGCGCTGGAGTTGGTGGGCAGGTCGTTCCAGTAGCCCTGCGCGGTGAAGCCGCCCTGGAGGGCATCTTCGTTGCTGCCGGAGTCGTTGGGTTCGCCGCCGTTCCAGTTTTCGTAAGCACCGTTGACGGCACTGCCGCCGGCCGCGCCCTGCCAGAACTGGCGACCGAGCCCGCCTTCTTCCAGACCTTCGGGGCCGGTGACCCAGCGCCATTCACCTTCGGTGCCGGAGTCGGAACCACCTAGCCAGACCTGGTTGCCATTGGCGGTGCTGACGACGATGGCGTTTTCCAGGCCGCTGGTGACGGTGGCGAGGTAGGAGTCGCCGACTTGACTGCCGTCGCCGGTGTTACCGAGTTCGGCGTTGGCCAGGGCGGCCAGCCAGGTGCGGGTGGTGTCACTGACCAGCGTGTAATCGTTGGCCGAGTCAAGCAGGCCGGCGAAGTTGACGTTGCCGTCGGTTGTCGAGCCGGTGGTGTCGATGGTGATGCCGCCGCCGCTGTAGAGCAGAACCTGGGCGTCGAAGTTGACGTTGCCGCCTGCGCCGGAGCCGTTGGAGGTATCGAGGTCGGCAGCGAGATAGGTGTTGTCCTGGAAAGTGATGGCGCCGCCGCTGGTGGTGATGGGTCCGCGTGCGATGATGGCGCCGCTGCCGGTGCCTGCGCCGTCGGCGTTGAGCGTGACGTTACCGCCGTTGGAAGCCAGTGAGCCGGTGGCGGCAAGGGTGATGGTGTCGCCGGCACTGAAGTTGAGTGCGCCGGTGGTGGACAGATCGCCGTTGATGGTGATGTCGCCGTCGCTGGTGGGGGTGCGCAGGGTGAGCGGATCGTGGAAGGCGGCGGTGGTGACGACGATGTCGCCGGAGCCGGTGGCGTGGCCGATGGTGATGGCGCTGAAGCCGTCGGTGATGTTGGCGATCTCGGTCGCGGTGAGGTTGAACGTGCCGGCCGCGCCGTCGCCCAGGCCGATGGTGGTGGAGGCGGTGGAAGGTATGAGCGAGAGCGAGCCTGCCCCGGACAGCGAGCCGGTCAGGGCGATGCTGTTGGTGGTGATGGCCGCGTTGCCCAAACCGGCATTGACGTCGCCGCCGATGGAGATGGAGGTCGGTGCGGTGAGCGTGATGCCGGCGGGCACATCGATATCACCACTGACGCTGATGGTGGCTCCGGCCGTGTAGGTGAGGGAAGCATCGTCGGAGCCGGTGACGGTGCCGGTCTGATTGATGTCGCCGCCTGCGCCACCCATGAGGACGGTCAGTGGATCGGCGATGGACAGCGCGCCGCTGATGGTGGCGGTGCCGGTGCCGTCGGCGCGGCCGATGGTGTAGCTGCTGAACCCGTCGAGGTTGAGGAAGGTGTTGGCGTTGATGGTGATGTCAGCCGCGACGTTGTACGGTTGGATGGTCAGGGCGCCGCTGCCGGCCAGGTCATCGCTGAAAGCGAGGGTGCCGACGGTGAGCGTGACACTGCCGGCCCCGGCGTCCACGGCGGCGTTGATGTTGACGGTGGGCGCGGTGAAGGTCAGGCCGTCGGGCACGTTGATGGTGTCGCCGACGGTGATGGTGCCGCCGGCGGTGTAGGTGACGGAGGCGTCATCGGAGCCGGTGATGGTGCCGGTCTGGTTGATGGTGCCGCCGACGCCGCCCATGATCAGGGAGAAGGGGTCGCTGATGGCGATGGCGCCCGAGAGCGTGGCGGTGCCGGTGCCGTCGGCGCGGCCGAGGGTGATGGAGGAGAAACCGCTGAGGTTGGCGAAGGTGGCGGCGGTGATGGTCATGTTGCCGGCCACGGTGTTGGGCTGGAGGGTGAGCGAACCGGCATTGCCGGTGAAGGTGTTCTGGAAGTTGAAATCGGTGGCTGACAAGGTAAGCGAGCCGCCGGCGTTCATGTTGGCGGTGGAGGTGAAGGTGATCGAGCCGTTGGTGCTGATGGAGGAACCGGCCGAGAAGTTGAGCACGGAGCTGATGGTGACGTTGCCGGTGGCGGTGATGGCGGAGGAGAGGTTGGTATTGGTGCCGGAGAAGCTGAGCGTACCGGCGCCGACGTTGATGCCGGCATTGATATTGATGTTGCCGACGAGGGAGACCGCCACGTCGCCGCCGCCGGTGCTGATCAGGCCTTCGGAAGTAAAGTTGACGTTGTTGGAGTTGGCCAGGTCGATGCGATCGACGATGAAGTCGCCGCCGTTGGTGGTGATGTTCTGGCAGTAGATGGGCAGGGCGGCGCTGGCGCGTTTGACCAGCAGGCGGACATCGCCGCCGTTGGTGACGACGTTGCCGATATCGATCGAGCAACTGCGCGTACCGCCGGCTGAAAGCTGGCCGCCCTGGAAGGTGATGCGTGCGCCGGCCGAGGTCATGCGGATGGTGTCATTGAGGTCGTTCATCACCACGCCGCCCTGGCTGGTCAGGCCGGTCTCGTTGTTGGCCATGAAGCTGGCCTCGGTGGCCTGGAGAGTCAGCTCGTTGTCCGCCAGGTTCTGGATGGTGAGGTTGTTGTCAGCCGAGACATAGAGGACGCCGACGAAGGCTTCCAGGTCGTCTTCGTAGATGGTGATGTCGTTGGTCACGTCGCGCGTGCTCCAGTCGCCGGAGGGCGGGCTGACGCCGACGCCGCTGGCGATGGTGACGTTCTCGGGGTCCAGCAGCAGCGAGCCGGGCGTTCCGTAAGGGGCGGTGACATCAACGGTGCCGCGGTAGGTGAGTGTCTGTTTGCCGGAGACTTCGACGAACCCGCCCCCGGAAGCAAATTGCGGATCATCACTACCGCGGGCGCTGATGTGGCCGCCGAAGCGGGTGTCGTTGTCGGACCAGACGACGACCTTGCCGTCGCCGCCGTCAGCGTTGAGGGTTGCGCCGAAGTCCACGAGCGTGTTCTGTGCATTGTGGATCAGCGGGTTGTCGCCGTGGTAGTCGCCGCCTATCAGGATCGCGCCGCCTCCGCCCCCGGAAGAAGAAGTGGAGGAGACGTCGATCGAACTTCCGGGAGTCAAGGTGACCTGATCACCCAGGACGCGCACTTGCCCGCCGGGTGCGGTGATGGTTCCGCTGTGCTGCGTGGCGCCGGTGGCGGCATCGAGGATGACGCGGCCGTCGCGGTGGGTGACACCGGTGGCGCGGATGACGCCGCCGTTGTTGATGGCCAAAGCATAGACGTTGCCGCCGGCCGCCTTGAGTTCCGCAGCCGCAGCTTCGATCAGCCCTGCGTTGTCCAGCGATGCGTCATCGATGCCGAGGCGCACGGCCAGTCGATCTTCGCCCGTCTGCTTCAGCAGCACCGCGCTGCCGGCCGCCATGCCGACCGTGCCGTTGGTGGCGGTGATGGTGCCGAGGTTGTCCACGCGCTGGGCGATGAGAATCACATCCCCGCCCCCGGAAGTGGCGTTGATCGCACCCTGGTTGACAATTGCAGCCGATGAATCACCGCGGAACAGCAGGTCGCCGCCGGCCATGAAGCGGTTGTTGTTGACGTCCAGCGTGGAGGCGGTGAAGCCGGCCACGTCGATGCGGCCGTTGGGTCCGACGATGACGCCGGCCGGGTTGATGAGGAACACCTGGCCATTGCCCAACAGTTTGCCGTCGAGACGCGAGAGGTCGCCGCCGGTGACGCGGTTGAGGATGGCGCTGCGGGCCGATGGAGCGCGGAAGCGCACGGCCTGGTCGGCGTCGATGCCGAAGCTCTGCCAGTTGATGATGGCGCGGTTGCTGGTCTGGTTGACGATGAACTTGCGGCCGAGGTTCTGCCACGTCGCTTCACCGGCGACGACATCGCCGCCGCGCGGTTCGGCCTGTGCGGCAACTGACAGCAGCGCAACGGCGCTGAAGATGGCGATAAACGGTTTCACTCTGACCAAGGCGCCTCGGGGGAACATCTCCGACTGCTTTCGTGGAAGCGGAGCAGAACCCACCCTGGCTTTTAACATCGTCCAAATAGACAGGCAGGTTTGGCGGCAAGGGCCAATAATCCAGTAGAAATTGACATGTTTAGCCTCCGCGTCCACGCGGAGATCCCAGGGTGGCCTCGCCGCAGCGCCGCATTGACATGCGGTGCTAATGTGAATCGACGCGGTGCGGGCGCCACAGGTCCGCCAGCACCAGCAGCAGGCTCAACGCCAGGCAGCCGGCAAACACGAATCCGCCGACCACCAGCACCGGCACCGCGGCGGCGCTGACCCGCGCAATCCACCAGCAGGCCAGGTCAACCGCCAGCCCCAGGCCCATCAACATCAGCAGCAGATTGACCAGCCCGCGCGGCCATCGAGTCAGCAGCAGCAGTCCGCCCCCGGCCAGGGCCATCATCGCCAGCGAGATGGCGTGCGTGTGAGCGGAGGCAGCCAGCACCTTGATATCCACCGGGCGAATGTTGCGCGAGTAGGCCACGGCCCGCACGTCGTCCCAGTAGTCCAGCGGCAACGCGGCATCGGCATCAGGGCCGGTGCTCTGGCGGCTGTGACATTGAAGACAGTTGTCAGCCATGATCTCCGCGGGCGCCATGGCGCCCAGATCGAGTCGGTCATAGTCCTCGCTGATGCGGTCGCCCTGCAGCCAGTCGAGCAGCGCCTGGCGTGCTGCGTCGGGTAGATCCTCGGGGTGATGATTCTTGATCGCTTCGAGCAGGGGCGAAGGGGCGTTGACGCCGTGGTAGTGGCCGACGATGTCAGTCATGGTCAGGCCGGGCCGTTCGTCGCGGTTTTCGTGCTGCATGACCATGTACCAGCCGCTGATGCCCAGGCCGCCCAGCAGCGTGAGCACGATCAGGCTCAGGCCGATGCGTGCGCCGAGGCCCTGCGATCGGAGGATGGACGGTTGCATGGATCAATTCCCTATCATAATCGGATCAGTCACGAAAGGACGAAGAATTGAACCGCAGAGACGCAGAGGACGCAGAGGAAGGCAGTGGAATAGAGCGCAATAAAAAACGGAGTAATGAATATGATCCATCTTCTGTTTTCTTGTTTTGTTTTGAGTCAATTCCTCTCTGTGTCCTCTGCGTCTCTGCGGTTCAATGTATTTCTCTTCGTGGCGCATTTCGTTTTCAACTCGACGTCACCTTGAGCAACTGCGGATCGATAGCGACGGTTTGTCCGCTGCGAATGGCCTGGTCGGTGAGGATGCCGATGATGGTGGCGCGGGCGGCTTCGTCAAAGGTGGTGACGGGGGGTTGTTTTTCGGTGACGCTCTTGAGGAAGTCGGCCAGGCCGTAGTACAGCGGCGGATTGGGCAGGCCTACGCCGGACTCGAGTTTGCCCTGGGCGGCCAGTTGGGTGGCATCGGCGATGAGGGTGATGCCCTCGTCGTTGCCGAAGCGCTGGCGGTTGGCATAGACCTCCCAGCCGAGGGTTGGGGCGTCGGCTTCCTTGAACATCCAGCCGTGGGTCCAGGCCAGCTTGATCGCGGCATTGGAGCCGAAGAACACTTCGTTGGTCGCTTCGAAGGAGTTGCCGAGCGTGGCGCCGTATTCGAGGACCGATCCGTCATCGAAACCCAGCAGGGCGGTCACGGTGTCGTCGATCTTGCGGCCGTCCTTGTGGACCATAATCGCACCGCGGCCCTGGACGGAAGTCGGATAGACATCGCGGAAGTAGTGGAAGACGTCGAACTGATGCGTGCCCAGCTCGCCGGGCAGGCCGATGGAGACCTTGGGATCGAGCTTCCAGTTCAGGGCCTCTTCACGGGACTTGTCGGGTGCGGGCACGCGCCAGGAAGTTTTCTGATTGGACTGAGCCCGCATGGCAGCCAGATCGCGCAGAGCATCGGAGCGGTAGAAGGAGCGGGCCAGTTGATACACCGGATTGCTGCGGGCCAGCAGACCTGCGGCGCAGACGGTCGATGCGGCGCGGGCCGCGCTGACGATGGCCTGGCAATCTTCGACGGTGGAGGCCAGCGGCGCTTCGCAGTAAACGTGCTTGCCGGCCGCGATGGCGTTCTCGACGATGGCGCGGTGCTCATGCGTGGGGGTGGCGACGAACACCGCCTGTACGTCCTTGGCTTCGTCGAGCAGCTTCTTGTGATCATCAAACTGTGCGACGTCGGCCACGCGGCGAGCGCCGGAGCGCAGGCGGCCGGGATCGACATCGCAGATGGCGGCAATCCTGACGCCGGCGATCTTCTGCAACTCACCAGCCATGGCGCGGCCCTGCTGGCCCATGCCGATGATGGCGACCGTCACTTGGCCGCTCAGCGGCGCGTCCTCCGCCCAGGCCAGTTCGTGGAACATCATCATGGCCGCGACCGTGCCGCCGGCCTGCTTGAGAAACGTTCGTCGATCGGTTGCGGTCATGTGGCAGCGCTCTCCGTACGGGGGTGTTGAGCAGTTACAGAATCCGGAAACCAGTGGCGCAACGATTGCGGCATGGTATCAGGGCGGCGGCCGAGCACCAGCAGGGCGGTGGACCAGGCGTCGGCCAAGGTGGCGCTGGGGCCGATGACCGCGGCGCAGGCAGCACATGCCGCGGGCCGGCCGCTGCGCGGATCGAGCACGTGGCCGAACGTGCGACCATCGCGCTCGACGGTGCGTCCGTGCGGGGCGGAGACGGACATCGCCTGGTCGCGCAGGCAGATCGTCGGCTGCTCCCGGCCGTCCGGCACACGCAACGCCACGTGCCAGCCGTCCCGGCCCGGTGGAGCGCCGATGGCCGCGACTGTGCTGGTTCCGCCGTGCAGCAGGGCGCAGGTCACCGCCTGCTCGCGCAGCACGGCTATCGCCTGGTCAATGGCGAAACCTTTGGCGATCGCCCCCAGATCGAGCGTGACGTATGGCATGTCAAACCAGACGGTTTTAGAGCCGTGTTCAGAATGATCGGCGGCCATAGCCGGCAAGCTACGTCTCGCCGGTTCGTCGGGCACGGGGGTAGATGGTTTTACACTGGGGACTTCGGCCCTCTCCCGAGGGGAGAGGGGGTCTGGATGCAGGTGCACGTGGTGCATGCCCACGCAGGTGCGGGCGGCGGCGATGGCGTCGTCGGGGGCGCTTCGGCCGTGGAAGCCCCAGGCCCGCATCAGCGGGGCGATGGTGATGTCGAACGCGCCCTGCGACTGGCGATGCACGAACTGCGCGGTTTGCAGCAGATCAAACGTCAAATCGTCGAGCGGCACGGGTTCGCGCGCCGCCCGACGGTTGATGGTGTTGAGCCAGCTTCCGGGTGCAAAGAGGTTGAATCGCTGATGGCACTGTTCGATTTCAGCCAGGGCAGCTTCGCCGGCGGCGCGCAGATGCGGTTCGTCGTCGCCGGCCAGAACCAGCTCGAAGCGCGTGCCCATCGCATTGAGCGCCATTGTCAGCGGCATCGGCGGCTTCAGACCGCGCAGGCGGTCATGGTGGCCGGGTCGAAACGGTAAGCGTGACCTTCCCACATCGAGCGGGTGGCCAGATCGACGATAACCATGACCTGGGTGGCCAGTTCAACCTGGCTGCGGTTGGGCTCGCGGGTGCGGATGCTGTGGTACCAGTCGTGGCGCAGAGCGTCCTGGTCGTTGCCGATGTCAGCCGATGGTATTGTCTGGGCATCGACGTCATCGACGAAGACCCGCTCGGGGCTCATGACGCAGTCGTTGCCGCCGAGGCTGATGTTGGCCATGTGTCCGCGGATGGTGACTTCCAGGCCGTTCTCATTGCAGACCGAGCCGGCGACGACCATGGTGTGGCCGGTCTCGAACTCGACGGTGAGGTTGACCTGGTCGTGGTTCTCCATGTCGGGGAAGACATAGTGGCCGCCGGCAGCGGTGACGCGGGTGGGCCAGCCTGCGTTGAGGGCGTACATCATGGGCGTCATGACGTGGACCAGCAGGTCGCCGACGATGCCGGTGGAGAAGTCACGGTAGCGCCGCCAACGGATGTAGAGTTCAGGGCTGTAGGGGTGTTTGCCGGCCGGTCCGCACCAGCGATCCCAGTCGAGGTTGGTGGCCGGATCCCAGGCGGGGTCGATCTTGTAAAGCCATTCGCCGTCGTGTGAGTTGCGGCAGTAGCTGGTCTGGCTGAAGGTGACTTTGCCGATGGCGCCGTCAGCGATGAGTTTGCGGGCGGCGGTGAACTTGGGCCGCATCATCTGCTGGGTGCCGATCTGCACGATCAGATCGGGGTTGGCTGCCACCGCCTGGCGCACGCGCAGGGCGTCGCGCAGGCGCAGGGTCATGGGCTTCTCGCAATAGACATCCTTGCCGGCGGCGACGGCGTCGATGATGTGCTGGGCGTGCCAGTGCTCGGGTGTGGCGATGAGCACGGCATGAATGTCATCGCGGGCCAGCAGTTCCTCGTGACGGGAGTAAGTATCGACCTTCACGTCGGGCTGCTTCTCGGCGCAAGCCTTCAGGGCGCGATCCATGCGGGGCGAGCAGACGTCGCACAGGGCGACCAGTTCGAGATTGGCGGTGCCTTTCTTTTTGGCGTTGAGCATGGCATTGACGTGGCCGGTGCCCATGCCGCCGGGGCCGATCAGGCCGATGCGGATCGGTTCGTTCTCAGCCAGGGGGACGCGGGGCCTGGCCTTGGGAGCGCGATCCGATGCCGCCAGCCCGATGCGCTTGGAACCTGTGCCCGAACAAGCGCCGAGCATGGCCGCGGCGCCGGCGACAGCCGCGCTGTGGACAAGGAACTGGCGGCGGGAAGTGCCGGCATGGAGTGGTGCGTTGTGATCAGAATGCGATTCAGACACGGATGAGCTCCTTCCGAATTCATAATGGAAAAAATGAAACAGCCCCCCCCGCGCATATTTTTCAGTCCAGTTTGCGAATCTTGATGTTGCGATACCACACCGGGCCGCCGTGATCCTGCAGGCCGATGTGCCCTGTGCTGAGCGTGCCGTAGTCGGGCATTTTGGCGAACTTGGATGCAGCTACCAGTTGCTTCCAGGCGTCGCTGCCCAGTTCGTACTCCAGCAGCTTGACACCGTTCATGTAGTGCTCGACGTGATTGCCGCGCACGATGATGACAGCGTGATTGAACTCGCCCACGGGGTTGGTGACATCGCGCACGGGCGCGACCAGGGCGTAGTTGGCGCCGGCGGAGGTGATGGTGTTTTTGCCGTCGTTGTGCTTGGAGTTGTCCAGCACCTGGTATTCGGGGCCGGTGTCGTAGACGCGGCCGTGCTTCTCATCGAAACGGTAGAAGATGCCGGAGTTGCCTGCCTCAGCGATCTTCCAGTCGATCTGCAACTCGAAGTCGCCGAAGACCTGATCGGTGACCAGGTCGCTGCTCTTGTCGGTGCGGACGATGCAACCATCTTCGACCGCCCAGCCGGTGACGGGCTGGCCGGGCTTCTTGAAGTTGTGCCAGCCGTCGAGTGTTTTGCCGTCGAAAAGCAGTTGCCAGCCGGCCTTTTCCTGGCAGGGCGACAGCGTGTTGGGCGCGGCGACGCAGGCATTGCCTTGATCGCAGTGGCCGCACTTCTTGTTGGAGGCACATCCGGGCAGCAGCAGCGAGCAGACGAACAATACGAAGCAGGTTTGAGTGAGCTTACGCATCAGGCACTTCCTTCCGAGGGTGGAACAGCAGCAGCAGGATGATCATGGAAACCAACGCGATGCCGGACTGGGTGAACCAGAACTGTTGGTATTGCTGGTGGCCGGACGCGTCGGTGTAGCGATCGAAGAACTGGTTGTAGAACCCGGCCACGACCGGGCCCAAGCCGAGGATGATGATGCCGAAGACGGTCTGCGCCGAGTGGCGGATGTTCTCCGGCGAAACTTTCTCCACGTACAGGTACGAGCCGGCAAAGAAGAACCCGTAGTTGAGCCCGTGTAACACCATGGCAGCCTGCACGATGGCCTGGCTGGGTTGCGGCGAAGCGAGCACCTGGGCGAAGATGCCGTAACGCAGGGCATACGACAAAGCGCCCAGCACCAGCACCCACTTGTAGCCCAGCTTCTTGAGGAACAGTCCCAGCACGGCCAGCACCACGATCTCGCTGATCTGCCCGATGGCCATGACCGAAGGCACGTCCGAGACGTTGAAACCGATGGCGTTCTCCAGGTAAGGCCCGGTGCGGAAGAAGTAGCACTGGTGAATCATGGAAATCAGCAGGGCGATGACCGTCAGCAGCAGCAGGTCCGGCCGCAGGAACATGCCGAAGGCCTCGGCGAACGCCAGCGGGTTCTTGACGTCCTTGCTGGGCGGGGTCTTGGGCAGCATCAGGCTGTACAGGGCATAGCCGATCGACAGCACGCCGGCCACGGTGACCGCGTCGGCGATGCGGGCGGTGCCGTCGGCCAGACCCGTGCCGTCGAGGAACGGCCAGTACCCGACCACGTGCACGTCGGACTTCATCCAGATCAGTGGGAACGCCACCGACGCCACGATCCAGCCGATGGTGCCCAGGGCCCGCACCGGCGGGAACTTGCGCTCCGGATCATCGAGGTTGGCAAAGGCGATGCTGTTGGTCAACGCCAGCGTCGGCATGTACAGCACCGAGTAGATCACCGACAGCCACAGCCACGCGGCGTAGCTGGTCTGCTCAGCCAGCACGATCTTGACAATGCCACCCAGCAGCAGCAGCAGAGCCAGGGCTCGTTCGGCGTTCATGTAGCGGTCGGCGATCTGACCGGCGATGAACGGCGCGGCCATCGCGCCGATGGAGCCGGCCAAACCGAGGATCCAACCGATCTGCCCTCCGCTGAAACCGAGACCGCCCTGATCGAGCGGGGCCTGCAGGTAGTTGGCCATGAACGGCAACCAGACGCCCCAGACGGCGTACTGGAGGAACATCATGATACTGAGTCGGAAACCGGCTGAACGGTGAGGGGAAGAAGTGGTGTTCGCTTGCAGCGGGTCGGACGTTTCGTTCATCGACAGCGCTCCCGAGATGGACTTGTTAAGCCGCCAATGTACTGCAATATAGCCGATCTGCGGCAGGGGCGCGTCAAACCGGCGGCCGCCGGTAGTGGGTCAGTTTGAAAACGGTCGTTCGTTTATCCAGCAGCGAGCCGGGCTGTGTCAGCCCGGCACCGGCCTGACACGGGCCGGCTCGCTACAGAACCGTGTTCCGTTTCGAACCGACCCACTACTCGGCAGACGGCGTTCATTGACCCAATGAAAGACCCCGCCGTTGCCGACGGGGTTCTTGATGAAGTTTCGGTTTGCGGGTGAACTTACCAACGGTTGCCGCCGCCACGGTTGCCGCCGCGGAAGCCGCCTTTGCCGCCGCCACGGTTCTCGCGCGGACGAGCCTCGTTGACGGTGAGGGTGCGACCTTCGAACTGTTGACCGTTGAGGGCTTCGATGGCAGCCTTGGCTTCTTCGTCGTTGGGCATGGTCACGAAAGCGAATCCACGCGGCCGACCGGTGTCGCGATCGGTCACGATGGAAACCTCTGCCACCGCGCCGTAGTTGGTGAACAGCCCTTCAAGGCTGGCCTCAGTGGTGTTGAAGGACATGTTGCCGACATAGATCTTCATACGAAGCTCCAATAAAGAGGGGGATCCAGTGATGCGGGCGGAGCGGGCTTCGATGAAGGGCTGCGTCGCGTCACGTGAGCGGTTGCGGAGCACGGCGCCCCGCAGGGTGTCTGATCGCCCACCCGGTCCGACATGGACCCTGACTGTGGGCGATTCGGGGAAATAGCATATCAGGTGCGGGGGGCCTCCGTCCAGTGCATTTACCGCCAAAACAAGGGGTTTTTGACAGGCCACACGCCCACCTAACCGCAGGTGAACCGCGAACCGCCGCCCCCGGGCGACCGTATCATGGCCTGATGCGAAACTTACTGGCCCTAGCGCTGATCGTCTGTCTGGCGGTTCCCGGCCGGGCCGCGGATATATCCGAATCCACAGAAGGGCGAAATGCCGCTTCTAACTCCGTGGGCGGGGATTCGCGGATCAATCTGCGGCGGACCGCCGTGGTGAACGTGGTCGAAGCCTGCCGCGATGCCGTGGTCAACGTCAACACCACCACGACCATCCGTCAACGCTTCGGGCCCTGGGATGACGATCCGTTCTTCCGCCAGTTCTTCGGCCGGCCGCTGGAGCGCGACGTGCAACGCCGCTCGCTGGGTTCCGGGTTCATCATCCATGCGGCCGGCTACGTGGTCACCAACGCCCACGTCGTGCAGGACGCCGACCAGGTGCAGGTCAACCTCGCGGATGACAAAACGCTCGACGCCAAGGTGCTGGTCTGCGATCTCGAACATGACCTGGCGGTGCTCAAGATCGATCCCCCGCCGGATGAAAAGCTCCAGGCGGTGACGCTGGGCGATTCTTCCGACCTGATGCAGGGCGAGCCGGTGATCGCCATCGGCAATCCGCTGGGCTATCACCATTCCATCAGTGCCGGCATCGTCAGCGCCACCGGCCGACCGCTGCAGGTCGATCCCCAGCACACGCTGGAAGGACTGATCCAGACCGACGCACCCATCAACCCCGGCAACTCCGGCGGACCCCTGCTCAACGCCTACGGCCAGGTCATCGGCATCAACACCGCCATCCGCGGCGACGCCCAGAACATCGGCTTTGCCATCCCCGTTAACAACCTGCGCCAGCTTCTGCCGCAGTTGCTCAGCCCGCTGGCCATCAGTCGCGTGGAACTGGGCGGCGAACTCTACGAGCAGCACACCATCACGCCGCCGGCCCACATCGAGACGCAACTGTTCTGGCTCGATGACAAGGTCGCCAGGCCCGCCCCCGTCACCGCCATTAACGGCAAGCCGGTGCACGACATCGTCGAAGCCACCGTCGCCCTGCTGGCCATCAAGCCTGGTGATCACATTGAGCTATCCAGCGATCAGGGCAAAAGCTTCACACTGGAAGCCCGTGCTCCCCAAATCAGCGACGCCCAGCGCCTGGCCCAGTCGATCCTGGGCCTGACCCCGCGCGCCATCACCGCCGCCGACCGTGCCAAGCTGAAGCTGGGTAGCGCCACGGGGCTGCTGATCGAATCAGTCGAGTCGCGCGGACCCGCGGCGCAGGCGGGACTGCGCCAGGGAGACGTGCTGGTGCAGCTCGGCCGATATCGCCTCGAATCGCTGGCGGACCTGGCTGCATTGCTGAGCAAGGTGCGCGGCGGCGAACAGGCGGACGTGTACGTCATCCGCGATCAGCAACTCGGCCGGGCGCGGCTGCAACTGCGCGGCGGGCCGGTTGGGTGATTGTTTAGCCGTGGAGCTTGCTCCGCGTCGGGCGAGCAAGCTCGCCCGCTAAACAACTGTGCTTTACATCGTGGACGGTGGTTGGACCACCGCATTGCTGTAGCCGCTGGAGGCGATGGGCGGGCTGCTCGATTGTGCCTGCGCGGCGGGGTTCTTCTTCTTGTGGCGGCGACCACCGCGGCGGCGGCGCTTCTTCTTGGGCGCAGCCGATTCGGAGCCGGTGGTCTCAGGCTCGGATGATGTTTCAGACAGTGGCGGCGGCGGTGGAGCAGCGGCCTCCGCGGGCTCGGGTGTGGCCGTTGTCTGCTGAGCGGATTCGCTGCCGGCATCGGGTTTCTTCTTGCGCCGACGTTTGCGGCGGCGACGCTTCTTGCCGGTAGGTTGTGCTTCGCCGGCGGCAGGCTCAGCGGTCTGCGCCTCCTGGTCTTCAGTTCCCTCGTCCTCAGCCTGATCGTCGATGGCCTGCTGGTCCATCTCATCGTCATCGTCGGAAAGCTGGGGCGATTCGCCTTCCAGCGGCTCGCGAGTGACCTCGATGAACTGCGGGCCATCCGTGGTGTGACGGGAAGCATCGCCGGCCGCGTCGATGTTGACCGCGGCGTTGCGCTGATCGAAGGCCAGGATTTCCACGTGATCCACGCGCGATCCGCCCACGCGGACGGTGACCTGTTTGCCGAAGCGCTGTTCCAGGTCAACCAGTTGGCCGCGCTTGCGGTTGAGCAGATGGAAGGCGACGTCGGGGCTGATGACCAGCTCCAGGCGGACCACCGCATCATGGTCCATGGCCTTGGCCAGGCGGCGCATGACGTCGAGGACGACCGATTCGCTGCTCTTGACGTTACCGGTGCCGCCGCAGGCGGTGCAGGGCGCGGTCAGGGCGCTGCGCAGGCTCGGTCGCATGCGCTGGCGGGTCATTTCCAGGACGCCGAAGGGCGAGATGGAGGCGGTGCGCGTGCGGGCGCGGTCGCGCTTGAGATTGTCGCGCATGCGCTGCTCGATCTTGCGGCGATTGGAGGAGCTGGCCATGTCGATCAGGTCGTTGACCACCACGCCGCCCAGGTCGCGCAGGCGCAACTGGCGGCAGATTTCGTCCACCGCCTCACAGTTGGTCTTGAAGGCATTGGTCTCCGCATCACGGGCGTCGCGGCTGCGGCCACTGTTGACGTCGATGGCGACCAGGGCTTCGGTCTGATCGATGACCAGTGAGCCGCCCGAGGGCAGCGGCACGGCGCGGTCGTAGATGCCTTCAATCTGGGTTTCGACGTTGAAGCGGTGGAACAGCGGCAGCTTGCCGTTGTAGAAAACCACGCGGCTGCGCGAACGGGGGCTGGCGATCGACAGGAAGTCATACACGCGGCGGGCCACATCGGGATGATCCGCCACGATGCGCACGATGTTGGGCGTGTAGATGTCGCGGATGGTGCGGATGACCAGGTCGCTTTCGACGTAAAGCTCGCCGACCGGCCCGCAGCGCGAGCGATGACGTTCGATGTTCTTCCAGAGCCGCTGCAGATAGGCCAAGTCGCGTTTCAGTTCGCTCTTGGTCTGGCCCAGGCCGGCGGTACGGATGATGAAGCCGAAGTCAGCCGGGGGATTGAGATCAGCGAGGATGGCCCGCATCTGGCGACGGATGTCGTCGTCTTCGACCTTGCGCGAGACGCCGTGCCGCTGCATGTGCGGCATCATGACCAGGAAGCGTCCGGGGATGGACAGATAGCTGGTGACGGTGGGGCCTTTGGTGCCCAGGCCTTCCTTGAGCACCTGCACGAGCACTTCCTGGCCGCGCTTGAAACAGCGCTGAATGGGCGGGCGATCGCGATGGGGCGTTTTGGAGCCGACCTTTTCGAACTCTTCACGATCCTGGCCGGGGAAGTACATGGGGTGCACGTCGGTGATGTGCAGGAACCCGTTGCGTTCCAGGCCGAAGTCGATGAACGCCGCCTGGATGGAGGGCTCAACGTTGATCACGCGGCCTTTGTAGATGTTGCCGACGTGCGACTGAGCGGATTCGCGTTCCTGGTAGAGTTCTTCCAGCTTGCCGTCGGTGGTGACGGCGATGCGACATTCCTCGCCGGGAATGTAGTTGATGAGCATTTCAGATTTAGACAATGGTAATCAGCGCCGGGTATCGGGGTTCGGGTATCGGGGTTCGGGTTCAAAACAAGACCCGATACCCGATACCCGACACCCGATACCCGACACTCCTTTCGTGTATGCACTGCGTTCAAGCCGGACGCGTTTGAAAGCGGCAGCGATCGCAGTGTGTGTTCGTTACCCGGAGGTTACAGTTCGAGGGAACGTCCGTCGAATGCCTCGGGGATGACTTTTCGCACTTCTCCTCGCAGATAGTTGAGCACTTCCCGATCGGAATCGAAGCTGGCCACCTTGCGAGCCAGGCGCTTGCACTGGTCGATGGAGACCGATCGGATGATCTTTTTGACTTCCGGAATGGCCGGGGGCGTGATGGACAGGCTGCGCAGTCCCAGCCCCAGCAACAGCATGGTGAACTCGGGCATGCCGGACATTTCACCGCACAGGCTGACCGGCAGATGTTCCTTGTTGGCGGCCCGCACGACTTCCTTGATCAGGTGGATGACGGCCGGATGCGCGCCGGAGTAGAGGCTGGCGATGCGCTCGTTGCCGCGATCGACCGCCACGGTGTACTGAATCAGGTCGTTGGTGCCGATGGAGAAGAAGGCAGCCTCCTCGACAAAGACCTTGGCCTGCAACGCCACCGAGGGCACCTCGATCATGATGCCCACGGGAATGTCGCGGTCGAACTCGATCTCCTGCTCATCGAGATCCTCCATCACGTCGGAGAGGATCATCTTGGCCTGACGCAGCTCCATGATGTTGCTGATCAGGGGGAACATGATCTTGACCGGGCCTTCGGTGCTGGCCCGCAGGATGGCTCGCAGTTGCGTCTTGAACAGGGGCAGGTTCTGCAGACACAGGCGAATGGAACGGCAGCCCAGGAAGGGATTGCGCTCCGTGGCGCTGTAGATCAGTGTGGGACTGACCGGCGCCAGCTTGTCGGCCCCCAGGTCAAGCGTGCGGATGGTCAGCGGACGGCCCTTGAGGCTGGTGATGGCCTGGCAATAGGCTTCGTACTGCTGTTGCTCGGTGGGCTCGGTCTCGGCCGCGAGGTAGAGGAACTCGGTGCGGTACAGGCCGATGCCTTCAGCGCCTTTGCCCAGGGCTTCAGCGATCTCGTCGGGGAATTCGATGTTGGCCAGCAGCTTGATGTCAACGCCGTCGCGGGTTCTGGCCGGGAGCTGCTTCAGCTCGATCAGGGTGTCCTCGAAGGCGGCCATCCGCCGCTCTTCCGCCCGATACTCCATGAGCATCTCGGCGTCGGGATCGATCACCAGCAGGCCGCGGTTGCCGTCAACGATGACCGAAGCGCCGCTGTTGAGCTGCTCGGTGACGTCTTCGAGGCCGACCACGGCCGGGATGCCCAGGGCATGGGCGAGGATGGCGGTGTGGCTGGTCGAGCCGCCGGCATCGGTGGCGATGGCTTTGATCTTGCTCTTGTCGAGGCTGGCCGTCTGGGAGGGGGTCAGGTCGTGGGCGACGATGACCGAGGGCTGAGTCAGGTGCGAGAGGTCGGCGCGGGCCTGGCCGATCAGGTGGCCGAGGATGCGGCGCTGCAGGTCCAGCACGTCGGTGGCGCGATCGCGCATGGACTTGATGGACTGGCTGCGGAACTGGCCGATCAGGCGGTTGAAGGTCTGGTAGATGGCATACTCAGCGGTCACGCGCTCGCGGCGGATCATCTCCCGTGCCTGGTTGAGCACGGTCGGGTCGTTGATCATGGCCACGTGAGCGCTGAAGATGTCCGCCAGCTTGCCGAGGCTGGCCGCGGTCTGATCGCGCATCTGCTCGATTTCTTTGGTCGATGCGGCCAGAGCGGCGTCGAGCCGCTTCAACTCTTTATCGAGCATGGCGGCCGGCACGACGCGGCGGGGAATGGGCTGATCCTCAGCATCCAGCACCACCACCCGATGGATGGCGACGCCTGGTGAAACTGGGATGCCGCGTTTGATCTGCATGGAGGGTGAGTTGTCGATTCGCGGTGAAGTTGTAAAAACGTTGTGAACCGCCAAGACGCCAAGAGCGCCAGGAAGAGCGATTAGCCGCAAAAAGTCGCAAAATGCGCAAAGAGGTGATGGCGTTCAATCTCTATTGCGTCTTTTGCGACCTTTACCGGCAACATCATTTTTTGCCTTGCTTGGCGTCCTTGGCGTCTTGGCGGTTCAACTGGTATTTCAAATCTTATCGGCTAAATCACTTGAGGCCTGCCGCCTTGGCCAGGGCGGCGGCTTTATCAGTCTTTTCCCAGGTGAAGGTGCCGCCGGCACCCGGCTTGCGGCCGAAGTGGCCGTCGCGGGCGGTGGCAAGGTAAATCGGTCGCCGCAGCTTCAAGTGCTCGATAATCCCGCGCGGGGTCAGCGGGAAATGGTCCCGCACCAGCTTGCTGATCTTCTTCTCGGGCAGTTTGCCGGTGCCGAAGGTGTCCAGGTGGACGGAGATCGGCTCGGCCACGCCGATGGCGTAGGAAAGCTGCACTTCGCAGACATCCGCCAGGCCGGCCTTGACGAGGTTCTTGGCGATGTAGCGGGCCATGTAGCAGGCGGAGCGATCGACCTTGGTCGGATCCTTGCCGGAAAACGCGCCGCCGCCGTGGCAGCCGCGACCGCCGTAGGTGTCCACGATGATCTTGCGCCCGGTCAGCCCGGTGTCGCCGT
>CAYYGM010000012.1:0-12162 GCA_964471555.1 uncultured Phycisphaeraceae bacterium
GCGTCGCCTACCGGCTCTATGGGGCCTCGGCGAAATTGGCCTTCCCTCCCCGCAAGGGGTGTATCGCCTTGCCGCGCGCGCTGGCGGACCTGGGCCGATCGGGTCTTTCACGCCGCGGCGGGGCTTTTTTCGCAGGATTGAGAAGATTATTTTGAGCAACCGCCTTACATCAGCAGCAGCGGACCGTGTACACTGAAGTGAACACCGGCGGCCCGCGACGCACGCACCGCACGGCAAGTCCTTACGGATTCGGGAGTGCATGTCATGACGATGTTCATCAGTAAGAAACAAGCGCTTTGCACAATGGTGGCAGCACTGGTGATGAGCGCGATGGCCTCGGCGGCCGGCGCGTTCGGCATCTTGTACGCTAACGGTCTGGAAGGCGGGGCTCGCTGGGACTACCAGACGCGCTACTTCTACGGCCAGGAACGTTCGCTGCAACGAGGCCTGCGCTATTCGCTGCAAGGCGGCTCGTTCCAGGCGTTCAAAAACAAGTTCACCTGGGACACGGTGCCCACCAATGTCCAGTTCAAGCGCACCGTGCAACAAGCGTTCGACGCCTGGTCCACGGTGGATCCGGCCACGGGTTTGGGCACCAAGCTGTTCTTCCGGCCCAACCTGGCCACTCGGGTCAGCCAAAAGGTGAACCATCGGGTGAGCTACGGCGCGGAAATCGATCTGTTTGCCACCAAGAGCGCCTACTCCTGGGGCACCGGCTCCGAGGGCCTGCAGGGCGAAACCAGCACCACCGCGCGCTACGTCGGCAACATGGTCAAGCTCACCTCGGGCACCACCGGCTACAACAGCTACGCCATCACCGGCTCGGACATCTGGCTCAACTGCAACCCGGAAGCGGTCTGGTCCCTGGCGGTGTTCCGCCTGGTGCTGACGCACGAGATCGGCCACTCCCTGGGACTGGATGACGTGGATGTCTCGGCTGGACCCGACGGTGTCTTCATCGATGACAACTACAAAGACGATCGCCCCGCCACACTGCGAAACTCTTTCGCCGAGAAAATCAACACCAGAAACCCGGCCGCGTCGCGCCACCTGCAACTCTACAAAGTGACCAACGACGACAAGGGCTTCGAGTCTTCCAAGGTGCACATCCTGATGGAGTCGAACATCGATGCAGAACTGATCGATGCCTATCCCTATCTGACCAACGACGACTACGCCGGCCGCCAGTTCCTTTATCCGTTCGTGGCCCGCAACAGCGGCGGGGTAAACTTGTCATCGGGCAGTCTGTCCAGCCTGGATGGTTCGCAGTCGTCGATCTCCAGCGGTGGGTTGACCAGTGTGCAGAGCATCCCGGAGCCGACGTCGGTTGCGTTCATGCTCGCCGGTCTGCTCGTCCTGCGGCGGCGCACGTCACGGGCGGGTTGAGGCGATCCACTTTCGCAGGGCCTTTTGATCCAGACAGTTGATCACGTCGCCCCGGGTCAATCCGGCGCGGCGGGCGGTCAACAGGCCGTAGCGCAGCTCATCGAGGTCGGCCGGGCCGTGGGCGTCGGTGTTGATGGCGATTTTGCAACCGGCTTCGACGGCGGCGCGGGCGTGAATGTCGCGCAGGTCCAGACGATGATGATTGGCGTTGATCTCCAATGCGATGCCGCGCTCGGCGACGGCAGCGAAGATCGCTTTCATGTCCGGGCTCAGACCTTCGCGGCGATTGATGATGCGCCCGGTCAGATGGCCCATGATGGTGACGTAAGGGTTGTCGATGGCCTTGAGGAAGCGCGCGGTTGCCTTCTCCGACGGCTGTGACAGAGCCCCGTGCGGTGAGGCTACCACGACATCCAGTTCCTTGAGCAGACTGTTGGGATAGTCCAGTTTGCCATCCGCCAGAATGTCCACTTCGCTGCCGGCCAGAACGGTGATGGTCTTCTTCATCTGGTCAGCGACATCGCGGATGTCCTGGATGTGCTGTTCGAGGCGCTGGGCGGATAAGCCGTTGGCCTGCACCTGGCCCTTGGAGTGATCGGTGATGGCCACCGTGTGGAACCCGCGATCGGCGGCCGCGGCGGCGAGCTGGCGAATCGACCAGCGCCCGTCGGAGGCGGTGGTGTGAGCGTGCAACTCCGCGTGAATATCCTTAAGCGCAATCAACTCGGGCAGCTTGTGCTGGGCAGCCAGCTTGATCTCGTCACGAGCTTCGCGCAACTCGGGGGGAATCCAGGCAAGCCCCAGCTTCTTGTAGATCTCCTGCTCGGTTTTGCCGGCCACGACCTTGCTTTCGTCCGCCTTCTCCGCCAAACGATATTCGTTGAGCGTCCAGCCTTTGCTCAACGCCAATTCGCGCAGAGCAACGTTGTGCTCCTTGGAGCCGGTGAAGTAGAGCAGAGCTGCGCCGTAGCTGTCGGGCTCGACCAGGCGCAGATCAACCTGCATGCCCTGCGGCGTACGGATCGAGCACTTGGTGTCGCCCTTGGCCAGCACGTCCTGCACCAACTCCAACTTCAGGAACGCATCACGAATGGCCGGCGCATCCTTGCGGGGGCAGGACACGAGCAGGTCGAGATCGCCGATGGTTTCGCGGCCGCGGCGCAGGGAGCCGGCATATGCTGCTTCCTTGACCGCCTTGATGTGTCGCAATTGATCGACGAACCACTGGGCGATGGGAAGCGCGGCCCCGATGCGCATGCGCTGGTTGGCGCTTTGGGCGAAGGCGAGGTTTTTCCTGATGTTCTCGACCTTCTTGGCGCCGAAGCCCTTGAGCTGCTCCAGTTCGCCGGACTCGATTTTCTTTTTGAGCGTGGGGATGTCGCTGACCTTGGCCTCGTGCCACAGTTGAGCCACGCTCTTGGGGCCGACGCCCGGAATGTCGAGCAGATCGAGCAGGCCCGGCGGCACCTGTTTGAGCAGATCCTGGTGGTCGGCGATCTTGCCGGTGTCGAGGAACTCCGCGATGCGCTCAGCCGTGCCCTTGCCGATCCCCGGCAGTTGCGCAATATCTTCCGGGGGCATCGTTGCAACGTCATCCGCCAGTTCACCGATGGTGCGGGCGGCATTTTCGAAAGCGATGACCTTGAAGCGATTAGCGCCCAGGATCAGCAGCAGATCGGCCATCTGCTGAAAAATGTCAGCGAGTTTCTGGTTGGGGCCGGCCATGATCGGTAAAGCTTAGCACAAGCGGTCTTGATGTAGTGCGGACGGGTGCTAGACTTGGTTGCCTTATGAGCAAAACACAGAGCACCACCGATCGCGACGCAGCCGAAGGCCATTCTGTTTCCGGGGGCAATTCCGCAGGGAATTCCTCCGCAGATAATTCCGGGGGCGGGGGTGGAAGTATCCTCGCTCCCACCGATACCTTCGGCCACCGCCACATCGGACCCACCGATGCCGACATCACGGAAATGTGCCGCACCATCGGCGTCAGCTCGCTGGACGAGTTGATCGAGCAGACGATTCCAGCCGCCATCCGACTTCCGGGGGCGCTGCCGCTGGGCCCGATGCGCAGCGAGCATCACACGCTCGAACAGCTTCGCGCCATCGCCAATCGCAACACGGTGAATCGTTCGTTCATTGGTCTTGGTTATCACAACACCATCACGCCGCCGGCCATTCTGCGCAACGTGATGGAGAACGCCCGCTGGTACTCGCCTTACACGCCGTACCAGGCGGAGATTTCCCAGGGCCGACTCGAAGCGCTGCTGAACTTCCAGACGCTGGTCAGCGATCTGACCGCCCTGCCGCTGGCCAATGCGTCACTGCTGGATGAAGCGACCGCCGCCGCCGAAGCGATGGCCATGTGCCACAGCATCGCCCGCGGCCAGAAGAACATTTTTCTGATTTCCGAAGCCTGTCATCCGCAAACCATCAACGTCTGCCGCACGCGGGCCTGGACGCTGGGCATCGATCTGAAGGTGCTGGACGCCTGGCAGTGGTCGAGCTGGAGTTTTGAAAACGTCTGCGGCATTCTGTTGCAGTATCCGACGACCGACGGCAGTGTGGAAGACTACGGCCCACTGGCGCAGAAGGCGCACGACGGCGGCGCCCTGGTGGTCGCGGCGTGCGACCTGTTGTCACTGACACTGCTCAAACCGCCGGGCGAATGGACCTCACCTTCCGGGGACGCAAGTGCCGACATCGCCGTCGGCAGCGCTCAGCGTTTCGGCGTGCCCATCGGTTTCGGCGGGCCGCACGCGGCGTTCATGGCCACCAAAGAACAATACGCCCGCAAGATGCCCGGCCGCATCGTCGGCGTGTCCAAAGATCGTCACGGCGCACCGGCTTATCGCCTGGCCATCCAGACCCGTGAGCAGCACATCAAGCGCGATCGCGCCACGTCCAACATCTGCACCGCCCAGGTGCTGCTGGCCATCATCGCCCAGTTCTATGCGGTCTATCACGGGCCCGAGGGTCTCAAGCGCATCGCCCAGCGCGTCCACGACCTGACCCGCATCCTCGCGGCCGGCCTCAAAAAGCTGGGCCATCCCGTGCGGCACAACGCCTACTTCGACACGCTGACCGTAGAAGCTTACGGCGATGCCCATGCGGTGGTCGATGCCTGCCTGGCTCGCGGTATCAATCTGTGCCGGCGCGGCGAACCGGGGTTGGCCGGTCACGAAGCGTTCAGCGTCAGCCTCGATGAAACCACCACCCTCGAGGACGTGCAGACCATTCTGCAATCGGTGGTGGATGCGTATCCCAACCTCGGGCCGGTGCCGGCGCTGGATGAGTTAAGCGCCATCGCCCTGGATCAGGATGTGTTGGGTGATCACGCTCGCACCAGCAAGTTTCTCACGCACCCGGTGTTCAACCAGTATCACAGCGAACACGAATTGCTGCGCTACATCAATCGCCTGGCGGACAAGGATGTATCGCTGGCGTTTTCCATGATCCCGCTGGGCTCGTGCACCATGAAGCTCAACGCGGCCAGCGAGATGATCCCCATCACCTGGCCGGCCATCATCCACGTGCATCCGTACGCCCCCGAGAGCCAGACCCAGGGCTACCAGGGCATCTTCCGCCAGTTGTCGCACTGGTTGTCCGCCATCACCGAACTGCCGACCGTGTCGCTGCAACCCAACGCCGGCTCGCAGGGTGAATACGCCGGGCTGCTGGCCATTCGCCGCTATCACGAATCGCGCAGCCAGGGCAACCGCCGCGTCTGCCTCATCCCCACCAGCGCGCACGGCACCAACCCCGCCAGCGCCGTGATGGCCGGTTTGAAAGTCGTGCCCGTGGCCTGCCGCGACAACGGCGACATCGACGTCGATGACCTGCGGGCCAAAGCGGAACAGCACCGCGATGACCTGGCCGCTTTGATGATCACCTATCCCTCGACGCACGGCGTCTTCGAGCAGCAGGTGCGCGAGATCTGCCAGATCATCCACGACAACGGGGGCCAGGTGTACATGGACGGCGCCAACATGAACGCCCAGGTGGGCCTGACTTCACCGGGCAGAATCGGGGCCGATGTCTGTCACCTGAACCTGCATAAAACGTTCTGCATCCCGCACGGCGGCGGCGGTCCGGGGGCCGGGCCCATTTGTGCGGCTGAGCATCTGCGCCGCTTCCTGCCGGGCGATCCGTTGAAGCAGGAAAGTTACTGCGTGTCGGCCGCGGCGTTCGGTTCGCCCAGCATTCTGCCGATCAGTTGGATGTACATCGCCATGATGGGCGCGCCCGGACTGACGCAGGCGACCAAGGTGGCGATCCTCAACGCCAACTACATCTCGGCCCGTCTCAAGGGCCACTACAAAACGCTCTATGCCGGCGGTCACGGTCGCGTCGCGCATGAGTGCATCATCGACTGCCGCGATTTCCAGGATTCAGCGGGCATCACGGTGGAAGACATCGCCAAGCGGCTGATCGACTACGGCTTCCACGCCCCCACCATGAGTTGGCCGGTGCCGGGCACGCTGATGATCGAGCCGACCGAGAGTGAATCGAAGGCGGAGCTTGATCGCTTCTGCGATGCGTTGATTGCCATTCGCGGCGAGATTGCGGCCATCGAATCGGGCGAGCTGGACCACACGGACAACCCGCTCAAGAACGCCCCGCACACCGCGGCCGAATGTTGCAGCGATGACTGGCCGCACTCGTACCCGCGCAAGCTGGCCGCGTTTCCCGCCCCGTGGGTGGAAGCCAACAAATTCTGGCCGCCCGTGGCCCGCATCGACAACGCCTACGGCGACCGCCACCTGGTCTGCTCGTGTCTGCCGATGGAAGCGTACGAGAAGTCGTAAATCTGTTGATTGCAATTGAACCGCAGTGTTTAGCCGCCGAGCTTGCTCGGCGATGGGCGAGCAAGCTCGCCCGCTAAACAGTCTGCACCGTCATTATTCACTGGATCTGCGGTTCAAACTCAAATTTCCTGCACGACGGTCAACTGCACGCGGTTGCCGGCCAACAGGTTGTTCAGCTCATCGAGGTCGGCGGCGCGGAGGGTGACCATGCGATGGCTTTCGCCGTCGTGCTCGAGGGTCAGGTGCGCCAGCGGGCCTTCGCGCTGGGCGACCAGGGCGGTGTTGGGGCGATTGAGCTTGACGTGGCCGCGGCGGTGATGCTTGCAGAAGAAGATGCGGCGATCGGTGACGACCAGTCCCGCCAAACCCGCTTCACTGCGGCCGAAGTCAGCGTCGCTGAAATACTGGACAAACTTCTCGTCGGCGTCCAGCTTGCACCAGACGTCAATGCGGGCGCGACAATCTTCGTCCATCTGCCGCCAGGCGTTGCCGTGCAGCAGTGACACATCGCGCTCCAGCAACTCAAACTCCGGCCCGCACACGCCGTTGACCCGGCCCAACCACTTCAGCGCGGTGGGCGGATCGGGAATCAGCACATCGCAGGTCACCGAGCCGCTGGTGCGGTCGTGCGTCTGCACGTGCAGCGCGTAATGGGCATACTTGGTCGAAACGTAATACGGCATGGCGTGGCAGAACGGCTCGGGCAGAATCTCGATGCGTCCCATGGCTCGCACGATCTGGCGTGGATGCTTGTCCGCCAGCTTGCGCACGGTGTGCGAGGCGACGATCTGCTCGATGTTGATGTTGGGTTTGTTCAGGCGATCATCGAAGAACAGCGGGCGGGCCATCAACAGTTCGCGATTGGTTTCGCCGGTAAAGGCGCAGCGCACCGGCATCGAGGCGCGGAAGCGCTCATCGCGCAGCCAGTCGGAATCGAAGGCGAAGCGTACGCCGGTGGTGTTGACCTTGTGAACCACCAGGTGCGGGATGGGGCCCTTGACCCGCAGGTTGGTCGGATAGCCCTGGGCCTGGGCCTCGCTGGTGGAGATGGCCCGCGGCTCGGACTTGACCGCTCTGACTGGCTCGGCGGCCGCGGCGGCCGTGACGGGAGATGCTTCGCGGGTCGGCAGCTCAAACTCCGGTGAAGCAGGCTGCTCCGTGGGCTTCATCTTCCAGTAACGACGCTCACCGGAATCCTGCGAAGACTGCTTGCTCTCGGCGGGTTTCTCCGCTTCAACTTTCACTTCCGCTTCGGGCCGGCTCGGCTCCTCGGCCGGCGGCGCGGGACGGGAGGTGGTGACCGCCTGGTCCTTGGACTGCAGCATCTCCTCGACGTCGTGCATGATCCAGCCGGTGATCGTGTCCTCCAGCATGTTGTCGGCGCTGGGGATGGTGAACATCTGCTGGCACGACGGGCAGCGCGCTTCGTGACCGGCCGCCTCGCTGGGCACACGGATTGCCGCCTGACATTTGGTGCAATGAATGACAACGTCCATACCCTGATCCTCTTTGCGAAATGATTGAACCAACCCGCCGTCGAACGGTGCCGTGGAGGTGAATCGACGACACCATCAGTGTATCAGACCCACCTCAGCGACCCAATGGAAATTTAGCCCCCCACCGCAAGCGAAAAGATGCAAAATCATGGCCCATTTGCCGTCAACGCTTACAACGTTTCCAGTCGGCCGATCAGCCAGCGGGCGAAATCCACCTTGCTCATCGGACCCGGCGCGTGCCGGCCGCCGTCGGCTGTCAGCAGCACCGCCTCCACCCCGGTTGACTCCATCGCGCCCAGGGCGTTGGCTACGATGGCATCGACCTTTTTTCGCTGCAGCTTCACCCGGGCCCGCTGCTCCAGCTCGCTGCTGGGCTCCAGAGCGAAGGCGATGATGCGCTGATCCGGACGTTTGTGCGCTGCAACCGCAGCTACCAGGTCCGGCGTCGGCTCCAGTTGAATCGTCAAACCTTCCGCCTGTCGCGGCAGCTTTTCCCGACCCGCAGCCGTGCGCGGCCGATAGTCCGCCACCGCCGCCGCCATCACCAGCACGTCGCACCCCCGGAAGTGTTCGTTGAGCAACTTCTCCAATTCCGCGGTGGTGTTGAAGCGATGCACCGTGCAACGATCCGCCAGGTCAGCCGCCATCAACGCCGGCCCCATCAGCAGTGTCACTTCATGCCCCGCCGCGATCGCCGCTTCCGCCAGCGCGGCGCCCATGCGCCCGCTCGATCGGTTGCTGATGAAGCGCACCGCATCAATCGGCTCGCGCGTCGGTCCGGCGGTGATCAGCAGTTTCATGGCTTCAATCCGGGAGTGAACCGCAGAGACGCAGAGGACACGGAGGAAGGCAATAAACGCAGATAAACGCGGATCGGACGCAGATGAACGCAGATGAGATTCGGTGTTTGTTTTTTTCCGTGTGCATCTGTGCACATCCGCAGTTCATGTATTTCTTTCTCCGCGTCCTCTGCGTCTCTGCGGTTCAAGACTTTGGAACCTGCAACGGCTCGGGGCCGATGGTCACGATGGTCATCTCGCCCGGCGGATGCGAACGCACGAAGTCGTTCAGATCGTCCAGCGTCACCGCATCCACCAGCTCGGCCAACTCATCCAGACTGCGCGGGCGATCCAGCAGGAACTGATCGTGAGCAAGCGCGGCCGCCCGGGCGGCGGTGGATTCGCCCTGCATGACAAGCCGACTCTTCATGCCCACGATGGCCCGCTCGAATTCGTCGGACGCCACGCCTTCACTCATGCGGCGAAGCTCAGCGGTCAGCACATCCAGGGTTTCCTGCGCTCTTGGGCCGGTGGTCCCGGCATAGGCGACCACGCCGCCGCGATCGCGCTGACCCGAGTACAGGGCGTAAACGGCATAGCACAGGCCGCGCTCTTCACGCACGTTGGTAAACAATCGCCCGCTCATGCCGCCGCTGAGCACGGCCACCGCCGCACGCTGCGTCATGTTGCGCGGGTCCGCTTCGCTCAGGGCGTCGTAAGCCAGGGCCAGGTGAACCTGCGCCGTCTGGGCTGACTCGTGCAGATAACCGCGCGGGCCGGGCGCGCCGGCCGGTGTTTCGACAGCTTTGCCTTGCCAGTTGCTGAAGTGCTGCTCGACCAGGCTGCGCAGTTGGGCCCAGTCGAACGCACCGGCGAAAGCGAGGATCGCACCGTCGGGGCAGACGCGCCGCTTCCAGTAGTCGCGTGCCTGCTCGATGGTCAGCGCCTGCAGATGCTCGCGCTGCCCGTAGAGAGAGCGGCCGAGCGGCTGAGGATTGAAGCGCTGCCGCAGGGTGAGCATGACGCGCTGCTGCGGCTCATCGTTGAGCGAATCGATGGCGGCAATGGCCAGGTCGCGGCTGGGAGCGAAGGTGGCTTCGTCCAGGTTCGGCCGACAGATCACATCGGCCAGCAGGGGCAACGCCTGGTCCACGTGGCGGCCGATCATGGCGGCGCTGAGGCGCAGGTGATGCGTCTCCACGCTGGCGTCGCGCTGCACGCCGAGGTTGTCCAGGGCATCGCAATGATCGCGGGCGCTGCGTCCGCCGGCCCCGCGAAAGATCAGATCGCTGAGCACCGCGGCGACGCCCTGCTGATCGACCGGCTCCGGCGCGCTGCCGGCCGGGGTGAGCAGGGTCATGGCGAGGGATTTGCTGGCGGCGATCGGTTCCGCGATCAGCCACAAACCGTTAGGCAGTCGGTGTTGGTGAATCGTCGTGATCGACATGCGGCGATTGTAGCAGGCCCTGCCGCTGTTCGACGACATCGCGGCACAACCGCGCCAAGCGCTCGGCACTGTCGCAGATCAACGCCACCGGCTGGAGGTTGTCCACCTGCACCTCCAACTCGCGGGCCGCCTGGCGAATGGGCACGAAACCGGCCGCGTCGCCGCTGCGCAACTGTTGGGCCAGTTGTTTCAGATCGTCCTGCCGCTGCCACTGCACCGCCAGCTCCAGGGCGGCGATGCGCTGCGGCAACTGGCGCACGAAATAATCCACCAGATCCGCCATGTCCGGATCGTCAATGAACACGCCTTGCAATGAGTTTTGGGACATATGTCATCCGCTTCCAGGTCGCACCGGGCGCATCAATCCCCATCGACTGCTTTCGTGGTTGACTTGAGGCGGCAATAACTCTGTTTTCGGCGAAAACAGAGTAATCAGAACGAAGCATTTCGGGGCAACAACGGAGGGTGTTGTTCAGCGGACGTCAATCCAGATCGCGCAGTGACGGCCGCTCGGGTTGCTTGCTCGGCGAAGCCAGCGGCGACGCTTCGGGTGCGACCTCGGGCATGGCGACGTCACTCTGAGGCGCCTTGGCCACGGCCGCGGTCGGCAGCGGTGCGTGGGCGATCGGTTGACGATCTTCATCGCAGACCAGCGGCAGCTCTTTGAGCGCGCATTGATTGATCTGGTTGTACAGGGCCAGCGTCTGGCGATCGTTGATCTGGGCCGGCACGCGAGCGCGGAACAGGCCGCGATTGGGGTTGTACCAGAAACCCGCCTGGTTTTCGTCGCTCAGCACGGGGTCCGGAGGCTGATCGGCCATGTCGCCGGGCGGCGCCACATCGATCCACGGCCTTCGCGCCTCGGTGAGATTGTTGAAGGGGAACTTGCTCCCAAACCAGTCCGGCCGCACCTGCTGCGGAAAGCCGTTGTCACTGAGATCCACATCGCCCAATGCGCCGTGATAGACCGCCTGCTGATGCAGTTTGGCCAGGGAGTCGCACAACAACTGCTGGGACAGTTCCTGCTGTTGCTGGCGATGGTGCGCCCACACCACCGTGCCCAGCAGGCTCACCAGCATCAAAGCGATCAGGCTGTCAATCACAAGGCGCATGGCGCACTCCATGTATCCCCACGAGTCAAGCAAACAATTCAGATCGGCTCGCGGTCAACGCCCAGCGACGTTAAGCCGCCGCCTTTGTGTCAAGATGGGGCGGTTGTGACGACGGGGTAATCCTTCAGCCGCCGCGGTGAATCACCGCCTGCTGGCGGCGGCGGTAGGAGCCGGGGGACTGGCCGAAGTGTGATTTGAAGCGGTGATAGAAGTAGCTCAAGTCGGTCAGGCCGCAGTCGGCGGCGATGTCGAGGATCGGCCGCTGCGTCATGGCCAACTCGCGGGCGGCATAAGCCATGCGACGCTGGTTGATCAACGCCACGGCCGTCAGCCCCAGATAACGGCGAACTGTGCGGCTGACGTGCTCGGGGCTGCGCATGGCCAGGTCGGCCAGACCCTGCACACCGTTGGCCAGATGGCGCGGCTGCCAGAAGCGATCGAGCGCTTCGTTGAGCCAGGCCGGTGCGGGCTTTGAGCGGCCGGCCGCACGAGGCGGCGTCTGCTCGACGGCGCGCAACACGGTCAGCAATAACCAATGCAGATCCAACAGCAGGTGCGGCCGCATGGCCCGGCTCATGGCCCAGTGATCCAGTTGGGCAAGCGTATCAGCGCTGGGGCGCACGCGCAGCGGCAACGCACCCTTGCCCCACGGCCAGACGACATCCGTGCCCCCATAGCGGCGACGCAGCGGCTCCAACTCGCGGCGATCGAACGCAACATTGGTCAACGTCAACGGGTTGTCGCGGTATGACCCGAAGTCGTGCACGTCAGCGGGACGAATGAAGACCAGGTCGCCGCCGTCGAGGCGCAGACGCCGACCGTTGATCCAGTGTGTGCCGGGCCCGGCGTTGATCCAGAACAGCTCCGCGAAATCGTGATCGTGGCGCAGGCGGCCGCTGGCGGCGGTGATGGTCTTGCGCGCCAGGTGGAAGCGCCCGCCGGCCGGCTTGAAGTCCTTCCAACGCAATGTCACGGTCGAGACTGGCATATCAAAAAAACCACAATAATCATCGTAATTATACCAAGATAGATCAAGTATGTTGGTCTATGCTGGCCGAGCCGTTTCGGATGTTCGTTCGTTGAATGGCCTGCTGGACAAGAACTTATTTAAGTTAAATATGATCTTGTTTGGTC
>CAYYGM010000012.1:12262-45714 GCA_964471555.1 uncultured Phycisphaeraceae bacterium
ATTGGTCATTGGTCATTGGTCATTGGTCATTGGTCATTGGTCATTGGTCATTGGTCATTGGTTGTTGGTTGTTGGTCGTTAGCGAATTGTAATTGTGGTTGGTCGGTGGGGAAGTGAATTGGAAAGGAATGGGTTATGGCGCTTCGTCTGGGTGACAGTCAGGTTCGTCAGTATCGGGAACAGGGGTATTTGATTTTCGATCGGCCGGTGTTTGGGCAGGAGCGGTTTGAGGGGTTGCGCGATTGTTTCGAGCAGTTGCTGGGGCAGTGGATTGAGGAGGGGATCAGCCGCTCGCCGGAGCATATGGACGTGCCGCACTTCTGGGCGCCGCGGTTGTTTGACTGGCTGTTCGATGACGCGGTGCTGGACCTGGTGGAGCCGATCCTTGGGCCGGACATTGCATTGTGGTCGAGCCACTTCATCTGCAAAATGCCGCAGGTGGGCAAGCGCGTGCCGTGGCATGAGGACTCGGCGTACTGGAAAGGTCGGCTCGACCCGATGGAGGTAGTGACCGTGTGGCTGGCCATCGATCCCTCCACCACGGCCAACGGCTGCATGCGCGTGATCCCCGGCACGCATCACAACGGGTTTTCGCAATACGAAGACGTGACGGACCCGCAGACGCAGGTGTTCAAGACCGAGATCCGCGGCGGCAGCTTCGATGAAGCGCAGGCGGTGGACATCCAGTTGCAGAAAAACCACTGCTCGCTGCACGACGGACGCATCATCCACGGCTCGGCGGCCAACACCGGCTCCCTGCGCCGCTGCGGATTCACCATGCGTTACATCTCGGCAACCACCAGGCATCTGGGCGGCCGTGACGGATTTCAGATATACCTGGCACGCGGCAGGGACCGGGCGGGCAACGCCTACGGCGACCCGGGCAAGCCGAACCAGGCATGGATCGAGGCCCACGCCGACGGCCAGCCTGCGGGACATTGAGTGTTGAAACCAGTAGGCCACGAAGGCACGAAGGACACGAAGCGGGGGATCAGGTACTTCGCCGTGGAAACACAAGGCGCAGAAAAGACAGGAGCCGCGGATAAACGCAGATAAGACGCAGATGAACACAGATGGAATTCATTGTTTGCGATTCTCGTCAGCGTTAATCTGCGTCTTATACGGAACACACGATGAACTTGCCTGTTTCTCAGCCGCTTGCGGCTTCGCGAAACACCGCTGCGAGATAGGATAGCGGCGCGAAGCCGCAAGCGGCTGAGTATGCAGTTTTGAGAACGTGATCCGTTTTGCCGCGTGCCCTGCTCTCCAGCCTGCTTCGTGTCCTTCGTACCTTCGTGGCGAACCATGATGTTTGTTTACTGCTTGAGACAGAGATTGAGGGCGGGCGATGAATTTTCGAGAGATGAACCTGGCGGTGTTCAGCGGCGATCCATTGCCACAGGTGTTTTTTCAGCCGCGCTTTGAGCCGTGGTACGCCTGGCACCGCGACGTCGGCTGTATGCCGGCCGCCTATGCGGACATGACGCTGCCGCAGCTTTACGACTACTGCGGGGCGTCGATGCGCTACGTGCAGTACTACTCCGGCATGCCCGAGCCGATCGTGCGCAGCTATCGTTCGCCGGTGGTTGTGGAGCGGCGCGAAGATGAAAACGAGAACGTGGTGGTCTATCACACGCCGCACGGCGACCTGGTCGATCATCAGGTGCGCACGCAGGACCGCACATGGCGGCGGCTGGCGTTTCCGGTGCGCGACCGCGAAGGGTTGATCGCACTGCGTTTTCTGTTCGAGCACACGGACTGGCTGTTCTCGAAGGAGAATTTTGCGCAGGGCGATGCGTACATCGCGGATCGCGGCTGGCCGTGCTTCTGGGTGCCCAAAAGCCCGTACTTCGCTTTGGCCATGCAGTGGATGAAGTTCGACGACTTCTGCTTCGCCATGGTGGATTGCCCGGACGTGGTCGAGGACGTCATGCGGGCGATTGATGATTCCTACGATCCGCTTTACGAGCAGCTCATCGCGGCCGAGGGCGTGCGCATCGTCAACTTCGGCGAGAACGTGCACGAGCAGTTGCTTTCGCCGATGTGGTGGGAGAAGTACCTGATGCCGTTCTACACCAAGCGCTGCGCTCAACTGCACACGGCCGGCATCTTCACGCACATCCACGTTGATGGTTACTTCCAGCACATGCTGCCGTACATCCGCCATCTGCCGCAGCACGGCGTCGAGGCCCTGACCCCGCAGCCGCAGGGCGACATGACCCTCGAGCAGATTCACGAGCACATCGGTGACAAGATCCTGCTGGACGGCATCCCCGCGGTGTTGTTTCTGGAGGATCTGTACAGCCGGGAGCAGTTGATGGCCACGGTGGAAAAGATCGTCAAGCTGTTTCATCCGCGGCTGGTGCTGGGGGCGTCGGACGAGGTGCCGGAGGGTGCGGGCCGGGAGGCGATCGAGCGGGTGAGGATGATCGGGCGCTGGTGCGCAGATCAGCGGCTACAATCAGGGGCGTCGTGACCGCCTGTCCGTTCAGATTGTGAAAGCCCGTTGAAAGGATGCAGGATGAAGTCAGCCGCCGGGAGCGCGTGGTGGGTGTTGGTCGTGCTGTGTGTCATGGTGGGCCCGCTTCCCGGGGCGCGGGGCCAGCAGATGGGTGAGCCGGACCGGGCGATGATCAAGCCGTCGCTGGTGCGGCTGCAGCCGGGGCAACAGCAGCAGTTCAAGGCGATCATGCTGGCCACGTACCTGATGGCAGCCGAAGCGCCCAGGCAGGTGACCTGGTCGGTCAACGGCATCGAGGGCGGCAACGACCAGGTGGGCACGATTGATGCGGCCGGCCTGTATGTGGCGCCAAGCGAAGTTCCCTCACCCAACGAGATTCACATCGTGGCCCACGTGCCGGAGGCTGCCAACCGTTTTCTGTTCGCCACGGTGCTCGTCGGCGATGAGGAACCGAAATATGAGCCGGTCAACAGTTGGTCGGAGCCGGTCAAGGGAGCGGAGCATTTCAAGGGTCCGCACGGGATCAGCCTGGACAAGGATGGCAACCTGCTGATCGCGGACGTGTCGGCCAACCATGTGTTTCGCTTTACGCCCAAGGGTGAATACCTGGGCGAAGTGGGCGGGGGAAAAGGCAGCGACCCGGGCCAGTTCGTCGAGCCGCGGCTGGCGATCGCGGACGCTGCGGGCAACATCTGGGTGACCGATTCCAAAAGCGATCGGCCGCGCATTCAGGTGTTTTCACCCGAGGGCAAGTTCGAGCGGCAGTTTGCTGAGAAAGGCATTCTGCCCGGCTTCATCCTGCGAGCCCACGGCATGGGCTTCGATCGCCAGCAGCGATTGTTCGTCGTGGACGTGGACAACTTCCGGGTGAATGTCTATTCACACGATGGTGACTTTCTCGACAGTTGGGGACAGGTCGGCACCGGGCCCGGCCAGTTCAACGCTCCGCACGGACTCGTGGTCGATCCCAACGGTGACGTGTTCATCAGTGGGTACTACGGCCCCATCCAGAAGTTCGACGGCAAGGGCCATTACCTGTTCCGCTTCTGCCACGGCGACCCGCCGGACGGGCCGGTGTATTTCCACTCCATCACCGGCGATCGTTGGGGCAACGTGTACGTAATGGTGCGCAATCGCAGCGGATACAACAATCAATTGCAGACCGAGGACGGGCGACGTCTGAGCGTGTTGAAGTTCAACAACAACGGCGACTACGTCACCGGCTGGGGTCTGGAAAAGCCCGAGCACCGCGAAACCTGGGCCACGGTGGCCGAGGACGGCACGGTGTATGCCCTGTTTCAGGACTCCCAGCACGTGGGTGTGCAGACGTTCGTTCCGCGTTGACAATGCACGATCGCCTCCACGGCGCAGTCGTCCTCGCGTTGAGGCAGCGCGGTCGCCCCACTGCACCCGCCCCGCATCCATCCCCGGCAACACCGCCTCGCCATCATCATTTCCACCGCCCCCGTTGGATCAGCCCCGGATTGCTGTTATTACTTTTTTAGAAAACTAATAATAGCGCCGGGGGTGATTCCCACGTCAATGCCGCATGGTTCTTGGCCCGCCGCCCGCCGCTTTCGGCCTGTCTCCTGCAACCTGCCGCCCATCAACTTCTCCGCTCCAGGCCGCCGGAGCCCCTGATTGCCATTATGGCTTTTTTAGAAAACTAATAAAAGCTCCAAAAAGAACCGGAATTCCCTGCAGAGAACACAGAGGACACAGAGCTCAATATGCTTGAATTCAAGTCTATTCAGTTTTTCTCTGTGCTCTCTGTGTCCTCTGTGGTGAGTTCTTTTTTTGCTCTAATAGCGCCGAGTATAGTATCCATATCAACACCGCATGCGCCCAGGTCTGACACCTGATGCTCGCCGCCCATCAACCTCTCTGATCAAAGCCGCCGGAGCCCTTGATTGTTGTTATTGCTTTTTTAGAAAACTAATAATAGCGACGGGGCGGATTGATGGCGTGGTGTTGTGATGGCGTGGTGTTGTGTGATAGTGTGGTGTGGCCATGGTGTGGGCACGTGCGTGAACGGGTGTGTCGGGGCGGCGGGGTGTCAGGTGACGGGTGGCGGGTGACAGGTGGTTGGAGGTACTTGGGGGGATCCCATGCAAGGGGAGCAAAGTTGGCGTGTGTACCGGTGAGGCGGCGGCGCGGCGGGGGATGGCGCGGCAGCCTACAATCAGCGGCATGGCGGCACCGTTGAACTTGAGACAACTGAACGAGCAGATCGTCGCCTGCACGCGCTGTCCGCGCTTGACGGGGCATTGCCGCAAGGTGGCCCGGGAGAAGCGGGCGGCATATCGGGATCAGACGTATTGGGGCAAGCCGGTGCCGAACTTTCTTTGCAAGGATCGGCCGCGGCTGTTGATCGTGGGTCTGGCGCCGGGAGCGCATGGCGCCAATCGCACGGGGCGGATGTTCACCGGCGATCGCTCGGGAGATTTTCTCTATCAGGCCCTGCATGAGGCGGGTTTCGCCAGCCAGGCGGAGTCGGTGTCGCGTGATGACGGGTTGGAGATGTACGGTGCGGTGATCACGGCGGCCTGTCACTGTGCGCCGCCGGGCAACAAGCCGACGGTGCAGGAGTTGGCCAACTGTGCGTGGTATTTGTCGGCGACGTTCGATGCGATGCTGGCGCCCAAGATGGGTAGAGAGCCCGGCGTGCTGAAGCACGCCTCGCCGAATGGGCCCGACAGACAACGATCCGTTCCGGTTGCGGGGGTGGGGGTGTTGACGTTGGGCAAGATTGCCCATGATGCGGTGTTGCGGGAGTATCGGGCCCGGGGCTGGATCAAGCGTCTGAGCGAAGCGCCCTTCGGCCACGGACGGGTCTATTTCGAGCGTGCTGTGCAACCGGGCGGACCGCCGCCGACGCTGTGCTGCTTCCACGTCAGTCAGCAGAACACATTTACCGGACGTTTGACCCAGCCGATGATTCAATCCGTTCTTCAGCGGGCAAGGCAAATCTTAAGAGAAGCTTGATCCCGGTAAATGCTGAGCCGATGAATGACATGGTAGCCCCGTACCGGGCGTTATCGTGAAAGGTGGGGGTAATCGGGACGGATGATCCTGCCACGATTTATAAGGTCTGGCCTGGGGGCGACGTCAGCAAGTTCTGCATCCTGCGAGCGTCGCCGGGCCATGATGTTGCAACGTCTGGGGCAGGTGCAGATTGACGTGCTGCCGCTGCTGGCTCTGATGCGCTGCGCGCCTGACGATGCGGAGGCGGTGACGGCGGCGATCCAATCGTGCCCGGCACTGGCGGGGCGATTGTTGAGCGTGATCAACTCGGCGGCCTTTGCCTTGCCGCGGCCGATCGACAACGTGCGACGGGCGGTGTTGCAACTGGGGGCGGCCCGGGCGCGGGCGGTGGCATTGGCCTTCGCCCTGCGCCACGGCAACGACGGCCTGGACCTGCCGCGGCCGCTGAGCTATCACCTGTGGGTCACCTCGCTGCGCAAAGCCTCAGCGGCGCGATTGGCCTGCCAGGTGGTGCGCCCGCTCGACGCGGAAATCGCTTTCTGTCACGGCCTGGTGCAAGACATCGCCCTGCCGCTGATGATTCACTGCGATCGCACGTTCTACGAAAAGCAGTTGCGCATCTCGGCTGAACGCTCCTGGTGCCAGCAGGAGCGCGAGTACTTCGGCATGGATCATGCCACGCTGGGGCACCAGTTGCTGTCGCAGTGGGGTGTGCCGGATACGGTCTGCGAATCGGTGCTGCACCATCACAATCCGCCGCTGGAGGGCGCGGACGACACGCTGCTGCTGCGGCTGTGTGATTTCATGGCGGCTCTGCTCGGGCACTTCGATGAGTCGCCGACGCCGGCGGAGCGCGACTGGATGATCGCGTTGCACGGCCAGTTCCTGGCCCAGCACTATGCCAGTCCCGACAAGTTCCTGGCAGCGGCCCGGCATGAAGCGCAGAAGCTGCACGGCTCAACCCAGCCGCCGCCGGTCGATGCCCTGATCATGAGCGACCTGACCCGCGCGGTGGCGGAGAACACGGTGGCCCTGGTCGGCCAGTTGTCGGAGCTGGAAAACTCGCTGGGGCAGGCCCAGAAGCGCACCAACGAGCTGCGCTTCGCCGCCTTCACCGATCCGCTGACACGATTGCTCAATCGACGCGGGTTCTTCGAGCTGGGCCAGCGCCGCCTGCAAAATCTGAAGTCCAGCGAAGGGGGCGTGCTGGCCCTGGCCATCGACTTGGACGGCTTCAAATACGTCAATGACAGTCACGGCCACGATGCCGGGGACCGCCTTCTCTGCGCGTTCGCTCAACACCTGCGCGACAGCCTGGACCGGCAGGATCTGGTGGCCCGCATCGGCGGCGACGAGTTCGTGGCACTGGTCTGCGGCATCGATGCCTCGCGGGCTCAACTTGTCGCGCAACACCTGCACGAACGATGCAACGGCGCCTCGCTCGAACTGGGCGACGGGCGGAGCATCGAACTGTGGTTCAGTTGCGGAGCGGTCTTCCGCGACAAGTCCAACTGCGGCGGCCTGGATGAGTTGCTCAACGCCGCCGACGCTGCCATGTACGAACGCAAACGGGCCGGCAAACACGGGTTCAACTTCGTCGGCAAGTGACGCGCCGCCCGACCACCTGGGCTGCCCCTGCGACATCTGCGGCACGACTTGACTACACTGGCCTCGTGCCTCTGCTGATCGACTGCTACAACGTCCTGCACGCGGACCCGCGGCACGAGTTGACCACGGCAACGCTGTGTCAAAAGCTGGCCCGGACGCGCTGGGCACGCTTCGGCATCAGTGTCTTCTGCGACGGGCTGCCCAAGCCCGACGAGCGGTTTGAGCCGCCGGCGGAGGTACAGATGGTGCATTCGGGGCCGCAGCGATCAGCCGACGACCTGATCCTGGCCCGCATCGAAGAGGACGCCAACCCGCGGCGGCTGGTGGTGGTCAGCTCCGATCGCGCCATCCGCGCCGCTGCCCGGCGGCGCAGGGCCAACAGTTGGACCAGCGAGGAATTTCTCCAGCGTCTGCAGCAGCAGGCCACGACGAAACCGCTCCGCTCGGCAGGTAAGCCCGGCCCCCTGACCGAGGACCAGGTCGATCACTGGCTGCGGGCCTTCGGGTTCGGTGAGGAGGAGTGAGGTAGTAGGGAGTAGGCAGTAGGGTAAGGAATTGACAGACGCTTGCGATCACCACCCCTACTGCCTATTGCCTACTGCCTACCTGCCTTGACGAACCGCCCCCCATCGACTGACAATGCCCTGCACATGAACCCAACTGCTTCCGCGCCAACCTCGCCCCAATACCACCGCGTGCTGCTGAAAATCAGCGGCGAAGCTTTCAGCAAATCGGGCCAGTTCGGCATCGACGGCCAGGAGCTGGAGTTGATCGCCGCCGAGATCGCCGCAGGGGCGCGCCAGGGGGCGCAGTTGGCGGTGGTGGTCGGCGGCGGCAACATCATCCGCGGGGCCAGGCTGGCCGGCGAAGGCCACATCGAGCAGGCCACGGCTGACTACATGGGCATGCTGGGCACGGTGCTCAACGGGCTGGCGTTGAAGGAAGCCCTGGAGCGGCTGGGACAGCCGGCCCGGGTGCTCAGTGCGTTGAACCTGTCAGCCGTGGCGGAGACGTTCATCCGCGGCCGGGCCATTCGCCACCTGGAAAAAGGCCGCGTGGTCATCTTCGTGGCCGGCACGGGCAACCCGTTTTTCACCACCGACTCGGCGGCCGCCCTGCGTGCCAGCGAGATCGGGGCCGACGTGCTGCTGAAGGCCACCAAGGTCAACGGCGTGTACGAGCAGGATCCGGTGAAGAACCCCCAGGCCCGCCGCTATGAGAAGCTGACCTTCGCCGAGGCCATCGGCAAGCAACTGCGGGTCATGGACGTGGCCGCTTTCGCCATGTGCCAGGACCGCAATATTCCCATCGTGGTCTTCGACATGAAGCAGTCCGGCCACATCGCGGCGGTGATCCGCGGCCAGGACATCGGAACGAAAGTGACACGGTAGGAGATTTTAGATTTTAAATTTTTGATTTTAGATTTGCTGCTTTGATGACAGTTGGCGCTTCCGGGACACTCCGCCAATCTAAAATCTAAAATTTAAAATCTAAAATTGGGAGCACGCGACCATGATCGATCTCGATGAAGTTCTCATGAACAGCGAAGAGCACATGGAAAAGGCGATCGCCTATCTCAAGCACGAGATGCAGGGCGTGCGCACCGGGCGGGCTTCGCCGGGCCTGGTCGAGTTCGTCAAGGTTGAAGCCTACGGCGCGACCACCGACCTGCGGCAGATCGCCATGGTCAGCGTGCCTGAGCCGTCGCAACTGATGGTCAAGCCCTACGATCCCTCGACCACGCAGGCGATCATCAAGGGCATCCAGAATGCCGGTCTGGGTCTCAACCCCATGAGCGACGGGAAAGTAATCCGTATCAACATTCCCGCCCTGACCTCGGAACGGCGCACGCAACTGGTTAACAACGTCAAACACATGGGCGAGCAGGCCAAAGTGGCCGTGCGCAACGCGCGGCGGGACACCAACAAGGAACTGGACGCCGCCGCCAAGGACAAATCCGCCCACCTGTCCGAGGACGAGGTCAAGCAGGCCAAGGACGAAGTCCAGCAACTGCTCAAGAAGTACGAGACCAAGATCGATGAGTTGATCGCCCAGAAGATCGCGGAAATCCAGCAGGTGTAAGGGAAGGGGTGAGGTTTGAGGAGTGAGGCTTGAGTGTCCCGCCAGGTGAAAGCAACACGTTTAGCGGTGGAGCTTGCTCCGCCCGGGCTGTCGCCGCGCTTCTGATCGCACTGCTGATCGCTGCGCTGCTGCCGGTCACTGCGCTGGCCCAGGATAAAGATCAGGACGCCCAGGCCAAACTCGATGCCGCCATCGAGCAGCTTGTCACCGAGGCGGCCGGCATCGCCAAGCTCGACGATATCAACGCCCAGCCGACCTTCGATCGTCCGCACATGCTCATCGCCGACTGGGACGCCCAGGTGATGGCCCCGCTGCTGCTGAAGCGTCTGACCACCGGCAAACTTACCGGCAATCCTTACGGCGACGCCTACGTGCGCTGGCATCTGCAGCCGGTGATCGCCGACGCCTTTGCCGCCCGCTTCGAGCAGTGGAAACAGACCGGCCAGTTCCAGTTGCACCCGGAAGACGCGCGGGCGGTGCTGGCCCTGTTGCAGTCGTTGCCGGATGAGCCGGACTTCGAGTGGCGCGAGGAGTACGACTACGTGGCCAACGACCAGCGCCGCCAGCAGGAGCTGGATGACCTGCTGCGGCAAATGGGCCGCCAGACCCGGGTGAAGATCGGCGTGCCGCCGTTCGAGCGCTATGTCTCCGGCGAGAAAGCCCTTGATTACGTCAGCGGCGATCAGAAAAAACAAATCGAGCAGATCATCAAGCAGATCAAACAACTGCGCGATGAGCAGATGCACATGGTCTCCGATCCGACGGCCAAGGCTTACAACGAACGTCTCAGCGAGTTGAACAAGCTGCTGCGTGAAAGCCGCGGCGAACTGCTCTACAACCTCATCCAGACCGGGGACAAAACGTCGCTGGGCCTGATCGCTTCGGAGATCGACAAGCAGATCAAGGGCCGCCAGTTTCTGGGCATTCTGCTGATGCGCGATCTGTACGTGGCGATGTACGACGGCTACCTGCTGCTGTACGACGAGCCGACGCTTTCAGCCTTGCGCCAGAGTTTGTTGCAGACCGCCAAATCCGCCGACCTGCCGCTGGCGTATCTCAACGGCGCTGATGCGCTGCCCTCGTGGCGCAAGCCGCGCTCGAACAACTTCGCGGACCTGGCTTTCCACATGACCCATCTGCTGGAAACCCCGGCCACGCTGCAGAAGTTCCGCGACGCGCTCGAGCCGATCCCCGCCCCAACGCTGCCCCCCAGGCCCAATACCCTAGCCTCGGCAGACAATCTCTCCAATAATCGCCTGCGCTTCGCCATCATTCGAGCGGTGCAGCAGATCTATGCCCCTTCACAGGAAAATGACTTCCTGCTGCCGCACTACCATCCCCTCAGCGATTCGCAGCTCTTTCGCATTTTGCGCTGGGGCGCCAACACGCCGGCCTATCCCGCGACCATCAACGAGTCCGGCCACCAGGCCCTGCTCTGCTGGGCCATGCTGCGAGCCGGCGAAAGCTATCAGAACCCGCACTTCTATCGCCGCATGTCCTTCGTGCTGGCCACCGAAACACCCTTCACCTTCGACCGCGCCATGCGCCTGCTCATGCTGGCGAATCTCGCCCCCATTCAGTGGCAGGACTGGTTCGAGCGCGACTACAACTGGCTGCTGCACGCCTACGATGCGGACAAAGCCAGCGGGGCACTGACCGATGAATACAGCGACAAGGGCCCCAGCGATCATTTCAGCAACGCCCAGGCCCAGTACGGCACGCTCGGCCTGTGGGCGGTCGAACGCTCCGGTCGCAAGGTGCCCGACAAACTCTGGCAGATCATCGACAACTACTGGCGCACGCAGCAGCACAAGCCGTCCGCACCCAATTCCGGGGGCGGCGCAGGCTGGTCCGTGGGACTGATCGATGGCCCGCACAAGCTCAAGGCTGACGACACCAACAAGTACGCCCTCGAAGAGCAGGGCCCGATGACCGCCGCCGCCACCATGGCCCTGTCGCTGAGCGAGCGCCGCCTCTATGCCGACAAACTGCTCGACGCCGACGCGGCCGCCAAACTGCCCAACCTGCCGGCCGGACTGCGCTGGCTCGATCAGCACTTCAGCCTTGATATCGGCAAACGTCCCCAGGGCACCAACTGGTACCACTACCTCTGGACCATCCAGCAACTGGCTCACGCCAACGGCCTGCGCAAGCTCAACGGCATCGACCTGTTCCGCGACGTCACCGCCAGCATCCTCAACGATCAGCGGGCTGACGGCACGTGGGAAGATGTCTCGCTGGACTATTCGAGCCGCAATGGTTTCTATCCGCGCCGCGAAAGCCGGACTGTTTCCACGGCCTTCGCCCTGCTCTACCTGTCCGATGCCGTGGCCGCCAACGTCACCATCAGCAAGCTGCAATTCGACGGCCACTGGAACAATCGGCCGCACGACCTGTGGAACTTTGCGGACTTCGCAGGCTCGCGCTACGAAACCAACTGCCTCTGGCAGATCGTCGATGCCCGGATGCCCGTCGAGCATCTGCTGGAATCGCCGCTGATTTATCTATCGACCGATGCCGCGTTCACGCTGCCTGAAGCGCAGGTGAAAACGCTGCGCGATTACATCGAGGCTGGGGGCATGCTGCTGCTGAACAGCGAGAAAACCACGCCCGACCTGGCCAAGGCCATGACGGATCTGTGCGGGCAGCTTTATCCCGATCTGCCGCTGGTCGATGTGCCGGCCGATCATCCCTTCTTCAATCTGCATCGGCCGGTCAACGCCCCGCCGCCGCTGCGCATGGTGAGCAACGGCGTGCGCCCGCTGATCGTGCAGTTTCAGCGCGACATCGGCCGCGATCTGCAGACCCAGTCGTCCAACAGCGGGCCGACTTTCGATCTGCTGGGCAACATCTACCTGTTTGCCGTGGGCATGAACACCCAGCGCAGCCGCCTCGACAACGGCCACCTCATGCGCAACACCACACCCACCATCAACAGCCTGCGCATCGCCCGCCTGTTCGCCGCACCTGAACCGGCCGCTGACGTTCAACTGCGCATCTACATGGCCAACGAACATCAACTCGATCTGACCATCAATCCGATCACGCCCGACAAGCTCAGCAGCGATTGCCGCCTGGCCCTGCTCTCGATCGCGCCGGGGCAAACCCTCAGCGATGCGGACTCCCAGGCGATTCATCAGTGGTGTACTTCGGGTGGCGAACTCTGGCTCGATGCTGCCGGCGGGACACCAGCCGCCATCGAAGCCGCCGACGCGGCTGTGGCCAAAATCTTCCCGCAAATGCGCCTGATTCCGATCCCCTTCGACTCGCCCATCCTCACCGGCCAGGGTCTGCCGGCCGGGCACGACAACACGCGCGTCCGCTATCGCTCGCACCTGCTGCGCCAGATCGGCCCCACCAGCAACCCGCGCTTGCAGGCCCTGCGCCTCGATGGCCGCATCGTCATGGTCTACTCCCCCGAAGACCTCACCGCCGCCGTGGCCGGCCTGCCCCACTGGAGCATCCTCGGCTACGACACCGACAGCGCCCGCGCTCTATTGGCCAACGCGCTGCTGGATGCGATGCACTGAAAAATTAGCCACGGATGCACACGGATGGACACGGATGGTGTCTGATCGCGCGCTTCGCTCTTTGATCCGTGCGTATCCGTGTTCATCCGTGGCAAAAATGCCTTATCGCTCGTTCATCTTGGCCTTGAGTTGCTCAGCGTGGTCGATCAACTGCTGGGTATCGACATCCTCCGACGGCGTGGCGGCCGCCAGATCGAAGTGCCAGTGCAGCTCCGCCTTGCCCCCCGGAACGGTCTCCGCGGCTAAATCAATCGGCGGCACTTCCCACCAGGGGGCGACCGCTTTCTTCTTGGTCCACAGCGGCTGGCAGCCGTCCGCAGTCAGACGCACGTCATAAACGCCGTAAAAAGTGAACGGCACCGTCACCGGCGTCCGCCCCACTTCCTCGTCATTGAGATACACCAGCGCCCCGGAAGGCTGACTGGTGATCGAAATCGTGCGCTGCACGCATCCAGCCACCCCCGCAATGATCAGCAACAGCGCGATGAGCCGCAGGTTTCGCATAGCGACAGTATAACCCGTCCCCCCGTTTAGCGGGCGAGCTCGCTCGCCCATGGCCGAGCAAGCTCGGCCGCTAAACTCAATCATCCTGCGGCGCGGGATAAAGCACCCAGTCGCCGTCGGTCTGGTCCCTGTTTAATGCCGGCCAGTGGTAATCCTTGGGCGGCGCACCTCCGTCGTCATCGTCATCGAGTCCCCGGCCGTAAACCGTCAGTTGGCCGTCGATCACTTTCAGCAACAACGTACCCGATGTCGCGGACTCGTCCGGGTAAGCCTGCGACAGATAGCGCGGCACGAGCGTTTGGATATCCGCAGGATACGAGCCGGTATCGCGGCGATAGAGCTCGGCTGCGATGGCGATCATCGTGGCGCGGCGTGCGGCACGCGCCCCCAGTACCGCGCGTTGAGCGGCAACAGCGGCCGGTAGCAGTTCATACAACGGAGCGTAACGTACCCGATTCATGGTGTCGATTTGCGTTTCGGCCAACGAACCCCCACGCAACAGTTCGCGTAATGGGCTTTGCATGTCCTGCTGCATCAACGCCATCAGTTCACGGTACCTGGCCAGCATATCGTCGCGCGAGGCCAGTACGGTGGCGCTGACTGGTGTGAGGGCCGGAAGATAATGTCGGACGGTAATGTCGAGTGATATATCCGAGTTGTTACCAAGATACGCCTCGTATACACGCATCCCTGTCAGTGTCACGCGACCAGTGTGGCCATAGATGCGCTGGACGAAGTCTTCGAACATCCAACCTTCAGCTTCCATGCTCAAGCCGTCCCAGTCGTCCAGCCGGGCTAAGTGAGCCAAAGCTTCCCATTGTTCGTTGTTGAGCAGGTCCGCATGATGTTGGAGCAAGGCTTGAACCTGTTCGCCAGCCATCGTCGCCAGGCTGAGGCCGACCAACTGCTCGATAAGGATTTCACGCGTGCGCAATTGCTCAGCCATGCCGATGATTGCTTCGATGTCCTCGATGGCACGCTCACTATCGCACTCCTCAATTGCCAGATGGAGGTCCGAAGTCATCACTCGGCCCAAAGCGCGCATTCGCGTCAGGTGCGGCAGAAACACATTGATCAATGTATTTGAGCTCAATTGTTCAGCGTAAGAGTCGTGTGAAGTGTCTGGAATTACATGGTTTTCACCAAAAAACATCAGTTCATCATCGCCGCTCCAGTGCCCTTCGTGCCCCACGGTCAGGCCGAGCGCCGGTTTGCTGGCACCGCGGCGGATCAGGTCAAGCTCATGCGAATGTTCGCGCAGGTAGGCTACCGCTGCCGGCCACTGCGGATCACTCGGTTGAACCTGACGGTTGCCCGTCGTGGGACGTTCGGGGTCGCGCTCAACCCACAGGGGATAACCTTTCTCCCACGACAGCCGCAGCGCGAGGATCGCCTGGCGATAGTCCGGCCAGGCTCGTTCCTGCTGCGGTACGGCTTCGATCGGGGCGTTCAGCTTCGCAATGTAATCCACCGTGACCACCGGCTTGTCCAGTGCCAGCACGATGGCAGCCAGGACATACAACACAACCAATGCGCCCATGGCCTGCCAGCCGCGGGCCCACATCTTCCAGATGATCGAGCGATTGCGCTTCTTGGCCCGGCGGATCAGCTTCGCCACATGGTGCGGATTGCCGAAGTCTGCCATCGCCTGTTCGACGCTGTGTCCTAACTCCAGAGCGTCCTGAAAGTGTGCGATCAACTCACGGGCTACGTCCACTTTTTCCAGTTGGTGCAGGCGCGTGCGTTTGACGACCTGTTGCACCAGTTGCATGGCAGGCTCGGGAAGGTCGGCCGCATCGTAGATTGCCCGCAAGTCCATGCGCCCGGTCAGTCGGCCACGAATCCAATCACGCATGGGCGTGGTGGCGATTCGGCGTCGCAGGGTTGGCGTTTGGGACATGGTTACGCTCCCGCGATAGAGACGTTGGCGACGCCGATCTGTTGCATGGCGGTGGTGAGGGCAAGCCACTGTTGCTTGTCGTGGTGCAATTGCTTTTCGCCCTTCGCTGTCAACCTGTAATACTTCCGGGGGCGGGGGCCGGACTCGTCGAGGCGGGAGCGGATCAGGCCCTTGGCCTCGAGGTTGTAGAGCATGGGGTAGAGCGTGGACTGGCCCATGGCGAGGATGCCGCGGCTGTCGCGGGCTAAGCGTTCGACCAGTTCGTAGCCGTACTTTTCACCGGTAGCCAGCAGTTGCATGACGGCCAGCGGTCCCGCCCCGCGCATCAGTTCACGTTCCAGTTTCATGATGAATCGCTCCTGGGTGGCTATACTTTGTATAACATAGCATGCGAGGCGAGGCAGTCAAGGGAAAAATAAAAAAACCCGCGCGGTGAGGCGCGGGCGGGAAGGCGATGGTTGGGAATGGTTGAGTCGGGTTTGCGTGTTTAGCCCGGCCGGCCACGGCGGGATATTCCCCCGCGTGGCCGCGGGGGCTAAACGGAGACGCTTACGCCTTGGCGGCGGCCTTCTGCTTGGCGTTCAACGCGGCGGCCAGGCGGCTCTTGCGGCGGGCGGCGGTGTTCTTGTGCATCGCGGCTGTGGAAGAGACCTGGTCCAGCAGCTTGTAGATGCCCTTGAGCTTGGTCTGGCAGTCCTCGACCGAGCCGTGCAGGATGGCTTCACGGTAGTCCTTGATGGCCGAGCGGACGCGGTCCTTGCGCCAACGGTTGCGGGCGCGGCAGGTGGCGTTCTGACGGATGCGTTTACGGGCACTGAGCGAATGGGCCATGGGTCAAGGTTCCAGTGAGCCGGGGTTCGGGGTACTGCCTGCCCCCCTCAATTTTTTCTCCGGGGGCTGCCCGGGGGATGGGGGGAAACGGGAGATTATGACCTAAGGAGAGGAGAGGTTCAAGTGAATGCCCGGAGGACGGCCATGCGGGCGGCTAAAAGTGGGAATTTCCGCGGAAATGCGACATTGAGGGTAAACGATTCGCAAATCCGGGCGTCTTACTCGTAGTAGGATACGTAACACCATTACAGAAGGGGGCCACCCATGCTCGCTGGAACACTTCAAAAACTGATTGACGAACGGATCACCAACGCCCGGGAACTGGGCGACCTGGCGGGGGTATCGACTTCGACGGTTTATCGCTGGATCAGCGGACAGAGTCGGCCGGACTTCGACTCGGTCCGTCTGCTGGTGCGGCATCTGCCGGACAAGCGGGCCCAGGAGGCGATCCTGTCGGTGTTCAGTGCGGGCACAGCGTGGGAGTTTTCCCATCAGGAGCTGGACCTGGACGTGAATCACGACGGACAAGTGGACGTATCCGACGCCTTGGACGCGACGGTGGAAACCGTGCGTGCGGCCGCCGACTCCTTGCAGCAGGTGCGCGTGGCTCACAAGGGCACCGCCATGAACGCCGAGACGACGCTGCAGGTGATCTCACTGCTCAACCACATTGTGCGCGAATGCAACATCACGCAGCGCGTGCTGGTGCAGGTAGCCGAGCAGAAGCGGCGACGAAAGCTGAAGCTGGCCAATTGAACGGGGCGCAGGGCCCGCGATAGCCGGCGAGCTGCGTCTGGCCGGTCCAGCCCACGTAGCGGCCCGGCCATGGATTAGAGCGCGTCCCATCTTGCTGTAGCGGGTGCCACGGCCGCGTGCCGGCCGTGAGTAACGCCAGGCACACCCGTACGCAGGTGTGGCACCCATAGTGAACCACTACCTGCCGCTGAAGACGCAAGCTGTTGATTGCGAGGGGAGTTGGTCTGTCAACAACCTTATTGCTTTTTTAGAAAACTAATAATAGCCGCGAAGGGCGCAGACAGCAGGAGGCGGCGAGGTTTTGTGGGGGGTGTGCGATGGCGGGAGCGACGTCAGGGACAGTTTCGGGGGCTGATATGGATGGGAGGGATGAGGTACGGAAGGCTTGAGCGGCAATGGTCACGAGTGATGAGCCACGAGCTTTGAGGGTGAAAACAAGTGGTGGCAAACGGTGTCCCTCCCGGCTCGTGGTTCATCACCCGTGATGATGATGGTGGTGATCATCGTGATGATCGTGTTCGCAGACGTGGTCGGGGCCGTGATGGCAGGCGGTCTGGCCGAGGACCAGTGAGCCGTCGAGGTAGGCAAGGGCAGCATCGCGGGCGGGCATGGGGGCGGCCCCGTGCAGGACGCGGATGCCGGCATCGGCGAGCATGATGACCGCCCGTTCGCCGATGCCGCCGGTGATGACCACGTAGGGATCGTGCTGAGCGATGAAGCGCGGCAGAGCGCCGGGCGCGTGCGGGGGCATGGCCAGCACCTGCTCATCGGTGACCTGATGCGATTGTTCGTCAGCGTCCAGGATCGCCACGTGCGTGCTCTGGCCGAAGTGCGACGAGAGCATTCCATCAGACAGTGGCACAGCGATTTTCATGGCAACTCCTGTCAACAAGTGCGGTCGGCCCGGCGAGGCGTAGCTCGCCGGCTAGGGGCTTGCGCCTCACACCTCACCACTCAAGCCTGTCCCTTCAACTCCAGGACGCCGTGGATCAGGCCTTCCTTGCGGTCGGTGGAGATCTGAAAGTTGAACTCGCGCATGGTGGCGGCCATGCGTTTGTTTTCAATCAGCGTCTCGGCGGAGATGTGGCGCAGACCCCACTGGCGGGCCACCTGGAGGCAGAAGCGCGTGATATGCGAGCCGACGCGCTTGCCCTGCCACTCGTCGATCACCAGCAGGGCGAACTCGCCCTCGTGACGGTCGGCATCAGCGGCCAGACGTCCCACGCCGATCATCTTCACCGGCTGCGTTTCGGTCAGAGCCACCACGGCGATCTCGCGGTCGTAATCCGTGAAGCAGTAGCGGGTGGCCATCTCGTGGTTGGGGCCTTTGATGGTGGCAAAGAAGCGAGCGCGCAGCGTCTCCGGCGAACAGGCGCGCAGCATGTCCATCCAGATCGGCTCGTCGCTGGGACGAATCGGACGCAATCGCAGGCGCGTGCCGTCGGCCAGCTTGACCTTGCCGTCGTACTCGGCGGGGTACGGGCGAATCGCCAGGTGCGAGTAGCGATCGTCCGGAACGGGCGAGGCGTTGTCCAGCTTGGCCCGGGCGTCCAACGCCACCGCCCCGGTGGGCGAGACGATCAGCGGGTTGATGTCGAACTCCTTGAGGTTGGGCGAATCAGCCACCAGGTAGGAGAAGCGGATCAGCACGTCGATCAGGGCATCGACGTTGACCTTGGGTCGGCCGCGGAAGCCGTTGAGCAGCGGCCAGCCCTGGAGACTGCTGAGCATGCGGCGGCAGATCTTCTCGGTCAGCGGCGGCAGACCCAGCACGTGGTCGTCGAGCACCTCCGCGGTGACGCCGCCCATACCCACCATGACCACCGAGCCGAACACCGGATCCTTCTTGGCCCCGACGATCATTTCCACGGCATCGGTGTGCGAAACCATCGGCTGCACGTTAACGCCGAGGATGGTGGCCTTGGGGAACTGCTCGCGGGCAGACTTGGTCATGCGTTCAAACGCAGCCTTGACGGACGCGGCATCGGTCAGGTGCAGGGCCACGCCGCCGGCATCGGACTTGTGCGAGATGTCCGGCGACAGCAGCTTGACCGCCACCGGGTAGCCGATCATCTCGGCGAACTTGGCAGCCTCGTCGGCGAAGCCGGCCTTGACGGCCCGGGCGATGGGAATGCCGTAGGAATCCAGCAATTCCTTGGAGTCGATTTCGCTGAGCATGGTGTCAGCCTGGCTCAGCAGGGCGCGGACGTAGATGCCCTGGCGGTTGGTGGACAGCACCATGTCCTCGGGCACCGGCTGAGGCGTTTCGTAGAGCGTGCGGATGTTGCGGCCGTAGTTGACCAGGTGCATGAACCCGCGGATGGCCCGCTCGGGGCTGGGATAGCAAGGGATGTTGGCCTCGGTCAGAATGCGTGCGCCGGCAGCGACCACATCACCACCCATCCATGCCGCCAGCACGGGTTTGCCGGCTTTGGCGGACGCCTTGACCACCGCCTGGGCCACCGCCTTGGGATCGGTCATGGCCTGCGGCGTGAGGATCACCAGCATGGCATCGACCCCGTCGTCGGCCATCACCAGGTCCAGGGCGTCCACGTAGCGCTTGTCGTCGGCATCACCCAGCACGTCCACCGGGTTGTTGTGCGACCAGCACGGCGGCAGGACTTTGTTGAGCGCTTCGACGGTTTTCGCTGACAGTTCCGCCAGCGAGCCGTTGGCGGCGATCAGGGCGTCAGTAGCCATGACACCGGGGCCGCCGGCGTTGGTGATGATGGCCAGGCGCTCGCCGCGCGGGGTGGCGGTGTGTTCGAGCAGCGCGGCACAGTCGAAAATCTCCTCGAACTCTTTGACGCGCACGATGCCGGCCCGGCGGAAGGCTGCTTCGTGCACGTCGTCGGCGCCGATCATGGCGCCGGTGTGCGAGCTGGCGGCGCTGGCCGAGGCGGCGAAGCGGCCGGACTTGCAGGCGATGATCGGCTTGGTGCGGGTGAAGGCGCGGGCGGCGGAGATGAAGCTGCGGGCGTCGGTGATCGATTCGATGTAGAGCAGGATGGCGCGGGTCTTGGCGTCCTGGCCGAAGAAGTCGATCAGGTCGGCGAAGTCAACGTCCGCCATGTTGCCGACGCTGACGAAGTAGGACAGGCCGATGTCCTGGGTCTTGGCCAGGTCGAGAGCGGCCGTGCCCAGGGCGCCGGACTGGCTGATGAAGGCGACGCGGCCTTCGCCGGGGATGCTGCTGGTGAAGCTGGCGTTGAGTCCGATGCCGGGCGAGATGACGCCCAGGCAGTTGGGGCCGATGATGCGCATGTTGTAATGGCGTGCGATCTCGACCAGTTTCTTTTCGGCGGCCTTGCCTTCGGGGCCCGACTCGCGGAAGCCGGCACTGAGGACGATGGCGCTCTTGACGCCCTTTTCACCGCAGGACTTGATCACGTCGTGCACGGTGGAGGCCGGCGTGCAGACCACCGCCAGATCGGGCGCGGCCGGGAGATCACCAATGCTCTTGTAGGCCTTGCGATCGAGCACCTTGTCGCGCTTGGGGTTGATCAGGTAGACGTCACCCTGGAACGTGCTGTTGCAGAGGTTGGTGGCCAGGGCATGACCGACGCTGCCTTGACGATCGCTGGCGCCGATGACGGCCACGGACTTGGGAGCTAACAGGGGAAGCAAGCTTCGCACACTCATGGGGCGTAACCTTCCGCCGCTGCGCGGCTGAAACAATCCATCACCGATAGCCATTCATTACTACGCCGAAATCCGGGAGCGGCTATGGTGGTAACTTCCGGGGGCGGGCGCGGCCATGGCGACCTGGCGGTCTGGCAAGCATGAGGGCCGCTCGCCGCCTGAATATGATATCGCCAGCCGCAGTTTAACGCTAAAAGCGAGCATAAACACAAGAATTATTCTAAATTACCACGCTCTGTCCCGGCCCGGCCATCCACCGCGACGGGGCGGCCTGAGCGGTTAGAATGCCCCTTTAGCCTTCCGCAGTCCTGGAGATTTCGTATGGCCGGCCACAGTCACTGGGCCAACATCAAGTACAAGAAAGCCGCCCGCGACGCCAAGCGGGGCAAGGCCTGGAGCAAGTGCGCCCGAGCCATCATCGTGGCTGCCAAGGCCGGCGGCGGCGACCCGGCGCAGAACCTCACCCTGCGCTACGCCATCGACGACGCCAAGGCCGTCAACATGCCGCGCGACACCATCGAGAACGCCATCAAAAAGGGCACCGGCGATCTCGAGGGTGTGGTCTATGAATCAGCTCTCTACGAAGGCTACGGCCCGGCCGGCGTGGCGGTGATGATGGAAATTCTGACCGACAACCGCAATCGCACGGCCGGCGAAATCCGCAAAATCTTCGAACGCTGCGGCGGCAACCTCGGGTCCACCGGCTGCGTGGCGTACCTGTTCGCCAGCAAGGGCCAGGTGTTCGTGGCCAAGAGCGGCGCCGAGGAAGAAAAAGTCATGGAAACCGCGCTGGAAGCCGGCGCCGAAGACGTGACCGACGAGGGCGAAACCTGGCAGGTGCTCAGCGAACCGGCCGACTTCATCGCCGTGCGCGACGCCCTGGAAGCGGCCGGCTTCACCCTCGAGTCGTCCGGCATCAACATGATCCCCTCCACCAGCGTGCAGGTGACCGGCCACGATGCGGAGAAAGTCCTTCGCCTCATGGAAGGACTCGAGGACCACGACGACGTGCAGAAAGTCCACGCCAACTTCGACATCTCCGACGAAGAGCTGGCCAAGCTGGATAGCTGATACCCACGCGATGCGTTATCGGGCAGCGCGATGACGGATGGCTGTTCTGCGCGCGCGTTGCCGCGTTGCATGCGTGTGGCGTGTCGATTCCACAAGGACCGGATACATAACTCTGTATCACCCATTCAGGGGTCGGCCGCAACAGTCCGACAAATTGATAGTGGGCAAGGGGAGATCCCTGGCGACCTGGAACGCGATCGCTTTACGCTGCGATCAGTGTCGCCGGGGCCATGCGTCCGGGTAAGTCCCGCCAACGCGGCTGACAGCCCCCGGGCACATGGCGGTGGATGGTTGGTGACTTGCGGGTCCAGGGAGATTCAGGATGAAACGTTACGCCCTGCTGCTTGCGTTTGTCGCTTTCTTTTCCGTAACTGCTGCTCAAGCCGCGATCGTGACCTACACGGGAATCGACATGGTCAGCGCGCACGCGGCAGGGCCCAACGCTTCGGCTGCCCGCGCCGGCTTTGATCTGGCAGAAAACCCGATGAACTGCATTGACTTTGAAGACCTGCCCGTCGGCACGCTGAGAGCGGACCCTTACACGGCCGTGCCTGTTGCTGCCGGCGTTAGTGTGCAGTGCTTCGGCTCCATGCACATCAGCGCGGCGTACCAGGGCGTCACCGTTGCCGGGAATTTCAAGTATGGCTTCAACACCACGACCGGCGGCGACAAACACCTGGGCTTCCAGTCGATGTACTACAGGACACCGACACCGGGCGTGACCTTCACCTTTGATGCGCCCATTCGAGCCTGGGGCGCTTACCTCACGGGCCTTGAACGCGACATCGACGGCGTCGTGCACGTGCTGTTCAATGATGGAGCAGCACACGACATCGAGGTGCCGGAGGGCGATCAGGGCGATGATGTGAGCAACAACGTGCAGTTTTTCGGCTTTTCCAGCGATCAGGGATTTTCGGCTGTGACGCTGGAGCTGCGGGAGGTCGGACCCAACCGAGACATCTTCGGCATCGATGACATGGTTTACAGCCATGCACCCGAGCCGTCGATCTTGTTGCTGCTGTCGGGCGGATGGTTTGTGGTCAGCGGGATTCGTCGCGCGGCGTGAGTGTTTGATTGTCGTACAATGGCTGCGCTTCAACTATGAGTAGCGCGACCGGGCCACTTCAATCAAACAGGATCTCGCCATGACAACAATCACACGCGGCTGCCTGATACTGCTCAGCCTGTGCTGCGGCAACGCACTGGCTGCGCCGCCCCAGGTCGTCTCCACCACGCCCGCCAACGGCGACCTGGCTGTCGATCCCAGCATCGACCAGCTTGTCATCGTGTTCGATCAGGATATGAACCCCGGCGGCCGCTCCATGACCGGCGGCGGCGACACATTCCCCAAACTCATCGACCACCCGGTGTGGCGCGATCCGCGCACCTTCGTCTGGCGCGTGAAACTCGAGCCGGACCATGAGTACCGCTTCGGCGTCAACTCGCCGTCATATCGCAACTTCAAAAGCGCTGCCGGCGAAAGCTCCGTCCCCTACTTCGTCCACTTCCGCACCGCCCCCCTTTCCGGCGGCCCCGGGGGCGAGGCCGCTTCAGCGGCCGGGCTCTTCGAGGAAAAGCTCACGCCCGAAGCCAACGACGCCGCCATCGCCAAGCTGCGCCAAGCGATCACCCAGCGTTATTCCTACCGCGATCGCCTCGGCATCGACTGGAACGCACTGATCGACGAATACACACCGAAGATGCACGCCGCCACCACGCAGCGCCAGTTCGCCTCCAGTGTGCTGGCCATTCTCGGGCAGGCCAAAGACAAGCACATCAGCGTCCGCATCGGCGGCGAAACCATTCCCGCTTTCGTCAACCCCGTGCGCGTCAACGCCAACGCCCAGTTGCTGCCGAAGATCGTGCCCGACTGGACACAACTGGCCGACGGCTTCTACCTCGGTCGCTACGACGATCGCATCGGCTACCTGCGCATCGATGCCTGGTCGCGCGACACGCCCGTCGGCGCATACATCACCGCCCTGCAGATGCTGGTGCAGAGAGACTGGGCCAGGGCCATGGTCATCGACGTGCGCTTCAACGGCGGCGGTGACGAGACGATGGCTGCCTTCATCGCCAGCCAGTTCGTCGATCACTCCGTGGTTTACGCTCAGCACGTTTATGCCGACCCCGATGCCCCCGGCGGCTTCACGCCCGTCCGCCAGCGCACGCTCGATCCGATCCGCTTCGGTGACAGCAAACGCTTTGCCGGCAAAGTGGCCGTGCTCGTCGGCCCCGCGGTGATGAGCAGTTGCGAAGCGTTCGTGCTGATGATGAAGCAGGATCCCGACTGCAAGACCTTCGGCGAAACCACCCAGGGCAGCAGCGGCAACCCACGCCCGCACGACCTGGGCAACGGCCTCACGGTGGTGCTGCCGTCATGGAAATCCATGGACCCGCAAGGCCGCGAGTTTGAAGGCGTGGGCCTGGAGCCGGACGTGAAGATCGCCACCACGGACCGCGACTTCGCCAATGCTGACCCGGTGCTGGATGCGGCGCTGCAATACCTGCGACAGTGAAAGTTTGGTGGTCTGGCGGTCTGGCGGTTTGGCGATCGGGGTTGATTGCCACCCCCCGCGCGACGACAATGACCAGACCACTAAACCACCAATTCCCCCATGATCCGCATCAACGTGCAATTCGTCGGTCGCGTGCAGGGCGTCGGCTTTCGCTACACCACCGTCAACGTCGCTCGCGGCTTCGACGTCACCGGCTACGTGCAGAACATGCCCGACGGCTCCGTGCAGTGCGTGGCTGAAGGCGAGCGCGACGAGGTGCGCCGCTTCATCGATGCGGTCAAGGATCAAATGAGCAGTTACATCCGCAGCGCCGACGAAACATCCGCAGCCGCTACAGGCCAGTTCGACAGCTTCGACGTGCGCTACTGACAGCAGCGCACTCACCGTGAGCCGCCGCGATTGAGCCCGTCAAACAATATCCGCAAGTGCGCCACCCACCCCGGGCAAAAGACTCCATCCCATCCCACACTGCCCGTTTCCGCTGAATTTCAGGGATTTTGCCTGATTTTAATAACTCTGTTTTCGCCGAAAACAGACTAATTGCCAAAGCCCAAAATCAGGCTTGAATCGACACTTTATTTCTGTGAAAGATTCTTTGTCTTACCTGCCTATTCGCCCAGCACCACCAGGTTGTCGCGGTGAATCACTTCGGCGAAACCGGCCCGGCCGAGGATCTTTTCAAATTGGCTCGAACGCTGGCCCATGATCAGACGCAGCTCGTCGGCGGCGTAGTTGCTCAGGCCGCGGGCCACTTCACGCCCGGCCGCGTCGCGCACCAGCAGCACGTCGCCGCGCTCGAAGCGGCCGGTGCTGGCGGTGATGCCCGAAGCGAGCAGGCTTTTGTTGCGCTTGGTCAGGGCGGCTGCGGCCCCGTCGTCAACGGTGACCGTGCCCGTGGGCCGGGCGGTCAGGCCGATCCAGCGCTGGCGGCTGCTGAGTTTTTCCGAGGCGGGGACGAACAGGGTGCCCAGTTGTTCACCGGCCAGCAGACGGTGCAGGATGTCCTTCTCGCGGCCGTTGGCGATCACCGCCACTTCACCGGCCTCGGCGACCAGGCGGGCGGCTTCCAGTTTGCTGAGCATACCTCCGCTGCCCCAGTCACTGCGAGCGCCTTTGCCGCGCTTGGCCAGACTGAGCACTTCGATGATGTCATCGATGCGATCAATCACCTTGCCCTTTTCATCCAGCAGGCCCGGCACGGTGGTCAGCAGCATCAACGCATCGGCCCGCAGGGCGTTGGCGGTCATCGCGGCCAGCAGGTCGTTGTCGCCGAAGCGGATCTCATCGACAGCCACGGTGTCGTTCTCGTTGAGGATCGGAATGCAGTCGATCTCCAGCAGGTGGCTGATGCAGTTGCGGATGTTCAGAAATCGAGCCCGGTGGTCGAAGTCGCTGCGGGTCAGCAACACCTGCCCCACGCGCAGCTTGTGCTCGCTGAGCGCATCGCTCCACAAGTCCATCAGCAATCGCTGACCGACAGCCGCGACCGCCTGGGCGTGCGCCACGTCGGTGGGACGGCGAGTCAGACCCAGTTCATGGCAACCGGCCCCGATCGCCCCGCTGCTGACCACGGTGACCTGCTTGCCATCAGCGTGCAACTTGGCCACCTGTCCCGCCAGCGCCCGCAGCGTCGCCAGGTCCAGGCCGGGCCCTTTGCTGGGGCGCAGCAACTGCGTGCCGAGTTTGACCACCAGACGCTGTGCGCCGGCCAGCCGCGATTGACGAATGCTTTGCGACATGGCGGAAATTGTAGCGAGTTACGGCTTTCGCTCAGGCAGGTATTGCAACAGCAGGTCGGCATAGCGCTGTGTGGCGCCGCGGCGGCGGGCGATGACGGATTGGCCGTTGGCTGCCAGTTGCGCGGCCCGGTCACGGTCTTGCAGCAGTTGTAGCGCGGCCGCCATCGGCTCTTGGCTGACCACGATGCCGTCGTCAGCCAGAAAGGCTTCGACGACCTCGGCGAAGTTGTAGTAGTCAGTCCCCTGCACCGTCGGCTTGCCCAGGGCGATCGGCTCAATCGGATCGGAACCACCCAGCCTTTCGTTGGGACAGAACGTGCGACCGACGATCACCACGTCGGCCAGGGCGTAAGCTTTGCGCAGTTCGCCCATGGTGTCGAGCAGGTAATTTTCGAGTTTTGATTGAGGATTTTTGATTGGATTCGTGCGGCGAACGATGCCGGGGCACAGGGCGGCTACTTCATCGAAACGCTCGGGCTTGCGCGGGACCAGCATCAGTTGAACGCCGTCGGGTTTGGCGTCCAGCAGAATCTTTTCCTCGCCCGGACCGGTGGACCCGGCCACGATCAGCGGTTTGCTGCGGTCGATGCCCATGTCGGCCGCCAGTTCATCAGCACCCTCGATGGTGACACTTCCGGGGGCGGTGTCCCATTTCATGGTGTCGAGGACGGTGACGTTTTGCTCGGGCACGCCCAGGCCACGGAAGCGCTGGGCATAGTCCTGCGTCTGCACGCCGGCTGCGGTGACCTGGTGGAAGGCACGGTAGATCATGGGGCCGAGGCGCTGGTAGCGGCGGAAGCTGCGAACGGTCATGCGGCCGTTGATCACCACCACGGGAATGTTGCGCTTGCGGCAGGCCTGCACGAAGTTGGGCCAGACCTCCAACTCCATCAGGGCCACGGCATCCGGTCGCACGCGGTCGAGCAGGCGGCGGACGGAGCCGGTGAAGTCGAAGGGGTAGCGCACGATGGAAAGTTTGTCGCTGTAGCGCTGCACGGCCCGGGCGTGGCCGGTGTTGGTGGTGGCGCTGAGGATGATCTGCAGATCGGGGCGGCGCTGTTGCAGCTCGGCGACCAGGGCGGCGGTGGCGTTGACCTCACCCACGCTCACGGCATGGATCAACAGTCTGCCCCCGGAAGTGGCCCCGGAAGTATCCCCGCAAGTGTCCCCGGAAGTTGTATGGGATGTCGCCGCCAGCGCTGGGCCAAACCCGAAGCGGCCGGGCCAGTCGGTGCGCCACTTGCCGGTGCGCAGCAGGTTGAAGCCCCAGACCGGTGAGCTGAGCAGTCCGCCGACGGCATACAGGATGTCCAGGCCGCGCCCCATGGCCCACCAGTTTAGCCGCCGAGCTTGCTCGGTGTGAAGGCGGAGCAAGCTCCGCCGCTAAACGGGTGACGCGCCGTGCCGTTGAGCGGGGTGTTGGGTTATGATGCCGCCATGAGCAAGCCGTTTTACGTCACCACGCCGATTTACTACGTCAATGACAAGCCGCACCTGGGCCACGTTTACACGACGATGATCGCCGACGTGGTGGCCCGCTATCACCGGCTGCGCGGCGACGATGTGTTTTTCCTGACCGGGGTGGACGAGCACGCCGCCAAGGTGGCTGACAAAGCCGCCGAGCACGGCCTGACCCCCCAGCAGTGGGCCGACCGCAACGCCGCGGCCTTCCGTGAGGTCTTCGAAAAGCTGGAAATGACCAACGACGACTTCGTGCGCACCAGCGAAGACCGTCACAAAAAGAAGGTCACCGAGTACGTTTCCGCCCTGCTCAAGAGCGGCGACGTTTACCAGGGCGAATACGAAGGCTGGTACGACGCCGGGCAGGAAGAGTATGTCCCGGAGAACAAAGCCAAGACCGGCGATTACAAGAGCGAAGTCAACGGCAAGCCGCTGGTGCGCAAGAGCGAGAAGAATTATTTCTTCAAGCTCAAGGACTACCGCCAGCAGGTGCTCGACCACATTGCCGCCAACCCCACCTTCGTGCAGCCCGATGCCCGCCGCAATGAGATCGTCAATCGCATCAAGGAAGCCGACGACGTACCGATCTCCCGCAGCGGCACCGGCGGCTGGGGTATTCCGATCCCGGGTGATGAGTCGCAGACGATCTACGTCTGGATCGATGCCCTGTTTAACTACCTGTCCTACACGGACACCCCGGAGCGGCGGCCCTACTGGCAGAGCGGCGCGACGCACTTCATCGCCAAGGACATCCTGTGGTTCCACGCCTCCGTGTGGCCGGCCATGCTGCTGGCCCTGCGCAAGTGTCCCGGCTACGACTGGGTGACGCTGCCGCACATGATCTATTCGCACAGCTACTGGGTCAGCGAGTCGGGCCAGAAGATGAGCAAGTCGCTGGGCAACTTCCTCGACCCGCAGGCGATCGATAACTACGTCAAGGAGTTCGGCCTCGACGCCCTGCGCTACTTCCTGGCCACCCGCGGCCCCCTGGGCACCACCGACAGCGCGTTCTCGCCCGACCTGTTCGCTGAGGTCTACAACAGCGACCTGGCCAACACGTTCGGCAACTCGTGCTCGCGCGTGACGAACATGATCGGGAAGTATTTCAAAGGAATCATCCCGTCACCGTCTTGGGGTGATTTCCCGCAGGGGTTTCCCGAACTTGCTGTGCGCTACTGGGAGTGTTTTAACTTCAGCCTGTCACCAGATAGCGCTGCTCGTAAGGGATTGAGTGTGGTGGTTAATGTTGATGCCTACATTGAGGATCACAAACCATTCATACTTGCAAAGGATATGGTTAACAACCAAAGACATCTAGAAGGGGTACTGTACAACTGCCTTGAGGCATTACGTATTGCATCTGTGTTGTTGTGGCCGTTCATCCCCGATGCCTGTGAGTTGTTCTGGGATCGCATCGGGTGCGATTACGCGGAGCAGATGAAAGCTTCCGGGGGTAAAGGCAAGCTGGATGAATGGGTCCAGTGGGGTCAGTTGAAGCCGGGGCAGCGGGTGGAGGCGGGGACGCCGCTGTTTCCGCGCTATCAGGTCAAGTGAGCGCTTTGGTGGGTGCGCCACGTGGGCGCGGCGGCTAAACCGTTGAACCTTCCGGGGGTGGGCTGGATCATGCGGGGATGCGGGCTGGTTCTTCTTTCGATTCTTCTCCATGGGGTGATCACGATGTCTGCACTGGCAAGTGGCGACTATCCGATTCGGCCGATCCAGTTCAACCGCGTCAGCATCGACAGCGGGTTCTGGTCGCCGCGCATCGAGACCAATCGCACGGTGACGATTCCGTATGATTTTGACAAGTGCCGGGAGACGGGGCGGCTGGCCAACTTCGCCCGGGCGGCTGGGCTGGAAGAAGGGCCGCACGAGGGGCATCGCTTCAACGACTCGGATGTGTTCAAGGTGATCGAGGGCGCTGCCTACTCGCTGGCGCTGCACCCGGATGCGGAACTGGATGCTTTTCTCGATGGCCAGATTGCGAACATCGCCGCAGCGCAGGAGCCGGACGGTTACCTGTTCACCACCCGCACGCTGAAATCGGATGACAAGACCATCGGCGAGCTACGCTGGAGCAATCTTCGCCTCAGCCACGAACTGTACAACGTCGGCCATCTCTACGAGGCGGCCGTGGCCCATTACGAAGCGACCGGCAAGCGCGCGCTGCTGGACGTGGCGATGCGCAATGCCGACCTTGTGTGCGAAACCTTCGGGCCCGGGCCGGGACAGTTGGTTGATGTGCCCGGTCACCAGGAGATCGAGATCGGGCTGGTCAAGCTCTATCGAACCACCGGCAAGGATAAATACCTGAACCTGGCGAAATTCTTCCTCGACATGCGCGGCCGCAGCGACCTGCGCAGCAATCTCTATGGCGATTACTGCCAGGATCACGAGCCGATCAAGCAGCAGTCGCAGGCGATCGGCCATGCGGTGCGGGCGGCCTACATGTACGCGGGCATCGCTGACGTGGCGGCCCTGACCGGAGACGGCGAATACCTTGCCGCCATCGATCGCATCTGGAATGACGAGGTTGCCTGCAAGCTCTACCTCACCGGCGGCATCGGGGCCCGGCACGAGGGCGAAGCATTCGGCGATGCCTACGAACTGCCCAACGACACCGCCTACAACGAAACCTGTGCCGCCATCGCCAACGTGCTGTTCAACCAGCGCATGTTCCTGCTGCACGGCGACGCCAGATACATCGACGTGGTCGAGCGCGTGATCTACAACGGCTTCCTCAGCGGCGTCGCACTGTCGGGCGATCGGTTCTTCTATCCCAATCCGCTGTCATGGGACGGCGAATATGCGTTCAACATCGGTGAAGTTGGCCGCAGCCCGTGGTTCAAATGCTCCTGCTGCCCGGTCAACGTGGTGCGCTTTCTGCCTTCGCTGGGCGGATACATCTATGCCGTGCGCGATCAGCAGGTGTACGTCAATCAGTTCATCGGCGGCAGCGCCCAGATCGATCTGCCCGACGGACCCGTCACCATCAAGCAGCGCACCGATTATCCGTGGGACGGGCGAATCAACCTGACGGTGCAGACCGAGACGCCCCGCCGTTTCGCCCTCAACGTGCGCATCCCCGGCTGGGTGAACGGTCAGCCCGTGCCTGGCGATCTGTATCGTTACGTTAATCCCACGCCGGCCGCGTGGACGTTGAGCATCAACGGCCAGACGATCGAACCGACACTCGATAAGGGCTACGCGATCATCGAGCGACAGTGGCGCGACGGCGACACGGTGCAGTTGAACCTGTCGATGCCGATCCGACACGTGCTGGCCGACGAACGGGTGGAAGCGGATCAGGGGCGGGTGGCGCTGGAGCGCGGGCCGGTGGTTTACTGCGTGGAGGCGGTCGATCTACAGGGGGCGATGCCTGACGATCTATGTCTGCCCGATGATGCAGTGCTGAAGGCTGAGCATCGCGCCGACCTGCTGGGCGGCGTCACGGTGCTGACGGGAAAGGTCGGGCTGCAAAGCGGCGACGAGGCGGCCATCACGGCCATACCATACTACGCCTGGGCCAATCGCCAGTTGGGTCCAATGCGGGTGTGGTTGAACCGCAAGTAGCGCGCCTGGGCGTTATCGCCTGACCGTGGATCCGTGAGGCTGTTATACGGTTTACGAAAAAATATGGGCGTGCCAGCTTTAGCTGGCATGCGCACCGGCCCGCTTGTTGACTGAAGTCGGTACGTCCTGAAGCATGAGTTTTTCGTGGGATTGCTATTATTAGTTTTTTAGAAAACTAATAATAGCTGCGTGGGGGCAAATCCGGGGCGGGCGGTGTGATCTGGGGGCGGAGAAGCTGTTGGGCGAATCAAGGTGGAAAGTGTCTCGCGGAGGTCGCAGGAGCGCGGAGAATCACCAACCCATCGCGGATGGATCCGGGTGAGTGTGGATGAGGCTGGTCCGATGAGACGCAACTCACCGGCCATGCCGTACGGGTTGACGCGTGGTGATTCGGGCGTTCCGGTTCAGACCAGCAGCGCGGCCGGGCTTTCCAGCAGGCTCTTGAGCGTGGTCAGATACTCGGCCGCCGTGGCGCCGTCGAGCACGCGGTGGTCGCAGCCGAGCGTGGCGATCATCTGCCGGCCGACGGCGAGCTGGCCCTCGCGCACCACCGGCTGCTCGATGGCGGCGCCCACGGCCAGGATCGCAGCCTGCGGCGGATTGATGATGGCGGTGAACTGGGTGACGCCGAACATGCCCAGATTGCTGATGGTGATGGTGCCGCCGGACATTTCCTCCTGAGACAGGCCGGCCTCGCGGGCCTTGGCGGCGATGGACTTGGTCTCTTCAGAGATCTGGCGCAGGTGCTTGTTCTGCACGTCGCGCAACACGGGCACGATCAGTCCGCCGCCGCGCGTCGCGGGCAGTGCGACGGCGATGCCGACGTTGACTGAGCCGTGCTGCTGAATCGTGTCGCCGGCCCAGGAGCTGTTGACGATCGGATGCTGCACGCAGGCCACCGCCACGGCTCGCGTGATAAAGTCGCTGACCGAGAGCTTGACCTGCTGATTGGCCAGTTGCTCGTTGAGTGTCTGACGCAGGTCGAGCAGGCTGTCCATGTCGATGGGCATGGAGACAGTGAACTGCGGGATGGTGGTGACCGATTCGACCAGTCGGCGGGCGATGGTCTTGCGCATGTTGGAAAGGGCAATGGATTTGCCTTCCAGCACGGCAGGAGCGGGGGCGGGAGTTGATGCACTTGCGGGGGGGAGAGCGCTTGCGGGGGTCCGGGGCTTCGCTTCGCTCAGCCCTCGGCTGGGGGGGGATGCGGAACCGCCATCACTTCCGGGGGCGGGGGCTTCGAGGACGTCGCGTTTGATGATGCGGCCGCCGGGGCCGGTGCCCTGGATGGTACTCAGGTCGATGCCCTTTTCATCGGCGATGGCACGAGCGACGGGACTGACCAGCAGGCGAGGGCCGCCGGAAGCCGGGGCGGGGGATGAGGCGGTGCGCTTGTCGGGGGCATCCGAGGTGTCGCTGGGCTCGGCCTGCGGCTTGGCGGTGGTTTCGGAGGTGGCGGCGGCGGGCTGGGCGTCTTCGCCATTGCCGTTGAGCACGAGAATGACCTGGCCGACGGGCACGGTCTGGCCTTCCTGGACGTTGATGGCGGTCACGGTGCCGTCGTCGAAGGCCTGCAGCTCCATGGTGGCCTTGTCGGTCTCGACGTCAGCCAGGTGGTCGCCGGAGGCCACGGTATCGCCGACCTTGACCCGCCATTTGACGAGCGTGCCCTCCTCCATGGTGTCAGACAGCCGGGGCATTTCGATGGAAATGGACATAGGCGGAGCAACTCCTGGGAAAACGATGATCTGCAGGTCTTATCGTAGCAGGCAGCGGTCCGGGCGCAAAAAAAGAGCCCCGGCAGGCGTAGCCGAGGCTCAAGTGAGGGTAGATAGCGGTTGGGGATCAGTGCTCGCGGCGACGGCGGGCCGAGAGCAGGCCGATCAGGGCCAGGCCGGCCGCCGCGGAGGCGGGGGTCGGCACCGCCACGACCGGGTCGTCCTCACCACCGGTGGGAGCCAGGGAGGCCAGGGTGGTCAGGTCGACGTTGGTGGTGCGACCTTCGTTGTCGATGTTGATCATGTGGGCGACGATGCCGCCGGTGCCGCTGAGCAGGTCGAGCACGTCGTTGAGGACGGTGCCGCCGACCTTGGCGAAGCTGATGGTCAGCGATTCGAGTGTACCGCTGAGGATGCCGTTGTCGATCTTGGTCAGGTCATCAGTGCCGACGGCGCGATAGTAGGCGAAGCTGCCGCTCCAGCCGATGTCGGTGGCGAAGGGCGGATCGGAGACGATGGTGGCGGGTCGATAATCAACACCGACCGACTCGGTCAGGGTGCCGGCCCCACCCAGCACGCTGGCGAAGCTGTTGTCGAAGTAGATCTTGGTGATGACGGAGGTCATCGTCGAGTCGTTGGTGAAGGTGAAGCTGTAGGCCGCGCCGGTATCGATCACGTTGACGTTGACGTGGCTGGCGCTCAGGTCCGAGCCGTTGGCCTTGGTGGCGTTGTAGATGTTCAGGCCCACCGAAGCGGCGCCGGCTGCACTGCTGATGGCGCCCAGTACGGTGACGATCAGGAGAATCGTTGCAAAACGGGTCATTGAGATGCCGCCTTTCTTGGTCAGTCGCCTCATGCACGGTTTTCAGTGTGTGCTGATCACGCGCCCCAAATCGTGGCTGCTTCAAGCAAGCCCTGATCCGAGGGGATGTCAAGAGATCGGCAGCAGTTTGGCGGGTTCGGCGTTGGGGTGATGATGCGGACAGGGCTCGGGACGATCAGTCAAACGGGGTAAAGATGGAGGAAATAAGGCGGGATTGGCGCAAAAAAAGAGGCTCGACTTGGGGAAAGC
>CAYYGM010000013.1:0-45646 GCA_964471555.1 uncultured Phycisphaeraceae bacterium
TCCCTCAACCCGATTCTCTCAAATTGACTGGTACGAAGATCGGGAAGGGGTCATGTGCGATATCGTTGCCCAGCTCAAAGAACGGATTGCCTACGAGTACGACTTCGGCGATTCCTGGATTCACGCCATCAAGCTGGTCAAGTCGCACCCGGTTGACGCATTCAGACACACGCCCTGCTGTCTCGACGGCGCCAACGCGGCGCCCCCGGATGACTGCGGCGGCATCCCGGGCTACTACCACTTGCTCGAGGTCATCGCCAACAAGAAGCATCCCGAGCACCGTGATCTGCTCGATTGGCTCGACGGCCCGTTCGATCCCGCCGCGTTCGACTGCGACGCCATCAACCGCCGGCTCCGCGCCATTTAGCCCCCCGTGAATACTCGGGGGGCCTGCCCCGGGATTCACCGTGTGTGATATTCGAGACAATGCGCTCCGTAACGCGCGGGATTCACCACGTGATATTCGTAGCAAGGCCCCGGGTGTATTCACCACGCGTGGTTTTCGTGGTATGGCCATTGGAATGTGAAACATTCACCACGGGATATTCGCGGCAAGGCCCCGGGTGTATTCACCCGGGGCTAAATGTAAAATGTGGGTATGCCGGGACGGACGTTGGGGATCATGTTGACGATGACCACCTACGGCTCGTGGCTGCGCGGGGATCAACGCGGATGGGTCGATGATGGCGTCATTTTTCCCGCGGATCCATCGCTGGAAGCGGCCGATCGGGGACGGTTGAAACATCCGCCGTATCGGTTCTCGCCGCTGCAACTTTTCAACGTCGGCGGCATGATCGGGCGGGCGCTGATCGAACGTTTGAACGTCACGGTGCTGGCCCTGACGGTGCAATCGTGGCATGTGCATTTGGTGATCGGCGACACAACGCATAGCGTGGGAGCGGTGGTCAAATGCGCCAAGGATGCGGTGCGCTGGGGTTTGAAGCCGGGCCGGCCGATGTGGACGGAAGGGTTTGATAAGCGGTTCTGTTTTGAAGCCGCGTCGTTGCACCGGCGTGTGCAATACGTGGAGAAGCACAATGTGCATGTCGGGTTGCCGGCCCGGCCATGGGATTTCATCACTGACGTCGAGGATTTCCTGCGCATTTAGCCCCCGGTGAATACACCGGGGGCACCCACGGGATTCACCACGTGTGATGTTCGAGACAATGCGCTCCGCAACGCGCGGGATTCACCACGTGATGTTCGTGGCAAGGCCCCCGCCATGCGTTTGATTCACCGCGTGATATTCGTGGCAAGGCCCCGGGTGTATTCACCCGGGGCTAAATGCGCGCGGAAGGAAGCGGGGGGGGATGGGGGGCGGGCGATTGGGGATGGTCAGGGCGGCGCGCAGATGCACGAGGGTCAGGTGCAGCAGTTTGCGGGCCTCGGCGTTGTCGAGCGGGGGATTCACTTCAATGTGGCCGCGGCCGAACTGGGTTGCGTTCTTCACGTCGCCATAGCGCAGGCCCAGACAGGCGCGACAGAGAAAGCGGCGAGGTGCGAACACCAACGCATAGCGGGCGATCACCGCAGCCAGGGGATGTTGCGGGCTCGTGATGTCCAACGAGGGGTGATAGCGACGAAGGTATTCGGCGGCGATGCGGGCGTCGGTGTATTCACGGTTGGTGCAGCGCGGCATGTAGAGATGTTTGGATTTCTGCTGACACCAGGGACAGATGAAAAAGTGTTGGGCGAGCTTTGCATGTAAACGCCAGCGTTGCAGGCGCAGGGGTTGTGTCCAGTCGGCGGGCAGTTGCAGGCTCAGGTGCTGATAGCGGACGATGTGGCAGCGATGGATGCGGTCGTGGCCGCGCAGATGGCGGGTCAGGCGCAGGGCGGGGATCTGGTGGCGATGCAGTTGGAAGTGAGCTTCAGCCAGCGGTTGCACGGTGGCGTGGGCGTGCCGTGTTCCCGGAAGCGGCGAGGCGTTGAGGTTGTGCCAGTCATCGCGCGGGATGTGGCGCCAGAGTTTGCCGACGTCGATGACCTGGCAGGCGCAGCGGTCAGCCCGCCCGGCCCGGTTGCACCAACTGGGCATGTCGTAGAGCGAGTCGAGGCGAAAAGGGAGGGGATGCACCTTACGATAATAGGTTTTTGTTAGGTATGTGTCAAGCGAGGGGCGGCGGGTTGAAACATTTGTGAAACATTTTGGCTTGTTTCAGGTCGCGGGGTATGATTGAGCGCGATGACGATTTATCAGATTGCCAGGAAAGCGGGGGTGAGCATCGCCACGGTGTCGCGGGTGATCAACGGTCGGCCGGGGCCGTCGATCCGCACGGCCAACAGGGTCAACGCGGTGATTGAAAAAATGGGTTACACGCCGGCCCCGATCGAACGCCGGCGGGGGATGCGCAAGCAGGTCAGCGCAGCGATGCAGTATCACCAGGTGGCGCTGGTGATGATGGATCGAGGCTTTCTGCGCCATCCGGAGTTATTCGCCCACACCGTGTGCGGGATCGAGCGGGCATTGGCGGACCAGGGCCTGGGGCTGATCATCGCCACCAATCCCATGCGTTTGCCGGCGGCGATTCGATACGGTCACATTGACGGGCTGCTGTTATCCGGGTCATACATGAAGTCGCAGCCCCTGCTGGATCAGCTTCCGGATGTGCCGCGGGTGTGGCTGACTTCGTACCAGGATCCACACCAGAGTCACGTGTTGCCGGGCAACGAGGCGGCAGGCTATCTGGCGGCGGAGTATTTGCTCGAGCACGCGCGGGGGCCGGTGGGTGTGATCAAATTCGAGCCGCAATTTCTGGCGCACACGCGGCGGACGCAGGCATTTCAGCTCAAATATCAGGCGGTGGGGCGGACGTGCCAGGAGATCGCCCTTGCCCCGGGCGTGGCGGTGGAAAGCGCCACATCGGCGGAGGTGACGCGGGCGCTGACACCGATCGCCGATGCAATCGCCACGCGGCAGCCGGCACTGGGCGGATTGTTCTGTGCCGGGGATTATTACACAGCCAGGCTGTATCCGTTGCTGCTGCAGCGCGGCGTGCGGCCGATGCAGGATCTGCTGATCGTTTCGTGCGATCACGAAACGTGTTTTCTGGTGGGTCTGTATCCCAAACCGCTGACCATCAGGATCGGGTACGGTGCGGTCGGTCAGCGGGCGGTGCAGAAGCTTCTGGCGCGCATCGCCCGGCCGGAGAGCAAGGACTTTGAAGGTGTGACGCTGGGCGCGGAGCTGGTGCTGCCCGAGGAGATTGAAGGCGCGGATTGAGCGGCCGCCAGTCTGCTCCGGACGTTGTCTGGTGTTGGAAGTGGGGGCCAGATCGAAGTAGCCATGTCGGATTGAGGCGGCGGCGGCGGGGCTGTCGGGTCTGTGCCGGGCCGGATGCGGGGCGTTTCGGGGGATGAAATTTGTAACATCAGCCCATCGATCGCGGCGAAAAATCCGCGTTAGTTGTTGTCGCAAATGGTTTTGCGCGTCGAACTGATGTTACAGATTATGTTACATCAACTATCTTGCAAAAACGTCGGGAAGGCCAACAATTGTCCTACGTGGTGTCTGTGGGTTTCACGTCCATTTTCTGAAGGGAGTTGATGATGAATGTCTTGTTCCGGTTGATGTGTCTGGTGCTGGTGGTGAGTCTGTCGCCGTGGGCGGGGGCGGGAGTGTTGATTGAGGATTCGTTTGATTACAGTCCCGGCAACGCCACCGGCAAGAACGGGGGCGCCGGCTGGGGCGGCGGCTGGTTGGGCACGATCCATGCCAACCACACGGGATCGACCACGATTGCGGCCAACAGCCTCAGCTTCAGCGACTACGCCACCGAAGGCAACCAACTGGTGCTCAGCGTCACCGCGGCGAGCGGTTTCGGTGATTCGAGCGTGCGGCGAAATATCGACATCGATGATGCCGGCGTCAGCACGGGTGATTTGTGGATCAGCTACCTGTACCAACGGGTGGACGATGCCGGGGCCAACGGCAACAGCAGCCGCACCGCGGAATTCCGTTTCAATGACGGTTCGATTCATTTCGGTTCATCGCCCAAGGCCTCGGGCTCGCAGGGCATCGTCACGCGCTACGAGGGATCCAACGGGGCCACCGTCGCCACCGCCAATGTCCAGGACGGCGGCGTTTACCTGGTGATTGTCAAGTACGCCAATCTCGGGCAGACGACCGGCAACACGGCCAGTATGTGGGTGTTGAGCGAATCCGCCTACGACGGCATCAAGGCCGGCGGCATTCTGGAAACTGAACTGGATGGCGCAGCGATACTCAAGGCGATGGACGCATCGACCAGTGCCGAGGTGCTGACGGACGGCGAGTCCTTCCGGATTTTCAATGCCACCAGCGGCGCGCCTTTCATTTTCGCGGTGGACGAGTTGCGGATCGGCACGGACCTTGAATCGGTGGTGCCCGTGCCCGAGCCGGCCTCGATATCGCTGATGGCGCTGGGTTGCGTGCTGGCCCTGAGGCCTCACATGACACACCGCTGAAGTGCAGGTCCATTCGCTCGTAGTCCGCGCCGCGGGCTACGGGCTTTTTTTCATCCCCGAGCGATGGAGTTTGACGCCATGTTGCCAACGGTATGCGGGGCCTTGACGTTGATGGAGTTACCCTTCGTCTCGCTCCCTTCGGGTCTGAGCCTCAGGGTCGAAGACAGGTTCGTGAGGCAGAGGAAATCCACGGGATTTACGCTGATCGAACTGCTGGTGGTGATCAGCATCGTGGCCCTGCTGATTGCCATTCTGCTGCCGGCCCTGGCCCGGGCCCGCGATCAATCCAAGCGGACGCTTTGCCTGAACAATCAGCGTCAACTGGGAGCGTCCTCGCACGCATATGCGGCGGATGAGGACGGTGTCGCGCCGTATTTTCTGCGCCGCAGCAACACGCCGCCGCTTCTGCCGGCCAACGCTCTGCCCATGTGGTGGCCGAAGATCTACATGGATCCATACGTGGATTTTTATCTTCAACACAACATCGATCTGGCGGGTTGTCCCAGCGTTGACCTGGAGCGGTCCGTGCTGGATCTGGCCCAGCGCTACGAGGTGCGTCAAGGCCTGATGCCCGGCTACCGCGAGCAATTTCCGGGCAATTGCCAGGACCTGATCCTCGATCGCATTCCGCCGCAGCGCCTGGAACACGCCCGCAGCGCCAGCGATTCGATTCACGTGATCGAAGTCAACGCCTTTCGCAGCGACGCCATGCTGGCTGACTCCAACTACATCCAATACCTGGCCAACATCAATTATGATGCGTTCATTCATCAACTGCCCGGCAGCAACCGCACCTACGCGGACGGCCATGCGCGCTGGGCGGCGTGGGATGAGCTGGGCAGAGACAACACCCCGCCCGACGTGGATCCGCTCAATGCTCCGACCAACTATGCATCCGCCAAAACACGCCCGTTCTACTGGTAAACATGGCGGGTAACATCGGGCATGCACCAGCCGGCGGGATTGATTCGGCCCACATCGACAACGACCTGGGAATCGCGCCGTGATTGATTTTCCACTTTGTGCAGGTTGGCTCGCGAGACTGTTGTGCGTCTGCACCGCGGCGGCGGCGCTGGGCCAGGGCGACACGTCCACGTTGCGGCTGGATTTCGACGACGATCTGCAGGCGTCGATGGCGCGCGGCGATGCGGCGGCGTTCAGCTACGGCCCGGTGGAATTCGTGCCGGGGGTGCAGGGCAAGGCCCTTCGGGTGGCGCCCAAAGGCATCGTCCGCTACAACGCCCGCGGCAACCTGCCGATGGAGCGGGGCACGATGTCCCTGTGGATTCGCCTGAACTGGAATCCGCCTCAGCCCAACGTGGACATCAACTACGATCCGAACCAGCAGGTGATCTGGTCCAGCGGCCACACGCGCTATCGCTACCTGATGATGCTCTACATCGATCCGCGGGTGACCAAGACCTGGCCGGCCGGTTCACTGGTTTTCGAGATCGCCGATCCGCAGCGGGTGTGGCAGCAGCGAGTCAGCCTCGCCGGCTGGAACGATCAGCAGTGGCATCACGTGGTGCTGTCGTGGCGGCGACCGGGCTCGTTCATCTGGTACGTGGACGGCCAGGAAGCCGGCCGCGCCCACGACGCGCCGCTGCTGCCGCTGAGCGATGCCCGGATGTATGACATGTACTTCGGCAGCAACACCCATCAGCACGGTTCAGCCAGTCTGCGGCATTTCGACGGCTTCATCGACCAGGTGCGCTTCTATGACGCCTTCAATCCGCCGCTTGCCCAGTTGGAGCAGGATGCAATGCGGATCGTCGCCAGCGCGCCGAAGGTGGCGCAGTTTGATCCGTCGCCGCAGTGGGCAGCCCAAACGCGCTACCGCATCAACGTACAGGCCCAACCCACGCAACAGCCCTGGCAGCGGGCCCCGATGCACGTGGAACTGGACTTCGATGCCCTGCTCAAGCAGCTCGGCGTCGAGGTCGCGCTGATCCATCGCGACTCGCTGCGCCTGGTGCGCTTCGATCCGGACACCGGCCAGCCCATCGGGGAGTTTCACCCATTCATCCTCAGCCAGTCCTTTGACTGGAGCAATCAGGGCCGCGTCAGTTGGGTGTGCCAGGACCCGACGCGCGCCACCGCTTACAGTCTCTATTTCGACACCGAGCCGGTGTACGATCAGCCCGATCCGCTCAACGTGCCGATGGTGGGCGATGGCGATCGTCTGCGCGTCGGCGACAAGCGGCACATCGGCAAGATGAACGTCGGCTGGGGTGGGGCTGATGTGTACGACCTGGACCGGGACGGCGATTTCGACGTGTGGTCGTTCACCGGGTTCCTGGTGCGCACCAACGATCATCTGCGCATGGGTTATGAGTATTTCGAAAACCTGGGGTTTGATCCGCGGCTGGGCAACTGGGTGTTCGCACCGGGCCGGCGCATCGAAGGGATGTACGGCAGCAACCGGTTCGGCGCGTTTCGATTGACCAACTATCCGCAACTGGTGGACTGGAACGGCGACGGCCGGGTGGACCTGTTTTATGCCGGCGATCAGAACCGCAGTTGGTCGCCCATCGCCTTCGACGGGTTCCGCCCGCGCACCCCGGCGTGGCGCGAGGCGATCGGCGGGGTGGACTCGGGCGTGGAAACCGGCATGGGACGCACGGTGCGCGTGGACTGGGACGGCGACGGGCTCGATGAATTGCTCAGCCGCGACTTCATCTATCCCAATCGCGGCACCAACCAGCAGCCGATCTTCAACGTCAAAGACAAAACCCCGCTGCTGGCTGACAGCCAGCCGCTCGATGCGTCGGTGTTGATCGGCTCGCCCCGCGTGGCGGCGGGCGACCTTGACGGCGACGGCGACCTGGACCTGGTGGTCGGCGGATTGCTGCACTGGCTGCTCTATTTTGAAAACATCGGCACGCGCACCGAGCCGAAGCTCACCGCCCGCGGCATCCTGCGCACGCATGACGATCAGGACATCGAGATCCCGGGCGAACAACTGGTTCCCTGCATCGTGGATTTCGACGGTGACGGCCGCAACGACATTTTCTGGACCAACGAAGGCGGCGACTTCGGATTCAACCGCAACATCGCCCAGCCGGGTCAGGGCCCGATGCTGGAGCAGACGATCTTTTTTCTACAGCAGCGGCCCTACCTCGATGCCGGCTCGCTTTGCATTCCCACCGTCGCCGACTGGAACAACGACGGCGCCAACGACCTGGTGCTGGGCGCTTCGGATCAGTACCTGCGCTACGTGCAGAACCTGGGAACCAACACCGCGCCCTGCTGGGCGGACCCGGTTTATCTGCAAGCCGACGGCCGGCGCCTCATCATCCCGGTCGGTCCCGACGGCTCCGTGCAGGGGCCGGGCGAACAGCACTGGGGCTACAGCAATCCCGCCTTCGCCGACTGGGATGGTGACGGCCTGCTCGATCTGCTGGTCAGCGGGACGCGCGGCGAACACCTGTTCTATCGCAACGTCGGCACGCCCAGCGACCCGAAGCTGGCCGCGCCGGTCAAGCTGACCGTGCAGTGGGGGCCGCAGGGTCAGCAGGCCCCGGCCTGGGTGCCTTTCACGCCCGAGCCGGACACCCTGGTGACCGTCTGGCGTTCGCGGCCGGTGTGCATCGACTGGAATCACGACGGGCTGATGGATTACGTGGCGCTCGATCACGAAGGCAAGCTCGCCCTTTACCGCCGCGCCCGCGATGATCAGGGCCGGCTCATCCTGCTGCCGGGCGAGCGCATTTTTGACTGGGACTACGGTTATTCGCGCCTCATGATCTGGAACCGTCTGGAAGGGGCGACGGCCGGCGGCACCGGACGCACCGTGCTCAACCTGGCGGACTGGAACGGCGACGGGCAGATCGATCTGATCAGTGACGGCCTGAACGCCAGCCTGTTTCTCAATCGCGGCGATCATGAACATCCGCGTTTCGAGGATGCCGGCGACCTGGTGCCGGATCGCCTGGCCAGCCACAACAATGGGCCCTGCGTGGTGGATTTCGACGGCGACGGGCAACTGGACCTGTTGATCGGCGCGGAGGATGGCTACACCTACTACTTCCACCGCGCCTACATCGAGCAGGACATGCCGGTGACCTGCCTTGGTCAGCCGCAGTCCCAGTGATAAGCTGGCGGATCCGCTCGGGTGGTGCGGTCGTGGATGATGGATGTGTGATTTGTTTTTTTTGTGAGGGAAGCTCATGGAAGTTGTGAGATATGGCATGATTGGTTGCGGATCGATCGCCACGCGGCGGCACATTCCGGAATGTGTGGCCAATCCGCGCTCGCGCCTGGTGGCTGTGGCGGACCCTGCCTTCGAGCGGGCCCAGGCGATGGCTGAAAAGCACAAGGTGGCGGCATTCAAAGGTCATCAGCGCATGCTGGAGGAGGTGCCGATGGATGCGGTGGTGATCTGCTGCCCCAACGCCCTGCATGCGCCGATCACGATCGATGCCTTGAAGGCGGGCAAGCACGTGCTGTGTGAAAAACCCATGGCCACCAGCCGCGACGACGCCCGGGCCATGATCGACGCGGCCCGCGAGGCGCGACGGTTTCTGATGATCGGCCACAACCAGCGCCTCATGCCGGCCCACATCAAGGCCAAACAGATTCTCGACAGCGGACGGCTGGGGCGCGTCCTGGCGTTTCGCACCTCGTTCAAACATCCCGGCCCCGACCTGTGGGCGGCGCCGGCTGACGACTGCTGGTTCTTCGATCGGCAGGCGGCCGGGCTGGGCGTCATCGGGGACCTGGGTATTCACAAGATCGACCTGATACGCTGGCTCCTGGGCCAGGAGATCACCGAAGTCAGCGGCCTCGTCAGCACGCTCGACAAGTGCGGCCGGGATGGACAGTTGATCGCGCTGGATGACAATGCCTTTCTGCATCTGAAAACCAGCGACGGCGTCATCGGCACCCTGGAGGCAAGCTGGACCAACTACGGCATTGAAGACAACACCACCGTGATCTACGCCCGCAACGGCACGCTGGCCATCGGCACGGACCCGACCTGCAGCATCGTGGTCACCTTTCGCAACGGTGAACAGGAACTGCATCGCACCGGCGCCATGGCCAGCAATGTGCGGCAGGTGTGCAGCGGGGTGATCGATGCGTTCACCGATTGCATCCTCAACAACCAGCCGCCCGGGATCAGCGGCGAAGAAGGCGCCCGATCGCTGGATATCGTGCTGACCGCGCTGGAGGCATCGCGGCCCGGATTAGAAGCCGCAAGGCTGTGAACAGGACATTCGATTCTGACATCTTTACCGGCGACGGTGGTGGAGCAGAGCGAGGCCGGCGGCGAGCAGCAGGCAGGTGGCGGGCTCGGGGATCGGGCGCAGGCCCAGGACGTTGACCAGTTGTTGCAGGCTGGCCTGGTTGCCGAAGCTATCGGAGAGGGTGGCATAGGAGGCGAACTCGCGGTCGATCAGGCGGTCGGCGTTCTGCAGGCCGGAGGCGACGGTGCCGGTGGCCATGAGGGGTTTGAGGCCGGTGGGCATCATGGCGCCTTCGACTTTGACGTGTTGCAGTCCGAGGGTGTGGCCGATCTCGTGGGCGAGTGTGCCGTTGATGGCGTTGATGGTGTTGTTGAGGTTGCCTTCGGTGAGGGTGGTGTCGAGCAGGTTGATGTTGTTGGTGAAGATGGAGGCGAGGGTGTCGCCGAAGTTGTATTTGCCGTTGATAGCGCCGTACATGGCAGACAAGCCGAGGGCGTTGCTGGGTGCGTAGGATGAGCTGACGAAGGAGCCGAGTTGGACGAAGTAGTAATCGCTGTCGCCGTTGGCGGGCGTGTTGCCGACGTCGCCGATCTCGAAGTCGATGTCGAGTTCGTAGCCGTCGGGGATGGGGCTGAACAGATACTGACTGGCGGTGGGGATGCCGTGGAAGTCGTGGTCGAGTGCGGTGAGGATGCCGTGGTAGATATTGAAGCGATCGACCGGATCGTTGAAGCCGTAGGCGGTGATGTCGAAGGTGCTGACGACGTCGCTGATGGCGTCGGTGGTGTTGCCTTGTGCGGGATCGTTGAAGTCGATCATGATGGTCAGCGCAGCGGCGGGCGAAACCGCCAGCAGCAACGAAAGTCCCACCAGGGTCAGCAGCTTGATTCCTCGCTCCAACATAGGGGCTCCCACACCGCCCCCGGAATGGATTCGCCTGCCTGAACAAGTATATCTCGTGTTTGGCCGGCGGGAGGAAAAATCGCGGGCCGGGTGGAGGGTCGCCGGATGCTATCTGCATTGTTCCCAGCAACTTACAGCGAGCAAGAATCGGCGGGCGGCTCAGTCAGTCTGTTCCCGGGCGGGGCGGCGGAAAACGAATTTCTGATACAGATAGCCCAACCCCAACAGGATGATGCCCAGGCCCAGCAGCGACAGCACGCGGTACAGGCCGTCAAGGTGTCGCGTGTCGAGCAAGAAGACCTTGCCGATGGTCACCAGCATCACACCCGCCGAGGCATAGCGCAGCGCGGCACTGCGGCGGGCGATGCCCAGCACCAGCAGCAGGGCGCCGAACAGCACCCAGGCCAGCGAGTAGCTGTACATCTCCGCTTTGCTGAACAAGCCGACCTTGAGGAACTCGCCCTGGAAACCCTGGCGCAGCTCGAGGCTGATGAGCACGAACAGCAGCAGCAGGGCCGCCACGGCATGCACGATGCGCAGAGCCAGTTGATCGCGCCACAGCAGCATGGCAGCCAGCGCCAGCATTGCGGGCAGGCCGTAGAGATACAGCAGCCAGTTGAGCACGCGCATGGCGCCGACCGATTCATTCCACCACAGCGGGTTGTAGGCCAGCACCGATCCGACCATTGCGATTGCCAGAGCCGCCAGCGCGATCACCTGTCCGCCGCGCTGCAGCACGAAGATGTTGCGCCATCGTCCGACGATGCCCAGCAGCAGGCCGAGCGCCTGCCAGGCGATCACGTACGTGGCCAGCTCGACCATGCTGAAATCATTGCAGGTCATGTAGCCATCGAGATCGACGCGGAAGCCGTGGCGGACCTGCACCGCGACGAGGATGACGCCCAGCACCATGGCCGCGAGGATCAACGGGAGCACGGCCGTGCGCAGATCCTCGACCTGCCGGGCGATCGCCGCCGCTACCGCAGCCAGCAGCAGCGGACCGCCATAGACGTACAGCAGCACGTTGAGCACCGGCAGTGTACCAATGTGCTCGGGCCGCCAGATGGGATTGTTCACCAGGCCCGCGCCGACCAGACAGACAAGTACGCCTAACCAGCACAGGGCAATGCCCGTCCACGCCAGCACGCGCTGCTGCAGCCGCTTGCCCAGCACGATCAACGCGATGGCGACGACCATCCACACGCAGGCATAGGTGGACCATTCGATGAGCCGGATGCCGGGCTCGTTCATCCTGGGGTGGAAGCCGTGACGGATCAGCAGCGCCGCGGTCACCGCCATGCCCACCACGGTGAGCACCTGCATGGCCCACGCCATCGGCTGCTGTCCCGCCCGCAGCAGCCGCCATGCGATCAGACCCGCGCCCACCGTCGGCAATCCGTACTGAGCCAGCAGCAGGTTGAACAGCTTGCCCGGCCCAATCTCGGCGGCGAGCGGCCCCGGCGCGATCAACACCGCCACGCTCAACGCCGTGCACCACACGATCACCCAGCGCATCACCGTGATGTGCGCAAACTCCAGCAGCAGCACCGCCGCCAGGGCGATCGCCATCCAACTGCCGGCCAACCACTGCGTGTGCGGCCCCCACGCCACCGCCAACGTCGCCAGCGCCGCGGCGCCCAGCGACAGCGCATTGACCGGCACGCGGTTGTGCAGGTGATAAACCGTCGATGCCAGCGCACCGAGAATCAGCGCCTCAGCCGCGGCCGGCATCCACCATACGAACCACAGCGGCGGATGCATGTTGCCTTCTAATCCAATGCGCGCCACCAGCAGATACACCACCGCCGCCGCCGCGCTGAAACTCGCCCACACGCCCGCTTTGGCGTTGCCCCAGATGCAGGCATAACCGCCCAGGCAGAACAAGGCGCCGAACCCGAACGCGAACCACGCCATCGGTTGCACGGCCGGCGGCTGCTCGAATGACGAAGCGATCATCAGCATGGCTGCCAGAACAGCCGCGATCCACGGCACAGCCAGGTAACGAACATCAATCCGCGCCAACACAATCCCGCCCGCGCTCAACAGCATCAGCATGCCCAACTCGAAAGGCGAGTAGCGCCCATACACCGCCAGCAGCGCCATCATCGCCACGCAACTGAGCATGGCTCCGATCGCCAGCACAACCGGGTGCAGGCGGCGGCTGTGGTCCGTTTCGGTGAATGTGGCCGCGGCACTGACGACGTACACCGCCGCGGTGCCGATCACGAACATGCTGATCCACACGCGATTGGCCGGGTTGTAGTTGAAGATGGTGATCATCATCGCCCAGATCAGGGCTGCGATCAGCGTCAGCAGCGAGATCGACATCCAGCCCCGGCGGCGGGTGACGATGGTGAGCCCGATCTCCAACAGCAATAGAAAACTGAGCGTCGCGCCCGGCGGCGGATCGCCCTGGGTGAGGATGGCCGGCGTGGCGAAACCGCCGATCAACGCCAGCAATGCCACGTACGCACCGTGCCGCAGCGACAGGACCACCGCCAGCGCCGTCAGTACCGCCATGAGCGCAAAGCCCAGCGGCATGCCGATCAGGTGATGCAGATTGACTGCCGCCACGATGCAGCCGTAGAGCACCGCCACGCCCGCGCCGCTGAGTGCCTGGGCAATGCGGAAGCTGCGTTTGCGCATCGGCTCGCTGGTGACCAGCAGGGCGAAGCCGAAGAGCGTAGCCAGGATGACGCGCACCTTTTCCGAGAGCAGTCCGCGCTGAGCGGTGTACTGGACCAGGAAGATGCCGGCCAGCAGCAGGGCGATGCCGCCGATCCACACGAACATGCGCATGCCGAGTTTTTCCTCGAAGCCTGCGCGGGCCGGTTCGGGTGTTGGTTCAGGCGTCGGTTCGATGGTTGGTTCGATCGTCGGCGCAGGTTCAACCGGCGGCGCAGCAGGTTCAAGCACCAGCTCCGCGGGCTCTTCTTCTGCCGGTACCTCTGCTTCCACTTCCACTTCCCCTTCCACTTCCGGGGGCGGGGGTGGTGATTGTGCGACGGGGGTGGAGGCCCACGTTGTGACAACGTGGGCTTCGGGGGGTGCTTTGGGTTTCAGCAGTGGAGAGATGGGGGGCGTGGCGGTGGGCGGTTGCTGGCGCATCTGAAGGCGCAGGCGGTCGATCTGCTGTTGCAGATCCTCGATGCGACCCCGCTGGCGCATGGCCACGATCAGGGCGACAAGTGCCAGCGCGCCGACCAGCAGGGTTCCGATCATGATGTTGCCCCAGTGAGGTGAACCAGCAGCAGGATAAATCAAGGGCAAGGGGCGGGCAATGACCATCACCACCCTGGGCTGGGTTGCAGCGGGCCAACCGCCCGGCGAGGCGTAGCTCGCCGGCTATGAACACCCCCTTTGCCGCCCCCCGGCTGGGGCTGTTATACTGTTGGACCGGCCTGGGGCTGTAGCTCAGTTGGGAGAGCGCCTGCATGGCATGCAGGAGGTCAGGGGTTCGAGCCCCCTCAGCTCCACTTTCTTTCACCCGCCATCGGGGGGCGGGTTCCAGGCATCAACATCCGCATTTAGCCCCGCGTGAATACACGCGGGGCCGCTCCCCGGAATTTACATGGCCAACACGGGAAAGGCCCCCGGTGTGTTCACCGGGGGCTAATTGGGCTGAGGGCGAGCCTCATGCCCACGGCGCTGTGGGCCCGTTGCGAGGGGCCGCGATGGCGGGCGTGGGTGGCGCAACTGGTCAGATCCGCCCACCAGCCGCCGCCGCGCAGGGTGCGGTATTTACCATCGGATGGGCCGAGCGGATCGACCTGGTCCTCGCTGGGGTAGTCGGCGTAGTAGTCGAAGCAGCGCTCCAGTACGTTGCCCTGCATGTCGTAAAGGCCCCAGGCGTTGGGCTGCAAGCTGCCGACCGGGTGCGGGCTCATGTGCCATTGGCCGTCGGCGGGATCGAGTCGGCCGCTGGTGGCGCAGTACCAGATGGTCTGCTGCGGATCGCCGGCATAGGAGCTGGTGGTCCCGGCCAGGCAGGCGTATTCCCATTGCGATTCGGTGGGCAGCGTGTAATGGAAACCTTGCGGCAACCGGCCGGCGGCAGCTTCGCGGGCGTTGAGCTTTTCACAAAAGGCCATCGCGTCTTCCCAGGAGATGCTCTCGACCGGCAGATCATCACCTTTAAAGGTGCTGGGGTTGTTGCCCATGACTGCGCGCCACTGCGCCTGCGTGACTTCGCACTGACCAAGCCAGAAGGCGGAGAGCGTGACCTTGTGCTGCGGCTGTTCATCGCCGCGCAGGTTCTGCTGCGGTGTGGCGCCCATCATGAAGCTGCCGGCCGGTATCGCTTTCATGATCAGGCCAAGGTCATCGATGATGAAATCGCCTTCGCTCAACTGCGTGGTGGGGCGAGTAGCAGCGGGCGGGGGATCGTGATGCGGGCCTTGCGCAGGGGATGAGGTGACACCTTGCGGTGTGATCAGTGCGACGTCAGAGCGGATCAGCGGCTCAACGGTTTGTCCATCAAGCGCGGCCGCCAGAGTGAGCAGACCATCGCGGCCGATGCTGACGCCGTCCAGATCGACGTAACCGATCAAATCACCAGCCGCCATCGCTTCAGCCAGTTCGCTGCCGCCCTCGTTGACGCCGACCAGTTTCACCTTGCCGCCGGCCAGGCCCAACTGGCGCAGCGTGTCCAGTGCGCCGAGTGTGGTGGCCTGCGTGGTAGCGCAGATGCCAGCCACTTTGCCTTCGTGCATGGTCAACAGGTTGCCGCAGATGCGTTGGGCGCTTTGGCGCGATGGGCCGTTGTGGAAGTCGGTGGCGACCAGGGTGATGCCGGGATAGGTGCTGAGCATCATTTCGAGGAAACCTTCCTCGCGCTCCTCAGCACTCATGGAGTCGATCTGGTTGCGCAGCATGAGCACGCCGCCGCTGCCACCCACCGAGTCGGCCAGACAACGAGCAGCTAACCAGCCGGCCTGACGATTGCTGGAAGCGACGCGGCTGACTGGGCCTTCGCAGCAGACGCCGACATCCAGCATGACCACCTTGATGCCGCGGGCAGTGGTGCTGCTGACCGCATCGCGCAGGGCTTTGGAATCCAGGGCGGACAGCAGCATGCCGTCGCAACCTTCCGCGGCGCAGGTTTCCACGAACGCAGCCAGTTTTTTGCGATCGCTCGGATCGTCGGAGTGGCGCACGGTGAGGTTGATGGTCACGTTTTGCGCGGCCAGTTGCTGCTGAGCCTGCGCGATGCCTTGTGCGATGGCGGCCGCGAAATCGGGGCGCTCGTCGGGTGCGATCAGGATCACGTCATAAGCGCCGGCGGAAGAGGTCAGCATGGCACAGCCCAGCAGGCCAAGGCAGATCAGGGTGCAGGAAGCATAGCCATGTTTCATGCGAGCTCTCTGTTCGGGCGCAGGCGGTCTCGCGGGAGGGCAGGGATGGGGCGGCGGTTGCGCGAAGCCGCAAGCGGCTATTTGGCGCGGGGGTTTTTCATGTAGTAGATGTGGCCGTTCTCGGAGCCGATGACCAGGTCGGGGATGCCGTTACGGTCGAAGTCCACCACCGCGGGGCAGGTGGTGTGGCCGGCCAGGCGGCGTTCATCGACGGGTCCCATGTTTTTGAAGACGAACTTGCCGGGGGTGTCGGAGACGTTCCTGAGAAAGTCGGTGTTGAACGAGTTGACCATCAGGTCGATTTTTCCATCACCATCCCAGTCGGTGAAGCAGAACTTGCGCCGCCCGGAGCGGCCGCCCCAGCCGCCGTTCATGCGGATGGCGTTGGGGGAGATGCCGTCGGCATAGCGCGGGTTGCCGGTGGTGTCGATCAGGTGGTCGTAATCCACGGTGCGTTCGCCGCGCGGGATCATGTAGAGCGAGCGCAGCCGGCCCTGGGCGTCGATCTGGTTGAGGTCGTTGATGCCATCACCGTTGGCGTCGAGCCCGATGCCGCGCTGCATGTAATCGAAGACGGTTTCCTCGCCGGGCGCCGCTTCAAAGACGCGCTTGCCGGGCAGGAGCTTGAGCTTGCCGTCGATCATTTTGCGTTCGTAGAGCACGAGGTAGCCGTCAACATCAAGGGCGGCCAGGTCCTCGAGGCCGTCACCGGTCAGGTCGATCACCTGCACGCGGCTGCGCCACTGGGCGATCAGTTCGCCCTCCATCGGCGTCCACCAATCCCAGGGGACTTTGGGCGTCGGACCATCCCATTCAACCATGATCGGCTCGGGCGCGGAGAACTTCGGCTCACTGCGCGGGCCGAGGTTGCGGAACAGGCGTACGCGGCCGATGCTGGAGTTGACGATCAGGTCGGGCAGGCCGTCCTGGTTCCAGTCAGCAACGCAGACGTTGGTGTAACCCCACTTGGCTTCCTTGGGCCCCTGCACGGAGCCGTTGCGGCCGGGCATGATGCGCATGACCTGGTGATCGGATTCCAGGTGGCGGGCGGCGGCCCATTGGGGCGGATTGCCGCCGAGGTTTTCGAAATAGACGATGAACCCGCCGGAGTTGCCGCAGATCAGGTCGTCATCGCCGTCGCCGTCGAGGTCGTAACCGTAGGGCGTGACCAGCGAGCCGGTCTTCAGTTCGTCAGCGTATTGCTGCAGCGGCGTGAGCGGATCGAACTGCGGGATACCATCGACAACGATGCCGCTGTTTCGGATGAAATAGATGGCGCCGCTTTCTTCACCGGCCAGCAGGTCGAGATGGCCGTCACCATCGAGGTCGGCAGCGGCGGCCCGCACAGCCTGCACGGGGATGCGGATCGGCTCGCCCCGACTGTGCAGCAGCACCGCATCGCCGAAGCGCGGCTCGGTTTTGCTGCCGACGTTGGGCAGGAAACGGAAACCGTCCAGGCCATCGGTGCAGGCGATGTCGATCAGGCCGTCCTCGTTGAAGTCGCCTGTGACCAGGGAGTGGATCTGCGAGCCGGGCTGGTCGAGCCAGTTGCCGGTGTGCTGAATCTTCTGGGACTTGGCGTACTTCGGCTCGTCGTTGCTGCCGATATTCTTGACGAAGTAAACACTGGAGAAACCGGGCGGATGGGTCCAGTCGCCGTTGGCGTCGTAGTCGCAGTCCCAGCCGTAGCCGCTCCAGTCGGTGGTTTCGATCAGCAGGTCGCGCACGCCATCGCCATCGCAGTCAACCCATTGCCAGTCGCCGGCTCCGGAGAAGTCGGGCTTGTAGTTGAGCGGTGAGGTTTTGAGCATGCCGCTGCCGGGATAGTCGCGGATGATACGGTTGGAGCCGATGAGCACCCACTGGCCGTCGATCAGTTGCGCATTTTCGCTGACTGGAGCGCCGATCCATTGACCAGCCTTGAACAGCAACGAGCCTGTGGGGGCGTCGTCATCGCGCTCGTAGAGATAGGTGCCGCTGTAATCGGCGCCGGAACTGCTGACGACCATGTCAACGCGGCCGTCACCGTCGTAATCCATGGGCAGAGGCTTGCTGCTGAGACCGGCGGCGAGGTTGACCACCAGGCCGGGGTGGTTGTACTTGAGCCGTTGCAGCGCATAGTTGTCGGGTTGTACCTGGGTGAACTGCTGATAACCGGCGTTGATGATGCGGCCGGAGTCGGCGGCGCGGGTGTTGAAGACGACGTACCAGCTTCGTTGCTGGCCGTCGAAGTCGGCGGGCTTGGCGTTGATGTCGAGGAACGTTTTGCCGTCGAAGTCGATGGCATCGCCGCCGGCGGGCGTGGCGTTACGAGCGAGTTTGGGGGCGTTGCCGGGCAAAGCGTCGTTGCCGCGCCCGCTGAGGTCGGGCCAGCGCGAAACGTGGCCGTCAGTTACATCCACCTTGGCGGCATCCAGGTGCAGCACGAGCCCTTCGTTGATGCCGGGCATTGCAGGGACGGGGCCGCGCTTGAGGTGCCTGGCCAGCAGGTAGTCTTCGATGCGCTTCTGCTGCGCGGGATTGAGCGGGCGGTTGTAGACCAGCACCTCAGCGATCTGGCCGTTGAAGAAATAGTCGGGGTCCGGCTTGGTGGTGCTGGCGCCGGCGCCGATGCGGGTGAAGGCATGGCGGCGGGGATTGGCGATGACCGATGATTGCTCATCGCTGCTGCGCTTGCCCGCGGCATCAACGAGGATGCCGGTGAGCGAGCCGGAACGACCTTCCCAGATGCCGCCGGCGATGTAGAACTGGCCGGGCTTGACGGTGCCTTTATCGGTGGCTGCTGCGATGAACTTGCCGGCCGCATCGCGTCCCTGGATGCGCAGATACGCATCATCGCCGGACGAACTGGTCATGGTGGACCAGACGGCGTAGTTGGGTTGAGCAGGTTGGGCGGCAGCGGGGAATGCAAACAGGCCCAGGTAGATAGTCGTGGATAGAACGACAGCCCGGTAGCGCTTCATGCGTGAACTCCGATTGAATGGCGAACTGACAGATTATCTGAATTTGACCGTGCCCATGCGCGGGAGGCGTCGTAGCCGGCCTGTTGGGTTTCGATGACGTCCTGGCCGCTTACCACATGATCTTGCCCAGGCGTTCGGCCGAGGTGTACCCGCCGCTGCCTTCCTGCTTGTCTTCACCCTGGATCAGCAGGCCATAGTTGGCGCTGGTCACTTCCGTCCAGTCGCGGTACTCACCGTGGCCGTCGAGGAACCCGTAGTTGCGCCCGCCCGGGCTATCGGCCAGGGAGTCGACCGAGTCGCGGGTCATGTGCGGCTTGTTCCCGAGGTTCAAGCCGCTGCCGAAACGCATCCAGCCGGACCAGACCGCCTCGGTGCGGGCAGTTTCGCGGGGTATATTCTTGACTTGGATGCTGGCACGTGTCATCGACCAGTCGGCCAGCCGGCGCTCCTCGGATATCGCCACGACGTTCGAAGGCATGGGGCAGTCGTCGCCGCCGAACATCGTGACCACGCCGTTGGCGTTGTAGGAGGTCCACCAGTCCTTAAGCTTGTCCTTGCGGGACAATTCGTTCTCCTGCGTCGGGCACATGATCCTGGTCGTCTTGTTCATGAACTTGCGCAGACGGTAAAGCCAGGTGTCGACGCCTCCGTGGGAGGTGGAGCTGTTGGGGTCCAGGCTGTGGATGCTGGAGTCCAGTTGACCGTGCTGGTAGGGGAATGCCCCTTTCTCGTCGACGGAATAGCCTTTGGCAGCCGTCACGAGCTGGCGGACGTTGCTCAAACAGGCGGTCAACTGGGACGACTCCCGCGCCTTGGTCAGGGCCGGCAGCAGGATGGAGATCAGCAGCGCGATGATGCTGATGACGACCAGCAATTCGATCAGAGTGAATCCTTGGTGGCGTTTCATGGGTTATCTCCGTGAAAGTGAGGAGGGGTCGAGGAGTTGTGCGCTAAACGCAAGGATCGCCGTGGTGCGATCCTCACGTAAGGAGTAGTTTGCGATTGCAAAGGCTGCGGCTTGTGGCGGCGCAGTACGGCCAGTGAGCCCAGGCTGAACACGGTCGCGGTGGTCGGCTCAGGGATGGACAAGCCGAGCTGGGCCAGGGCCTGATCGAAGCTGATATCTGTTGATCCGCCGTCGCCCCAGTGGTCGCCGAGGATTTGCAGGTCGGCGAGATTGACCTGGCCGTCGTTGTTGAAGTCGCCGGCCGACCAGTGGATGCCGCTGTCGCCCCAGTGATCGCCGAGGATCTGCAGGTCAGCCAGGTTGACCTGGTCGTCGAAGTTGGCGTCGCCGGCGAAGACGAACGACTGGAAGCGATGGAAGGTGAAAAAGTTGGCGTTGTGGGCGCTGTCAGCGCCGCCCAGACCGTCGGGATAGGCGGTGCGCGAGACGGCCACGATGTCGTCGCCGTCGAACTGCCAGTCCACGTATTGGAACCCGATGTGGGCCACGTCGGACAGATCGCTCAGCAGCGTGCGCTGGATGGTCCAGTGTTCCAGATCGTCGGAGCGCATCAGGGCGACCATGTTGCGGATGGTGCCGGGCGTGCGGGTGGCGACGTAGTTTTCCGCGGTGACGACGTTGCTGACAGCCCAGTAGCTGTCGGTGGCTTCGTGATAGCGGATGACGAATTTCTTGGCACCGCCGTTGAAGTTGATGATGTCGCCCCCGGAATCAAAAGTGATGGTGTCCGTGCTCGTGGTACGCACGATGGCGGCTTTCTCCGAAGCGCCGGTGGGCCGATCCACGCGCAGGATGTTGACCACGTTGCCGCTGCGATCGACCACGGCATTGCCCTCGCGCCAGCCGACGAAGCCGTTGTTGGGCAGCCAGTTGGTCTGGCGCATGATCTGATTGGTGAAGGTCCAGTTGGAAGCTTTGAGCAGGTCCGCGCCGACGGGGATGCTGGCCAGGGCGGCGCTCATATCGTTGCTGTTGCCGGTGGTGCGGTCGCGGGTTTCGAAAGTGCGCCACAGCCGGCCGTCGGCGATGACCACGGGCAAGGTGGAGGTGTGGTAGCCGAGGGCGGAGCTGCTGTATTGCAGCAGGCCGTTGCTGGTGTTGCTGGGCGTGGTCCAGGTTGAGCCGCCGTTGGTGGAGCGGCGGATGGTCAGGTCGCCGTTGACGCGGTTGCAGCCGAACATGTACAGCGCGTCATTGTGGGTAAAGAGGCTGCCGTAGAACTGGTTGGCGATGGTGGTGAGGTAGGTCCATGTCTGTCCGCGATCGGAGGAGCGGTAGACTTTGGTGTTGGGCGCGGTGCCGGAGTTGGAGTTGGGGCCGAAGATATCGTGGCTGGCCACATAATCGCCGTTGGGCAGGATGGCGATGGAGGGCGAGCCGAGGTACAGGCCGCTGCTGGCCGGGGAATGGGCGATGACGACGCCGGGCACTTCGACGCCGTTGAAGATCGTAGTCTGAGCACGGGCGGGCAGTGCAAGGTGAGTCAGCAGGCAGCCGGCCAGCAGCAGGATCTGCGTGATGCGAGCGGTTTTGATCGTTGTCCCTTGCATCTGTATCGCGTCCATGGTGAACCAGGCATCACGAAACATCTCTCCACCATCGGCCCTGACACGCGCCGGCTTCGACCGGCCTTTCGCGGCCACTACGGACCGCATCAAAAATCGGGTCGTGGCCACTCTGGGTGCCACACCCGCGTGCGGGTGTGCCCGGCGTTGCTCACGGCCGACCCGCGGCCGTGGCACCCGTCAAAAAACCACCACCAAAAATCGTCAGGTGGCCTTTCGACCACCCAACGAAGGGGTACGTCTCATTCACCTCTGCGGCGAAGCAGCAGCAGGGCCCCCGCGCCCAGCAGCGCCAGACTGGCCGGCTCAGGCACAGCCAGGTGCTTCTGGTAGAGGTAGTTTTCAACCGCCGCCTGGTCGGTGGCGTTCAACGCGCCGTTGTAGATCAGCACTTCGGCGACCTGGCCGGTGAATGCCGCTTCCAGGGCTTCGATCAGCGGGGCGTCGTTGTAGTCCGCCGCGCCGCCGATGCGGACCCGCAGGTTGTCAGCCAGCACCGCGTTGTTGGCATAGCTGAGTGATTCGGTGAAGCGATCATTGTTGCCGTTGACGATGATTCCGAGCAGGTTGTCGGTCTCGGTCGTGCCGTCCCAGACGCTGCCGGAGATGTAGAACTGATCGTTGAGCAGTTCATCGGGGCTGGCGGGAGACACGTTGGCGGCCTTGAACGAGTTGGTCGCATCACGGGTCTGGGTGCGAATCCGATTCGAGCTGTCGATATCGGCGATGGTGGCCCAGGCCTGGCCGGAGTAGGTGGTGGTACCGGTATCGGGGTCGATATCGCCGTAGATGCCGTTGACGACGCGCCCGCCGCCGGCGGTGGTGGGCTGGCGCAGCACGACGTACCAGGTCAACTGGTTACCATCGAAGTCGGACGAACCGGCCACATCGAGGAAGTCGTCACCGTCGAACACCAGGGCGCTGGTGCCGGCCGCGGTGGCAGCGGTCAGAACGGTGGGACGAGCCGAGACGGTGGCCTGGGCAGCGTTGTTGCTGTTGCCGGACTGATCGTTGAGGCTGGCCACCGCGCCGCTGTCCAGCGTGACGTCGCCGGCGTCGGCGGCGAAGACCAGTGTGCCGCTGGTGACCGAGGGCGGGATCGAACTGGCGTCGGCATGCCACGCCAGCATGGCCGGGGTCAGTAAGGCGGCTAACACGCTTGCTTGTTTGATGCGGTTCATCATTGTTTTTTCCTCCTAATGAAAACAGCAATAAGCCGAACCATCGGACCGTCCGTAACGGCCCGATGGCTCGGGGACGATGTTGTCACTTCCTGCGGCGCAGCAGCGCCATGGCGCCAACGCCCAGCAGGCTCAGCGCGGCCGGCTCGGGGATGGATACCTGGGCCAGGGCCTCGTCGAACGACAGGTCCGGGTTGACGCCGTAGCCCCAGTTGTCGCCGAGGATCTGCAGGTCGGCCAGGTTGACGTTGCCGTCACCGGTGAAGTCCGCCTGGGCCCAGGTGGCGGTGGTGGACTGCCAGTTATCGCCGAGGATCTGCAGGTCAGCGAGGTTGACCATGCCGTCACCGTTGGCGTCGCCGGCATGGAAGCCTGCAACCAGGTGCTTGTTGTAGAGGTAGCTTTCGACCTGGGACTGCTCGGTGGAATCGAGCACGCGGTTGTAGACCAGGATTTCAGCGATCTGGCCGTCATAGAACAGGGTAAGGGTGGGCGAGGTGAGCGAGGAGCCCGCGCCGATACGGGTCCAGAGGTGCCCGGTGGGCACGGCAGTGCCGCCGGTGTTGGAGACGGTGATGCGGTTGTTAGCGCCATCGACGACGATGCCGGTCAGATCACCCGTGCCGTTGTTCCAGACGCCGCCGCCGATGAAGAAGTCAGTGCTGTTGATGGTGTCGGTGCCGCTGTTGGCCGCGATAAAGCCGTTGGTTTCCGAGCGGACCTGGGTGCGCAACTGGTTGGCGGTGGAGCCGGAGCCGGGATACTGAGCCCACACGCCATAGCTGGCGGTGGTGATGCCGGGATCAGGGTTAATGTCCGAGTAGGCCCCGTTGATCATGCGGCCGTTAGAGAAGCTGTCAGTCTGGAAGACGACGTACCACGTGAGAGTGCCGAAGTCGAAATCGGTGGGGTTGGAAGCGATGTCCAGGTAACTGGTGGCGCCGTCGAAGGACAGAGCATCCAGCCCGCTGGGTGTAACTCCGGCGGCAATCGTGGGCTGATTGGTCGCCGAGGCCTGCAAGGCATGGTTGCCGTGACCGGATTGATCGTTCCAACTGGCGACCGTTGCACCGTTGAGCGTCACATCCGAAGCGTCAAACCCCGCGATCAGGCCGCTGGTCACCGGTGTGCTCACGGTGGCAAGGGCGGGTAAGGCTGCAACCAGCACCCCGATCGCCATCCACGTCGTCAACCATGTTCTTGTTCTACGAGTCATGCCATTCTCCTTTCTCAGATGAGGAACCGTTGCGATCAGCTTTTGGATCAAACCCGGCGACAACGCGCCGCTCGGGTACTGATGTCAATCGTGGCGATGTCCGACGCGACGCTGCGCCAGCAATACTCCCGTGCCCAGCAGTCCCATCGTGCCCGGCTCGGGGACGCCGCTGTACTGGTAGTGCGAGACCACATCCCAGATCACGTTGTTCAACTGCGTGTAAATCTCCGCGCTGAAGGGATTGTTCGGATCGTTGAGGTCGGGATAGTCCGGGTCGTAAAGACCTTCGGGGTTGACGCGATGCATCGTGGCGAACATGGTGGCCCCGGCGATGTAGCGGCCGAAGTCCAGCGACAGGTGCGTGCTGTCGCGGTAGAGCTGATCGACGGAGGTGATGCCCGCCAGTTCACCCTTGTCGATCAGCAGCTTCAACTGGTAGATCACTTCGCCGGTGGGGATGATGTAAACCTCCGCCTCGGTGCCAGCCCGCACCCGGGCCAGCATCGTCTCGTAGAAGGCGCGGGAACGCTCGACCAGCTTGCCACCGTCATCGGGAAACTCCGCCAGCCAGGCGGTGGCATAGTCCGAATCGGAGCGCGGCCAGGCGCCGAGGATGTAGAAGACGGTTTGATCGTTCTGGGGATTGGTCCGCGTGAGATTGATGAAGTTGAGCGCGGCCTGCGTTTCGTCGGCCAGCGTGGCGTCCTCGGCGAACGGCTCGTAGGTCTGCAGCGTGACGGCGCTCCACTTGTAGTTGGGCAACGCATTGGGATATGAACCGTATGGCTCGGCGGGCGTGACGTTGATGTCTTCGGGGTTGGCCCACAGATGGCTCAGCGAAGCGCCGCCGCGATCGTGCCAGCCGGCCCGGTGCAGGCCCAGACCCTTCTGCGCCGCCAGGTCGTCCATCCATTCCGGCCGGCTGTCCCAGGTCAGACTGTTGCCGATGTGGTAGCTGGTGAAGTCCGGCTCCACCGGCGGAACGAATTGGAAATGCTTGTCGTACAGGTACTGCTCGACCTGTTGCTGCTCAGCAGCGCTCAGCACGCGGTTATAGATCAACAGCTCAGCAATCTTGCCGTCGAAGGCGCTGCTGGAGGTGAACGTGCTGTTGGACATGCTGGCCCCGCCGCCGATGTAGGTCAGTTGATGACCGCTGAGGGACATGTCGGCCCCGGTGGCGGTGTTGACGGAGCGGTTGTCGCTGCTGTTGACGAGGATGTTGGTCAGGTTGCCTGTCGCTCCGTCCCAGATGCTGCCGCCGATGTAGAAGTCGGTGGCGTTGAGCAGGCCGGTGGGCGAGTTGGCAGCCAGGAAGGTGTTGGTGGTGGAGCGGCCCTGCGTGCGGTACATGCCGTTGGAGCCGATGAGACTGTTCCACGCCAGACCCGCGGGCTGGGTGACGTTGGGATCGGGATTGATGTCGCTGTAGGAGCCGTTGACCAGGCGTCGGCCGTTGGTCGTGGGCTGATCGGTCTGGAAGACGATGTACCAGGTCAAGGCGCCGGCATCGAACAGCGCGTTGGCGCCGATCTCCAGGCGATCATCGGAGCCGTCGAACGCAATAGCGGGGGTGCCGGCCGTGGTGGCATTGGGTACGAGCGTCGGCTGATGGGCGGAAGTGGTTTGCGTGGCGTTGAGATGATTGTCGGTCAGGTCGTTCCAACTGCTCACTTGAGCCCCGGCCGTGGTCACATCGCTGCCGTCCAGGGCCACGATCAGGCCGTCGGTCACCGGCGCGGTCACGGCGCCTAGCGCTGGTTGGTGCGATACGACCGCTCCCATCAGCATGCAGATCATCAACATGGAAAAACGACGCATCATGGCGTTATTTCCCCTGGTGGTTGCGAGGTTGAAGCTCTCCATCACCACGGTTCAGCCTCCACCAGCACGGGTTTGACGACCGTCTGCACGGTGCGGGCGTGATCCAGGTGATCCATGCGCCACACAAGCTGCTCAACGCTGCGCCGACCCATGGTGACCGCCCCGATGTCGATGGTGGCCGGCTGCGGCTTCAGCGGCAGCAGATACGCCTGTTCGTTGTTGCAGGAGATCACATCCAGGTCGCGGCCCGGCTCCACGCCGCGCCGTTGCAGGGCCGCATAAACCATGGCCGTCATCATGTCATTGGGCACGAACAGCCCGCGGATCGGAGGCTGATGCTGAGCCAGTTGATCCACCAGAAGATCGATGGCCAGGCGCAGCGTGCGATTGACCTGCGATTCATCAGCGACCTCGGCGGTTTGAGCATCCGTGAAGCGCATCACGGGCACCTGCTGGCGACGCGCCGCAATCTCGAAGGACTCCGCCCGCAACTGGTAGCCGGGTTGATCGAACATGGCACAGAGAAAGCCCAGCGTCCGATGGCCGCGCTTCAGCAGGTAGTCAGCCGCCAGTTGGCCGATGTGGTAATCGCTGTCGAGCACCTTGTCGCTGATGTCGCTGGGGTCGTGGCCGAAGCTGATGATCGGTAAGGCGTTGAGTTGGTTGCTGATGACCTCGGAGACGCGCACGCCCATCAGGATGAGGCCCTTGACGCCGTCGCGGGCAGCGCTGCCGGGCATATCCGCCGGGCCGGCATAGTGGATCGTGCGCAGGTGCATGCCGTACATGGCTGCGGTTTCTTCGATGCCGTCCAGTTGAGCGCGCAGGACACCGGGCGCATCGCGATAGGAGGGGTCGCCGATGATCACCAGGACGGTTCCGCCGCGACGTTGCACATGGATTTTGGATCGCGTGCGGCGATAGCGCCGTCGGGCCGCGGTGACATGCGCCGTCACTACGACGGGGTTCAAAGTCTCCGGCGTTTGAGCGCCAAGAGCAGCCCCCGATGTGTTGGAGGTATTCATCGCCGACAACCCATTCGCGTTCTCTTCCTACAACCAATATACACGTAAATCATAGATGGTCAATGATGATAAATTAATTAAAATATGTTATATAACTATATTTAAAACATAAAACTATAAATTATTGTTCACAGTATTTTGCATGGATAAAGTTTTGTTGTGCAACGATTGTGCGAGTGGATAATGGCAGCGTGTCGGTGGGGCGCCCTACGCGGCCGTGGTGCGAATTGGCTAAACTGAACCGCACATGAGTGCCGCACGCGGGCCTAAAGTCAAGATGTCCATCGTGCAGCTTGCCAAACGGGCTGGCGTCTCTCATTCCACCGTGTCGCGGGTGATCAACGGCCGATCCGGCGTGTCCGCTGAATTGCTGGAGAAGGTGCAGCGAGCCATCCGGGAGACCGGGTATCAGCCGCTGCCGCCCTCACGCCGCCCCGGGCCGCGCCCCAGCCGCAGACGCACCGCCAACGCTTCTCGCTCCGTCAAGCGCCGCTCCAACGGCCAGCACCTCATCGGCGTCGTCATTCTCGAAGCCCACTATCGCTACACGGCCGGCATGTTCGCCGCTCGCCTCAACGGCATCCAACAGCAGGCGGCGGAGTACGGCTACGGCGTGCAGGTCTTCTACGTGGATCAGACGCGCAAGATCCCCAACGCCATTCGCCAGCGCCGCCTCGACGGTCTGATCTTTGAAGGGCCGAGCTCCTCGCCCCTGGCCGAAGCGATGATGGCCTACGCGCCTTCCATCTGGTCCAGCTCGCACCAGGATCCCAGCGGCATGAAGGTGCTGGCCGGCAATTACCTGATCGGACGACTGGCCGCGGAGTATCTGCTGCGGCGCGGACATACCCAGTTGGGATTCCTCAGCGTCAACCACAGCTACCCGGCCTTTCCCGCCCGTGCCGAAGCCTTCGAGGCCACCGCCCTCCGCGCCAATGCCAGGGTGCAGTGTTGGACCGACGACGAACCGCATCAATTGACCGGCACGGAAGATGAGATGATGCAGATGCGGCGCAGGCTCGATCAACAGGTCGCTCGTATGGCCGAAGCCAAAACGCGGGTGACCGGGCTGTTCGTGCCCAGCGACATGATGACCAGCGTGGTGTACACCTCGTTGCGTGACCGCGACATTCTGCCGGGGCGCGACATCGACATCGTCTCCTGCAATAACGATCGGCCGTACCTGATGGGTCTGCGACCGCAGCCGGCCACCATCGACGTGGGGGCGGAACTGATCGGGCGCAAGAGCGTGGAGCTGCTGCTGTGGAGCATGAGTCACGGCCGCGACGACCGCGAGGTTCACCTGACGGTCGAGCCGGTGCTGATCGAGCCGCGCCAGTGGTAATTCACATCACAGGAAGCGCTGCGATTGATTGATAGCGCAAACTGCGGGGAATCCGCGTCGCACCGTGAGGTTGATCGGTCCGGCGAGACGTAGCACGCCGGCGATGGCCGCCAATGATTTTGCGTGTGATGTCAGGCCCGGGCGGCGGCGCGGCGGCGGGAGCGGCGCGAGGGCAGCAGGAACACCAGCGGGATCGTCAGCAGAAACAGCACGGCCAGAACCAGTGAAGCGTCGTTGTAAGCCATCATGCGGGCCTGGCCGTTGAGGATGCGATCGACGATGCCCATGGCCAGTTGCGGGGCTTGTGCGGGGTTGGCGCCGTGGGCGGTCAGAACGCCGGTGGCCTGTTGATACGCGGTGACGAACAGCGGGTTGGTGTCGCTGACGTGGGCGGCCAGTTGCACGTGATGGACCTGCTGCTGGCGGGCGATGATGGTGGCGATCAGGGCGTAGCCGATGTTGCCGCCGACGCGGCGGGTAAGGGTGAACAGGCTCGTCGCTTCGGTCATGCGCGAGCGTTCGATGGTGCTCAGGGCCACGGTCGAGAGCGTGACGAAGCAGAACGGCATGCCGATGCCCATCAGCACCAGGGTGGGCACCAGGTTCCAGAAGCTGTAGTTCAGTGACAGGCGAGACAGATCGAGCACCGACCAGAACACGACGCACAACCCGCCCAGAACCAACAGCTTTTCGTTGACATGTTTGTAGAGCCAGCCGACCAGTGGCAGGCAGAGGAACAGGGCCACCGCGCGCGGCGCCAGCACGAGGCCGGAATCGAGCGCGGTATAGCCCAGCAGTTCCTGCGTGAACTGGGGCAGGATGAAGGTGGTCCCGAACAAACCCAGCCCGAAGACCAGCGAGATGAGCGAACTGACCCACAGCGGCCGATTGGTCAGCACGCGGAAGTCAACCACCGGATGTTCCACGCGCATCTCCCAGAAGAACAAAGCGGCGGCCGAGGCGATCGTCAGCACGGTCATGGTGACAATCCAGGGCGAATCGAACCAGTTGTTTTCCTGGCCGCGCTCCAGCACGATCTGCATGGTGGTCAGGGCGATCGACAGCAAGGCGATGCCGGTCCAGTCGATGCGCGACACGCCGCGGCGCAGATAGGACGGGTCGTGCACGAAGGTGGAGACGAAGAAGATGCCCATGACGCAGAAGGGGATGTTGACGAAAAAGATCCACGGCCAGCCGTACTGATCGGTCAGCCAGCCGCCCACGATCGGGCCCACGGCCGGGGCCAGCACCACGCCCATGGAGTAGATGGCCATGGCCATGCCCTGTTCCTCGTCGGGGAACGTTTCGCGCAGGATGGCCTGGGAAAGCGGGATCAATGCCCCGCCGCCGATGCCCTGGATGATGCGGAAGATGAGCATCTGTTCGAAAGTCTGCGAAAACCCGCAGAGGATCGAGCCGACGGTGAACAGGGCGTAGGACAGCAGGTACAGCCGCTTGCGGCCCATGAGCGTACTGAGCCAGCCGGCCATGGTGGCCAGGATGATCTCGGCGATGGAGTAGGCGGTGGCGACCCAGGTGATGGCGGACAACGTCGTGCCGAAGTTGCCGATCATGTGGGGCATGGCCACGTTGACCACGCTGATGTCCATCACCGCGATGAACGTGCCGAACATCACGGCAAAGGCCACCACCCACTTGTCCACGGAGGCTTGATGGGTCTGCGGCGTCATGGCGTCGATGCGGCGGTGGTTTCTTGGGTGCGCGGCTGCACCGTGATGTCAATGTGCGGCACCACGCTCATGCCCGGGGCCAGGTGATAACGCTGCACGTCCGGCGGATCGCTGAACACGATCTTCACCGGCACGCGCTGCACCACCTTCACGTAGTTGCCCGTGGCGTTCTCCGGCGGCAGCAGACTGAATCGCGCACCCGTGCCGCGCATCACGCTGTCCACACGCCCGGCAAAGGCGTGCCCGTCGTAGGTGTCCACGTAGATCGTCACCGGCTGACCCGGCTGGATGTCGCCCAGTTGCGTTTCCTTGTAGTTGGCCACCACCCACACGTCGGCGGGGACCACGGTCATCAGGTTCTGGCCCGGCTGCACGTAGGCGCCGGGTTCGACCGACTTCTTCGTGATCCAGCCGGCGGCCGCAGCGGTGATCTTTGTGTAGGAAAGATCGAGTTTGGCCTGCTCGACCGCAGCGCGGGCGGCTTCCACCTGGGCCTGGAACACCGGTATGCGGGCCTGGCTGACTGCCACCTGCTGCGGCGCGGTCAAAGCTCGCTGCAAGGCTGCTTCATTGGAACTGACCGACGCTTGCGCTTCCAATACCTTGGATTTGGCGGCTGCCACCTGCTGCCTGGCGGCGGCAACCTGGGCGTCGGCGGCTTCGACAGCCACCTTGGCGTGCTCCAGATCCTGCTCGGTGATGGCCTGCTGCTTGAACACGCGCTGGTAACGCTCGTAATCGCTGTGGGCCTTGTCCGCCAGCGATTGGGCGACAGCCAACTGGGCCACCGCCTGCTCCACGGAAGCCTGTGCCGCTTCCAGCGCCGCCTTCGATTCGGTCAACTTGGCCTGCGCTTCGGCGGTGTCGGCTGCGGTGGTCGATTCGGTCAACGTGGTGTCCAGCGGCGCAGCATCCAACTGGGCCTTGGCTACTTGCAGCGCCGCTTCAGCCTGCGCCAGCCGCGCCTGGAACGGCGCCGGGTCAAGCTCCACCAGAAGATCGCCCGTTTTCACCTGCTGATTGTCCTGCACATGCACCGCCAGCACGTGACCGGCCACGCGCGGACTGATGGGCATGATGTGGCCTTCGATGAACGCATCATCGGTGGTGGCGTGATGCAGCCAGTTGATGTACCACGGGACGCCGAACAGCGCGGCGACGATCAGCAGCACCACCAGCACCGCCAGGGCGGCGATGCGGCGTTTGCCGTTGGAGCCGTTGGTTTCCTCGGCGGCAGGAGTTGGAAGTTCGTTGCTGGGTGAACTGGTCATGGTCGTATCAACTCGTAGGGCCGTCGTCATGGACGGGCGGTGCGAAAATCAAATCCACAGGCTGGGCGACGCGGTCCGGCTTCAAACGTCCCACTGCACGGATCAGTTCCAGGCAGCGGATCGTGCGGTCATATTGGGCGGTGCAAAGGTCGAGTTGCGAGGCCAATAAATCATCCTGGGCGGTCATGCGCTCGAGATTGGTGGTCAGGCCCGCGTTGAACATCGCCTCCGCCTGATCGAATGCCTGTTGGGCAGCCTGAACCTGCACCTGCAACTGGTCCACGCTCTGGCGGGCGCTGCTCCAGTCGTCCAAAGCGATGGCCACCTGTTGGCGCACCTGGCGTGCGATCAGCGTCTCGGTCAGCTTGGCCTGGCGCAGTCTGGAAAAAGCGGTGCGCACGTCGGCGTGAACGAGCCCGGCACTGAACAGCGGCACGTGCAGGCTCACCACCGACAGCCAATCGACATCGGTGGGAAACGTTTCGCGGTCGAGGAAATAGGTCAGGTCCAGCGACACCGACGGGAAGTACCCCGCCCAGGCCGCCTTCAGCGCCGCCGATGCGGACTCGATGCGCGACACGGCCGCGGACAGATCGTCACGCTCGGCGTAAGCGATGTCCATTAACTGCTCGAAGTTCAGCCCGTCTGCGGGAGTATCGAACGCATCACTGAGCGGGCCTTCGACACTTGTTTGCCCGATCAACGTCGCCAGCACAGCCCGGCCGCGCTGCACGGCATGGCGGGCTTCGATCAACTGCACACTGGTGCGGGCGACCTGCGCCTCGTTCTGCGACACATCCAGCTTGCGCCCGACGCCGGCGTCTGCCTTGGACTGGCTGTCGCGCACGCGCTGCTGCTGCACCTGCAACGACTGGGTCAACACGTCAACTCGTTTCTCAGCCGCCAGGATGCGATAGAACGTCTGGGCCACGTCCAGCAGCACCTGCTGCTGTGCGTCGAGCAGTTGCGAGGCGGCGGCGCGGGAATACGCATCGGCAGCGCCCACGGCCGCCGCGTCCTGCAGGGGATTGAGATTCAACTCTGCTTCCACCGGCACGTCGAGCGTGTGCGTGGGTGAGATTTTGCTGACGAAGGCGTTGCCCGCCCCCATGGCGGTCTTGTCGCGCAGGGTGTAGGTGGGGGTGAGATTGACCGTGGGCAGAAACGCAGCCGCAGCCCGGTCCTTGTTGATCAGGGCCTGCAGGTAGTCTTCGCCGGCGATGGCCAGCGATTCGTTGTGGGCGTTGGCCAGTTGCAGGGCGGTGACCAGGTCCAGCGTCTGCTGCGGATCGTAGGCGGGCGCTTCCGGGGGCGGCTGGGGGCCGTCCAGCAGTGTGCGGTAGGTGGCGATCTCCTGGTCCTGATCGACCGCGCAGCCGACCAGCAGCAGGGCGGCGATCAGTAACAGGATGGCGCGAACAGAACGGTTCATGAGCGGTGTGACTCCCTGGGATGCAAGCCGCCGTCGATGAAGCGCATCAGGTGTTCGATGAGCACCTTGCGGCGGGGCAACGTTTTGCTGAAGAGCATGACCGAGCGCAACATGCCGGGGATGAAGACGGCCGTCAGCTCCGGATGCGGATCATGCAGCGAGCCTTCCGCCACGCCGCGGCGGATGGCCTGCTCCAGCATGTCGTAAAGCTGCTGCAGGCGAACGCTGCGGATCGAGCTGCGCGACGGCGCGGGCACGAAGCGCATCAACTCGAAAAGCTGCGGATTCTGAAAAGCGTTATCGACCAGGGCGGTGACGATGATGCGTATCGTCCGGCGGGGATTCTGTTTGGACTGCCCGATTTTCTGCTGCAGGATGTCAACCATCTGCGAGACACCGTCGTTGAGCAGGCTGGCGAACAGGCACTGCTTGTTGTCGAAGTAGGTGTAAACGGTGCCTTTGCCGACGCCGGCCTGCGCGGCGACATCTTCCAGCCGCACCTCGTGGTAGGGTCGGGTAGCGAACAGGTGCGCGGCGGCGTCCTGTATCTTGCGTCGCTTCTTCTCGTCCAGCATCTGCATAACAGTGGGTTCATCCAGCAGTGGGGGGGCGGTCGGGGCGGCCCGGTCAATACTGACCGGTCAGTCGGTATTGTACTCCGCATCTGCTCCTAAGCCAAGCCAGGTCGGCCGCCCGGCCTTTTTGGCGGCTCGGCCATTACACTGATCAGGCCCGCCCCGGTGTCGGCAGGCAGGTGTTGTGGTGTTTTTCGGATGACCCCCATGCAGGACGGGCTGAAACTGATCGATCTGGACGCAGCCACGCGGCTGGTTCGCCGGGCGGTGGACCCCACGCTCACCGTCACCGCCATGCGCCCCTTGGCCGGCGGCATGATCCACCAGGTCTGCCTGTTACAGACCGACGGGCAGCCGGCCAGCATCGTGATCAAGCTGGGCACCGTCGAGCAGCAGGAGTCATTGCAGCGCCAGCGGGCGGTGCTGGACTGGTATCGCCTGCACGCCAACATTCCCGTGCCCCGGGTTTACAGCGTCGTGCAGCCGCTGGAAGGTTTCGTCGGCTCGGCCTTGCTGATGGAGCATTTGCCGGGCGTGAACCTGTCCGATGCGCGCCTCAGTGCTACCGGCAAGCGGCGTGTGCAGCGCGAGCTTGCTCATTATGTGGTGGCGTTGCACGCGCATGTCGGGTCGCGCTTCGGGTCGGCCATGGATGCGGAGGCTGGTTTCGACACATGGGTGCAGATGTTCCGCCCCATGCTCGAGCACAACTATCAGCAGGTGATGTATCAACTGTCAACGCGCACGCGCAGTATCGTGTTTGATCTGATCGATCGGCTCGAGCGCTATTTTCATCCAGCCGGGGTGACGCCGGCACTGTGTCACGGCGATCTGTGGGCAACCAACATCCTGGTTGACGATCAGCATCCCGATCGGCCGCGCATCGTCGGCTTCGTCGATTGCTCAGCCAACTACTGCGATCCGGAATACGAACTGTCTTACCTGCAACTGTTCCACACCGCCGACGAGGAGTTCTTCCGACTCTATCACCGGGCCTATCCCCGCCGGCTGGGCTACGAAAAGCGCTACCGCATCTACTGGCTGAACACCATGCTGCTGCATCTGCACCTGTTCGGTGACCAGTACCGGCGGACCTGCGACGAGCTGGCCCAGCAGGTAAGCCAGATGGGATAAGGCTTTACAGATTCTATCGATATGTCGGCCGCCGAGGCGTGCATATTCACCTTGCTTTGCCCGCAGGTTAACCTCATAATCGCGGCCAGGGTGACAGGTTGTTGTCACCTATCCTGACAGGGATAATCCGCTCACACTTTTTCCGGTTCCGGCTTTCGGAAGTCGAGTGAAGAAGGTGGAGACGGGGGCGGGGTTCCAACGTGATCGGCCGGTTTTTCATCATCGCTGGGGTGTTCGTTTCCGGAGCGTGGTGGTCCTGCGCCGCTGAAGGGTCAGCCCATTTCAGCGAGTTGTATCTGGCAGGGGTGTTGGACAGCCCGGTGCCGAACGCGGTGGAAGTCGCCGCTTTGGATCAGATCAGTGAGTCGGCCGCAGACCTGGTGGTGCTGGATGCGTCAGCCGACCGCACCGGCCGGGTGCTGCAGGTGATCACCGTACCCACCAGCCAGCCGCTGTTGCTGATCAGTGACCAGGCCTGGCCGCAGTTGACCTGGCTGTCGCCGCCACCGTCAGCCGTCACGACGCTGGAGCAACTGGGGTTGTCAGCGGGTGCGGGTTGGAACTTCAACTTTTCGCGCACGCTGCTTCTGTTCGACCGTCACACGCGACTGGTGGCCGGGGGCGGCACGTTGAGCGCCCAGCAGGCGTTGCTCGACGGCGCGCAGGTGCTGGACGTGCTGACCTTCCAACGAGGCCCCGGCGCGGTCAGCTTCGCCGGTGAGCCGATCCTGAACAGCGCCGATGGCTACGCCATCAGTCGGCCGTACGATCAGTACAGCCAACCCTGGACCACGATGATCGGCCAGGCCGACGCTGCGGGTCATCTGGGTCAGTTGCAACCGGATTACCTGCTGACGCCGGGCTGGACGAACCAGATCTGGCCGGGCCATTCGCCGGAGCCGGCCAGCGGGGTGTTGTTATTGGCTGCCGCAGCGTTGTTTTGGGCCGGTCGGGGGCCTATGATGGACAGATATGGCCGCTGAAAAGACCACGTCCGACAAGAGTCTGCACCGGCTGGTGGCCGAAGTGATCGAGCGCATTCGCCCGGCGGTGCAGGCCGACGGCGGAGACTTGGAACTGGTGGGCATCACCGAGGACAAGGTGGTCCAGGTTCGTCTGCACGGGGCCTGCGTGGGCTGTCCTTCCAGCACCATCACCCTTCAGATGGGCATCGAGCGCAACCTCAAGGCCCTGCTGCCGCAGATCACTGCCGTCGAACAGGTATCGTGAGAGGGGTTGAGGCGTGAGGCTTGCGGCTTGAGATTGCAGACTCAGGCCTCAAGCCTCACTCCTCAAGCCTCAGGACTCCACCCCATGCTCGCACTGACCCGACGCGTCGGCGAAGAGGTCGTCATCGGCGACCCGGCCAATCCTCTGGGCTTCATCCGCGTGGTGGAGATTCACGGCGACAAGGTGCGCCTGGGCTTCGACTTCCCCCGCGATACCGCCATCAACCGCCGCGAACTGGCCGATCAGAAGATCCGTGATGGCCAGATCAAACCGCCGGGCGTCTGAACCGGAGGATCCGCCACGAAGGCACGAAGGACACGAAGAATCAACTTCGAGGCAGCACCACATCGTTGTGTGGCGTTTTTTGCAGGCGCGGGCGCCGCATTGACATGCGGTGCTACTCTCGTCAAAACGCTTCGATCAGCAGCTTGATGCCGGTGGCCACCATCACCACGATCATGAAGATGAAGATCAGGTTCTGACCGCGGCGCAAGGCCAGGTGAGCGCCGACGTAGCCGCCGATGAGGTTGCCGCCTGCCATGACCAGTCCGGGCAGCCAATGCACCTGGCCGGCGAAGAGGAACACGATCAGAGCGATCAGCGTGACCAGGAACCCCATGACGTTCTTGAGGGCGTTGGCGTTGAGCAGCTCGCGGGCGTGGAACAGTCCCATGCCCACCAGCATCAGCAGGCCGAAGCCTGCCTGGATGAACCCGACATACAGGCCGATGAACAGAAACATCACCACCTCGGCGACAGGTGAGGATTTGGGTTTGCGGTCTGTTTTCAGCAGTGTCTGCGGGCGCAGGCAGAAGAATACAGCCATCAGCAGAAACAGCGCCCCGAACACACCGCGGAACACATCCTGCGGCAGATGCGCAGCCAGCAGCGCTCCGCATGGTGAGCCGATCAGCAGCGGCACCAGCATGCGCGGCAGCGCTTTTTTATCGATCAGCCCATGCTGATGAAACACACGGGCGGCGACGGCTGAGGAAGTGAGGATGGCGATGCGGTTGGTGCCGTTGGCGATTTTGGGATCGAGCCCGGCGACATACATCAGCACCGGCAGAGTCAGAAACGAACCGCCGCCGGCGATGGTGTTGACGATGCCCGCGATGAAGCCAGCCGCAACCAGGGCTGGATAAACAAACCAGGGACTGTGCAGCCAGGTGTCGGATTGGGCGAGTATCAGCAGCATGGTGAAGACAAAGTGAAAAGCGCAAAGTGAAAAGTGAAAATAAGACGGGGGGCGACCGAATGAGAATTTTCACTTTTCATTTATCACTTTCCAAAATACTTCCCCCATAACGGGCGCAGGCGTTCGACCTCCGCGGGATCGATCTTCGACTTGTCCGACCAGATGCCCAGGGCCAGCGCGCTGTGGGCGGGACTGGGCTGGCGCTCCAGCATGCTCACGTCGGCCAGGGCCTGCTTCATCAGGTGCAGGTTGGCGTCGGCCGCCTTGTTCAGGTTGCCGATGATCTCCGTCAGCAGCGCCTGCGGGGCCACACCTGCGGGCGGGCTCTTCCAGCAGTCGTAGTCGGTGGGCATGGCGATCAGGGCGTAGGCGATCTCCGCTTCACGGGCGAGCTTGGCTTCCGGCAGCACCGTCATGCCGATCAGATCGCCGCCCCAGCTTCGATGCAATTCGCTTTCAGCCCGCGTGGAAAAAGCGGGGCCCTCCATGCAGATGTACGTGCCGGTCTCGTGAACTTTGGCCCGCAGCCCGGACGCGGCATTCAGCAGCCAGCGCCGCATCACCGGGCAGAACGGCTCGGCAAACTCCACGTGCACGGCTGCGCGTTCGTAAAACGTGTTGGCTCGCTTGTACGTGCGATCGATGACCTGATCGACGATGACCAGTTCGCCCGGGTGGATGTTCTCGCGCAGGCTGCCGACGGCGCCGCTGGCCAGGATGTGGGTGACGCCCAGCATTTTCAGGGCGAAGATGTTGGCGCGATAGGGCACCGCCGAGGGGTTGAACGTGTGGCCGAGGCCGTGGCGTTGCAGCAGGGCGATGTCCAGGTCGTGCCAGCGGGTGAGGGTGATGGGTGCGGCCGGTTTGCCGAAGGGCGTATCGGGATTGCAGGTTTCGCCTGCTTCCAGGCCGAGTTTGTCGCCCAGTCCGCTGCCTCCGATGATGGCGATTTTCATGGGGGGATTCTACAGGACGCGGCAATCCGGGGCATCGCTGCGTAAGGTAGAATCCCTCGCATGGAATCGGGTCAGTTTCGCGAGCTTGTCATGGCGGAGATGGACGCGGTGTATCGCATGGCGATGCACTTGGCGCGGCATCCGCAGGACGCGGCGGACCTGGTGCAGGAGACGTACCTCAAGGCCTTCCGGGCGGCCCACAGTTTCCAGTTGCAGGATGGCAAGGGTGTGCGGCCGTGGCTGTTCAAGATCCTGCACAACAACTTCTACAGCCGACTGGAGCAGCAGCGGCGCGAGCCGACGTTGGGCGATGACCTGCCGGAGCCCTCGGCGGTCGGCGCGGTCGATCAGCCGGCCCCGGCCTGGGATCTGGAGCACCTGGACTGGGAGCAGGTCGATGATCGGCTGAAGGCAGCCATCGACCAGTTGCCGCTGCACTATCGCCAGGTGCTGTTGTTGTGGGCGGTGGAAGGGCTCAAATACCGGGAAATTGCGGACATTCTGGGGGTGGCCCTGGGCACGGTGATGAGCCGGCTGCATCGGGCCCGGGTGCAGTTGAGCGAGCAGTTGGCAGATTTAGCTGCCGAACGAGGTCTGACGATGGAATAGTGGGCGACACAGCCCGGTTGAACACACGGGAGCGATCATTGCGGGGAGCAGGAATATAGTCACCAATGTCCGATAAGCAGCCACCGATCACCGACATGCAGCGGATCGCCTCGTTTGCCGACGGCGAACTGAGCGGGCATGACAATCTGCACCTGCTGGAACAGTCGCAGCAGGATCCCAAGGTGGCCCAGCGGATTCGCCATCAGCAGCAGTTGTTGCGGGCCTGTCGCCGGGTGATGCGTGAACCGATGGGCTGTCCCGAGGATCTGCGTCAGCGCGTCGCGGCCATGGCCGAGCAGCAGGAAGAGCCGGCCGACCATAGCCCCGCGGTGTTGGCGAGGATCGGACGATGGATTCCAGCGGCCATCGCGGCCTTGCTGTTGCTGGCGGCCGTGGGCGTGTATCAGGCGGTGCCTCATTCCAAACCCACAGCCGACCTGTTTCCTGTCAGCCAGGTGGACCGCTTCGACAGCCGCCATCATCTGTGTTCCCAGACCATCAGTGCCCTGATCAGCGACCCGGATCTGCCCAACAACCTGGACCAGTTGCCGGCCAAACTCCAGGAAAAACTGGGTCAACCCGTGCCCGGCCTGGACCTGTCAGCTTTGGGCTATGACTTCCAGGCCATCGGCAGTTGTTCGATCCCCGGTGACAATGCCGTGCACCTGATCTACAAGGCTGACCCCGCTACCGGCCGCCATGACTCGATCAGTCTCTGGATCCGTGCCGACGACGGCCGTCTGCCCATCGAGCCGGGCCGGCTCCACGCCAGCTATGGCTCTCACGACGACGAAAAACTACTGGTTTGGCGTCATGGGGGCATGGTTTTCTACCTGCTGGGCGACGATCCCAGCAGGCTGGAAGCCGTCGCCAAGGCCCTGTGAGGCTGGGGACGACGCCGCCCTTCGTCGTTGCCGACTCCTCCTCAGAGCCCGGCGTCTGCGTTTTTATGCAGGTTTTTCATCCCGCGAACACCTATTGACCTGCCCCTCCTGTAGCCGATATACTTTCTTGTCTATGTTCGCCCACGCTCGCCTGCTCCTGGTTGTCGCCGTTAGCTGAGCGGAAGAACCGCGCCCATCGCCCCCCAGACGACCCGCAGGCAACCCCCGACATCGCTACTTCTTCCCCGATAGACCTTCACCGTTTTACAGGTGTTTTGTCCCATGACTGCCAATCCCAAACTGCGTGCTGCTGAGATCGCTTCCATCCATCACGGCCAACGTAGCGACCGCTACACCGGCATGACCGGAGCACAGATTTTCCACGAACTGATGCGCGAGCACGGCGTCGAGTGCATCTTCGGCTATCCCGGCGGGGCGATCCTGCCGGTGTTTGACGCCATCTACAACTCGCCGCACTTCACCTTCATCCTCAGCCGCCACGAGCAGGGGGCCGGCCACATGGCCGAGGGTTACGCCCGCGCCACCGGCAAGGTGGGCATCGTGCTGGTGACCAGCGGCCCCGGCGCCACCAACACCGTCACGCCCATCCAGGACGCCATGATGGACGGCGTGCCCATCATCGTGTTTTGCGGACAGGTGGCTACCAGCGCCATCGGCTCAGACGCTTTCCAGGAAGCGGACATCACCGGCATTACCCGGCCGTGCACCAAGTGGAACGTGCTGGTCAAGCGGGTGGAGGACATTCCCCGCGCCATCAACCAGGCTTTCATGATCGCCACCAGCGGGCGGCCCGGCCCAGTGCTGGTCGATTTGCCCAAGGACGTGACCGCTGACGTGCTGCGCAGCGCGTGCTATCCCGAGCCGCACCTGCCCGGGTATCACATCCGCGAAGCGGGCACTTCCAGCGAGATCGAGCGGGCCGCCGAGATGATCAACAATGCCAAAAAGCCGCTGTTTTACGTGGGCCATGGCGCGATCCAGGCTGGGGCGTACGACATCCTGCGCCAGTGCGTGGACGCAGCCAATATCCCGGTGACCACCACGCTGCTGGGGTTGGGCGCTTTCGACAGCCACGACCCGCGCTGCATGGACATGCTGGGCATGCACGGCTCAGCCTACGCTAACTGGGCGGTGCGCGATGCCGATGTGATTATTGCCGTGGGCGCCCGTTTCGATGACCGCATCACCGGCAACCCCAAGAAGTTTGCCCCCGCGGCCCGGGAAGCGGAACGCCTGGGCAAGGGCGGTTTTATCCACTTCGAGATCGCACCGGAGAACATCAACAAATCCATCCCGGTGACCATCGGTGTGGAAGGCGATGCCCGCAAGAACCTCGAACTGCTGCTGCCGCTGCTCAAGCACAGCCCGCGCAAGCAGTGGTTCGATCAACTGGCCAAGTGGAAGAAGGAATACCCGTTCGCCTACGAGCACGACGAGCGCGAGTTCCATCTCAAGCCTCAGCAGGTGATCGAGGAACTCAATCGCCAGACCGGCGGCGAGGCCCTGATCACCACCGGCGTGGGCCAGCACCAGATGTGGGCCGCCCAGTTCTACCGCTTCCGCCGCCCGCGACAGTGGATCACTTCCGGCGGCTCAGGCACCATGGGCTTCGGCGTGCCCGCTTCCATCGGGGCCCAGCTCGGCCTGATGCTGGAAGCCAAGAAGGCCGGCGCCAAGCCGATGCCCGTGATCAACATCGACGGCGACGGCAGCTTCTCCATGACCGCCATGGAAATGGTGACCGCCGCCCAGTACAAGATCCCCGCCAAGACCATCATCCTCAACAACGATTTCCAGGGAATGGTCAAGCAGTGGCAGGATCTGTTCTACCAGAAGCGCTACAGCCACACGGAGATGCACAACCCCAACTTCAGCGCTCTGGCTGATGCGATGAACTGCAAGGGCTTCCGCCTGACCAGCGCGGCCGACCTGCCCAAAGTGATGGCTGAGTTCCTGGCCTACGACGGCCCGGCCGTGCTCGACGCCCTGGTGGAGAAGCACGAACACGTGTACCCCATGATGCCCGCGGGCAAGACCGTGGACGACATGGTGCTGGGACCGGCCAAGCAGTAAGAGACACGGAGACACGGAGACAAGGAGATCGCGCGCAGGACGCCAAGGGAAACAATCCCCTTGTCGCCTTGTCTCCTTGTCTGCCTTGTCTGACCTGTCTGCCTTTAAATCACGCCGTGCTGCTTGAGGATCGTTTCCAGCGCAGCGTGGTTGGCTTCGCTCATCGGGCACATGGGCAGGCGCAGCTCGCCGCTGTCCATGCCCTTGAAGGCCATGGCCGCCTTGACGGGAATCGGGTTGGTCTCGATGAACATGGCCTTGCACAGCGGGAACAGTTCCAGGTGCAGGCGGCGGGCTTCCTGCCAGTTGCCCAGCATGGCCGCGGCCACCATGGCCTTGACCATGGCCGGCAGCAGGTTGCTCAGCACGCTGATCACGCCCGCGCCGCCCACGCTCATCAGCGGCAGCGTCAGCGAATCGTCACCGCTGAGGATGGCGAAGCTCTCGCGGTCGGTCAGCGTGGCGATTTCGCTGGCGACGTCCAGTGAGCCGGTGGCTTCCTTGACGCCCACGATGTTGGGGTGCTGGGCCAGGCGGGCGACGGTCTGCGGCGTCATCGCCACGCCGCTACGGCTGGGGATGTTGTAGAGAATCACCGGCAGACCCACCTCGGCAATCGTGCTGAAGTGGCGGTACAGGCCCTCCTGCGTAGGCTTGTTGTAGTAGGGATTGACCTGTAAACAGGCGTCAGCGCCGACTTCCTTGGCGTGTTTGGTCAGGCGCAGGGCTTCACTGGTGGCGTTCGACCCGGCCCCCGCGATCACCGGCACTTTGCCCGCGGCCGCCTCCACCGCCACCTCGATCACCTTGTCGTGTTCATCGTGGCTGAGCGTGGGCGATTCACCCGTGGTGCCCACCGGCACGATGCCGTCAATGCCCTGGGCGATCTGGAACTGGATATTGGCCTTGAGCCGATCGTAGTCCACCTGTCCGTCGCGGAAGGGGGTGACCAGTGCGGTCATGGCGCCGTGGAAATTGGGCTTGCTCATAGCGGGCATGGTAGCGTGAAGCCACCAAGCGACCAAGCCACCGAGCCATCAAGGGTTGTCATGTGTTACCGCAATCAGTCCCTTGGTGGCTTGGTGGCTCGGTGGCTCGGTGGCTTCTGTCTCAACGCCAGGATCAGCTCCACCTTGCCCACGTGCTCGTTGAGGCGGCGGGCGATCTGGTCGCTGGTCAGGCCCTCGTCCGCCAGGCGATACACCTGACGGGCCAGTTCGTCCTCCCCCGCTCCTGAACGTGCCTGTGCATCCGCATGTGCCTTGTGGGGCGAGGCGTGCTTCACTTCCGGGGGCAGCACGCCGGGTTCCTTTCCCGCCCCCGGAAGGGATGGCGATTGTGTCTGCGGCGGTGTCTTCGTCTGCGTCGCGGCGGTTGTCTGCTGCAATTGAGCGATCTTCTCATCCGCTTCGCGCAGCAGCTTTTCCAGTTGCACGCTCTTGGCGTCGAGTTGACTTGAAAAGCGGCGGGCAAGTTGCTCGATCTCCACCATGAGCGATTCGAGATCCTGCCGCATGCCGCGTTCCTGCTGGTAGCGCTCGACCTGCTCCATGGGCGTGAGGCTCTGGGCACGCCGCCGCCGCTTGTTGCGCAGCATCATCATCAGGGCCGTGACGATCATCAGGATGCCGATCAGCGGCATCAGGCTCTTGACGACGTCCGACAGAAGCAGCAGGGCCGGTGCGTCCATGCCCGGAAAGTGTACCGCAAGGGCTCGGCGGCGGTAAGATCGAGTGATGCCTGATGCCGCCTATCACGAATTGGTGCGGGCCGCGGCCGAGGCGCTGCGGCGGCGCTGCGGCGTGCGCGAGGGCGATCATCTGCTGCTGGCGGTCAGCGGCGGGGCGGATTCGGTGGCCCTGCTGCGGGCAGTGCACGGCCTGTCGCTGCGGCGACGCTGGCGTCTGCGATTGACCGTGGCCCATGTCAATCACGCCCTGCGCCACGGCAGCGATCGGGATGCCGCCTTCGTGCGCGCACTGGCCCAAACGCTGGCTTTGCCCTGTCTGGAGCGCACGCTCGATCTGAGCGGTGTGACGGACAACCTGGAAGCAGCCGCCCGCGATGCCCGTTATGCCGCCCTGCATGAAATGGCCGACGAAGCACAGGCAGCAACCATCGCGGTCGCCCATCACGGTGACGATCAACTGGAAACCATCCTGATGCGCCTGCTGCGCGGTTCGAGTATCACGGGACTGGCCGGCATGGACTGGCGGCGCGATCGCATCATCCGCCCGCTGCTGGGCGTCGATCGGCCGGCTATCGAGGATTACCTGCACACGCTCAAGCAGTCATGGCGCGAGGATCCGACCAACGAAGATATTTCACTGACCCGCAACCTGATTCGCCGCGAATGGCTGCCCATGCTGCGCCGCCTTCAACCGCAGATGGCGCGACGCATGACGCAGTTGAGCGATCATCTGCGCGGATTGGCAGCCTGGGTGGAATCGGAGACGCAGCGCTGCACGCCGCAAGGCGATAGTCTCGATCGTGCGACCGCTCGCCGCATGTTTCCCCTGTTGCTGTCAGCGGTGTTGCGGCGGATGATCGAACGCAGCGGCGTCGGCGCCGATCAGATCAGCCACGCCACGCTGGATCGCCTGGTGCGCGCGGCACAGGACCACCACGGCGGACAACGCCGCTTCGATCTGGCGGACGGTTGCAGCGTGGTGGTAACCCCCGATTCACTATGCGTGCAGCGGCGCGGCGCGTAGCAGGCCACGGCTTATTCGCCGGCGAGCAGTTCCAGGCGCTGGTGAGCTTCACGGACGCCCAGGCGGCGCACTTCGACCAGCTTGGCCAGTTGCTCGGCGCGCGGCTTGCTCTTGCCCGACTCCCAGTGATAGATCGACAGTGCGGAGCAGCCGACGAGCTTGGCGTAATCCGCCGCGGACAGGCCGAGGCGTTCGCGGTGGCTCTTGAGGCCGTCGGCGCGGAAGCGTGCGCCCTTGGGAGCGGCGGCGGGGCCTTCATTGACCCGCTTTTTCTCCTGCTTCTGGAAATAAGTGACCTTGCGCGAAAGGTCAGCCACCTGGCGCTTGAGCACCGCGATGTCGCGGCGATACTGGGCGCTCTGCTTCTTCAGGAGCGAAGTTTCGCTGCGGGCCTCCTTGCGGCCCAGTCGTGCGATTTCATCCTTCAACAGTTTTCCGATGTTGGCCATGTCTGCTCCAATCCATAAAAGGGGCGTCGCCCCACAACATTTCCAGGTCGTAGTGGGCGCGCGTCGCAGGCTCAAACAAATGAACCATCACGTCAATGAAATCCAGGACTAACCAGGTGGCAGCCGTGTCGCGCTCGCCGGCGAAGCGCTCGAGGTTGAACTGCTCGCGGGCCAGTTCGCTGACGTGCTCGGCCACCGCTTTGATCTGACGATCGCTGGTGCCCGAGCCGATGACCAGGAAGTTGGTCAGCGGACTCAAGCCCCGCACGTCGAAGACGCGCACGTCATCGCAGTGCAGATCGCTCATCTGCCGCGCCGCAGCGATGGCGAATTCGCAGCCGGATTCGCCGTTTGCGCTGATATCTGTTTCGGTGTCGGGATGCTGGGCCATGTCTAGCCGATTACGAAAAAAAACCCACGGCCGCCCCGTGGGATGAATCAACCATTGTAATGCATCATGCTGTTATTTCAAACAATGCAGATATCGCAGACAGGCGAAAGAAACAAGCACTTCCTGAAAAATTGCCGATAACATGATGCAAAAATAAAAAACGCCCCGATGAAAGGGCGTTTTTTGCTTTGAAATTGCGATCAAACTCAACCCAGGCCGATCAGCTTCATGATGGCAGGGCTGTAGCTGACGATCAGGCCGGCGAACACCACGCTGACGATGCTGACCAGCTTGATGAGAATGTTCAGCGACGGGCCGGAGGTGTCCTTGAACGGATCGCCGACGGTGTCGCCGACGACGGTGGCCTTGTGGTTCTGTGAACCCTTGCCGCCCATCTGGCCGGTCTCGATGTACTTCTTGGCGTTGTCCCAGGCGCCGCCGGCGTTGGCCATGAAGATGGCCATGGCGAAACCGCAGACCAGCGTGCCGGCCAGCAGGCCCATGACGCCCGCCACGCCCAGCAGCAGACCGACCACGATCGGCACGATCACCGCCAGCAGTGAGGGGAAGATCATCTCACGCAGGGCGCCGCCGGTGGAGATGGCCACGCAGTTGGCGTAGTCGGGATACTGGTGGCCGTCGTTTTCCACGCTGAAGGGCCACTTCTTGGGATCGGCGATGTCGGCTTCGCTCATGCCCTGCTTCTTGAACGCAGCTTTCATGATGCCGAACTGGCGACGGCACTCGTTCATCATGCTGAACGCAGCGCGACCCACGGCATTCATGGTCAGCGAGCAGAAGACGAAGACCAGCATCACGCCGATAAACAGTCCGCACAGCACGCGCGGGTTCATCAACGTCACCTGGTAGTAGTCGAGAATCTGCGGCAGGGTCGCGGTGTTGGTGGCGATCGCCTCCTTGCCGACGGTAATCTCCGGAGAAATCGCAGCCAACTGGGTCTGCACGGTGGCGACGTAAGCAGCCAGCAGAGCCAGGGCGGTGAGGGCGGCCGAACCGATGGCGAAACCCTTGCCGGTGGCGGC